>CALMWE010000235.1 GCA_937873795.1 uncultured Caryophanales bacterium
CGACGGTAACGATAAGGCGGTGACCGCCATCATGAACGCTAAAATCGTACCAATACCAACACCCGAGGCAAACAAGGCTTCGGCAATCGGAATCGTGCCAAAGATATCGGCGTACATCGGAACGCCGATGGCGGTGGCAATGAGCACCGAGAACGGGTTTTCCGTTCCCAACACAGCTTGAACCCAAGTTTCGGGAATGAAGTTGTGGATCAAGGCCCCGATGAGGACACCGACAAGGATATATAGCACGACTTTTTTATACGTCGTCACGGCTTGGTCTTTGCCATAAATCAGGCGGCCTTTGAAAGTCATCTTCGGTGCGCCAACATCGATGCTTTTGCCATTTTTCACAAAATCTTCGATATGTTCACCCAGACCCGTTTTTTCGATGAGGGTCCCGCCGATGACGGCTAAGAGAATGCCGACTAGGACATAAGCAATCGCAACCTTGGGCCCAAAGACGGTCGTCAATAACACTAATGCACCTAAATCCACCAAGGGACTGGAAATGAGAAAGCTGAAGGTAATGCCGCTGCTAAGACCCGCCCGCGTAAATCCAATAAAGATCGGGATGGATGAGCAACTGCAGAACGGAGTCACAGTGCCCAAAAGCGCACCCAAAGTATTTGCTCCGATTCCGTGATATTTGGAAAGGATCTTTTTGGTTCTTTCAGGCGGAAAGTAGCTTTGGATAAAAGATATGATGAAAATCAATAAGAACAACAAAATCGAAATCTTGATGAAATCAAAGAACAAGAATTGAATCGATAATCCCCAACGTCCCGTGGCAAAACTTTCGCCGAACAAGGCTTTGAGCAGAAGACCGAATAAATCATTGAGCCATTTCATGCCCAAGAGTTGTTGCGAGATAAAATCCCAAATTGCTTTTAATACCGACATCGCTTATTCCTTACAAGACGAGCACGCACGAGTCACGGGATGCTTCAGGGTATCCACGAACGTTTTGATTTGTTCAAACTTTTCGAGGTTGAGCGTGTAGTGATTCCATTTACCGGTTTTTTCGCAATGAATCAAGCCGGAAGCGCAAAGGATGCGCATATGATGGGAAAGCGTCGGCTGCGTTAAATGGAACGCGGACAAGATTTCACAAGCGCATAATTCTTGGCTGCCGAGCATCGAGACGATTTCAAGGCGGGTTTCATCGCCCAAGGCTTTCATCATGTCGACGAGTTGTTGACTTTCCATGGAAGTGCCTCCTAAAAACATATAGACATTTATCTATGTATCATTATCCGCAACACATAGATACTTGTCAATATGTTTAGATAAAAGAAAACCACGCGATGAGGCGTGGTTTTGATGTCGTAAGATTAACGCTTGCTGAATTGCGGAGCGCGACGAGCGGCTTTGAGACCGTATTTCTTACGTTCTTTCGAACGGGAGTTACGAGTCAACATACCAGCGACTTTGAGCGTTTTGCGTTCAATGCCGGCTTCGAGCAAGGCGCGGGCAATACCTAAACGGATAGCGCCGGCTTGACCGGTGAATCCGCCGCCTTCGACCGTAGCGACGACATCGAATTTTTCGGTGACGTTACCAAGGACTAAGGGTTGTTTGAGGTCCATGACCAAGGTGTCATACGGCATGTATTCGTTGACATCGCGATCATTGACGGTGATCTTGCCTTTTCCGGGCGAAACGAACACGCGGGCGATGGACGATTTCCGTCTGCCGGTGCCGTAATAAACGACTTCAGTTTTCTTTTTGGCTGCCATGGTTGATCCTCCTAGTACTTGAGCTCAAGCACTTCGGGCTTTTGCGCTTCGTGCTTGTGTTCAGGTCCTTCGTAAACGAAGA
>CALMWE010000236.1 GCA_937873795.1 uncultured Caryophanales bacterium
GCCATCATCATCTCCCTGACACTGGTGCTGTTTTCCGCCATCGTCCCGGCGATTTGGCTATTCATTTCCAGCTTCAAAACGACGGCTGAACTCTATCAGGTTCCGTATGTCTTATGGCCCTCCGATTTCAACTTGGGAAAACTGATCGAAGTCTGGAAGTATCTCGACTTCACCAAATACTTTGTCAACTCTTTGGTTGTCGTGGTCGGTGCGGTCGTTTGCTCGGTCGTCTTTAACGGCATTCTTGCCTATGCGATTTCGATTCTTAAACCCAGAGGTCACAAAATCGTGTTTGCCGCGGTCATGTTGTCGTACATGATTCCAGCGGTCACCTCGATTGTTCCGTTATTCAAAAACATTGCCATGTTGAACCTGATCGATAGCTACATTCCGTTATGGTTCATCTTCGGTGCGAATGCGTTCTATTTCATGATGTTCAAGACCTATTTCGATTCCATTCCTAAGGCTTTACTTGAAGCCGCCCGGCTGGATGGTGCCAGTGACTTACAAATCTTCTTTTCCATCGTCGCCCCCTTATCTAAGCCGATCATGGGCGTTGTCGCCATCTTCACGACGACGGCTGCATGGAGTGACTTCTTACTGCCTTACCTTGTCCTGCAAGACGAAGGCATGCAGACGGTAATGGTCAAAATCTTCTCGATTCAATCGACGATTGCGACCAACCCGGACTTCGGTCCCGATAAGTTATTGATGTTACTTTCAATCTCGATTATTCCTCAAATCATCCTCTTCATCGTCTTCCAAAAACAAATTACCGGAACCTCTTCCACCAGTGGTATGAAGGAGTAAGTTATGGCCAAAATCGCACAACGTTATGTCTCGGTCGATCCGTTTAAAATCATCGAGGAAGGTTTTCACCCCGAACGGAGCAAAGTCTCCGAATCGCTTTTCTCGTTAGCCAATGAATACTGCGGCATCCGCGGAACCTTTGACGAAGGCACGCATTTCGAAACCCTTCGCGGTTCGTATTTCAACGGCGTCTACGATTACGCCAAAGAAGATACCCCAATCCATTACAAGGGCATCATTCAACGGACCCACTTCATGATTAACTCCGTCGATTGGATTAAAGTCATCATCAAACTCGACCATCATACCGTCAAAGTGGACGCTAAAACCCAAGGCTTCCGTCGGGAACTGGATATGAAATCCGGACTTTTATCCCGTGAGTTTGATTTTGAAACTGAACTGGGTTTATTCCATATCAAATTCACACGTTTCCTTTCGATGGTGGACTGCCATCGCGCCTATCAAACCATTGAAATCACCTCGGACCATGAGACGACCGCGGAGATTGAATTCTTCCTCGACAGCAAAGTCCTCCATTGGGGCCATGATTGCTTCTACAAAGGGTTGAAGAACTATCATGAAGAAGATACTTTTGGTACGATCAACGAAACCTTGACGACGGGTCAAAAAGTAGCCTCCTTCATGCATCTTGATATTCCTCAAGAAGGCAAATTCGTCAATCATGACCGTGGTGTTTCCGTCAAATATGCGATTCCTTTAAAAGCCCATCAAGTGCGTGTTTTCACCCGCTTCGTTGTCAATCTTGTCGATAAGAACCAATCTCAAAGTGTGGCTTCGATGATCAAAGACGGGGTCAAAGAACTCCGTGACTCGGTCAACGAAGGATATCTTGGCGCGTTGGATAAAAACAAAGCTTTCTGGAAAAACGTTTGGGATAAAAGCGATATCGTCATCGAAGGCGACCCCATCAATCAACAAGGCATCCGCTTCAACATTTTCCAATTGACCCAGACCTATCACGGATTTGATCCGCATAACAACATCGGCGCCAAAGGATTGACCGGCGAAGCCTATAGCGGTCACGCCTTCTGGGATTCCGAAACGTATTCCTTGCCGTTCTATTTGTTCAACAATCCCGACGGGGCAAAGAACTTGCTGATGTTCCGTTATTACACACTCCCTCAAGCCACCGAACGGGCCCAAATGCTTGACTGCAAAGGTGCTTGCTATCCGATTGCCACGCTCAACGGCAAAGAAGGCTGCAATTTGGGGCAACACGCCAGTCTTCAATTCCAC
>CALMWE010000237.1 GCA_937873795.1 uncultured Caryophanales bacterium
AACGGCACCCATATTGCAGTCGTTGTCATAGAAGTGCGTGCCCATTTGAACGCGTGAGTTGGTCAATAGGCAATTTTCTAAGGTTCCGGCGACGATACCGGCAATAGCGCCGACGATGGTTCTTCCGCGGACTTTGATGTTATCAAAATGGATGTTCCGTACGATACCGCCTTCACCGATGATTTGGAAAAGGCCGATGTTGTTTCCAGCTTGGTGGGCTTCTTCTTCAAACAGCGAATCCCCATAGTAAACATCTTCGCTGGAATCGGTGCTGCTCGCGTAATAGACACGGGCATCTTTTACCATATAACCATTGCCTTCCAAAATGCCGTGGAAGTAGTGGTTGCTCGGATCGGTTTCCCCATTGAAGAAACCTAAAGGTTCGAAGTTGGGAATATCGCTCAGGTCAATGTCGTTGCCTAAGACATAGATTCCATTTAAATCTTCATTAATGTTTTGGAATTCCATTCCGGTGGTGATGACTTTGGTGACCACCATGAGTTCAAAACCGACTTTCGTTCCGGAATCTAAGGTCACGACTAACGTCCGTTCGCCTAAATCCAGTTGCGACATGAACGAACCGCTGACGGTCAGTATGCCGTTTCTTGTACTGTATTGAGAAGCGGTGGCGATGGTTAATCCACAGGTGACAGCCTTAGCTTTTTCTTCGGAATTTAAAGCCATCGAAACATCGTAGGCTTCTTTCGATGTGTCATAAATCACTTTCTCATGGTAAATCACATCGCCGGTTTGATAGTCTGGCAAACTTGTGCCTTGGCTGTCGCTTCCGGAGTTACCCGAAGAATTTGAATTGTTTGGATTTTCACATCCGGCCAAAGCAAAAGCAGTCACAGCCAGAAGGCATAAAGCAAGAGATTTGTATTGTTCCATTTGTTTCTCCATAGACGATTTTCGTCCCAGTGAATGTCCACATTCCCATACGTACCCCTTAAATATTTGGAGTGATTGCATGAGTGATTTTATTGGGGAAATCGGTTTCCCTCATTACATTTTTCATTATACCACACAGACAATTTTTTTCAATATAAACATGTAAGCGTATACATCAAATGAGAATGAAACCTTTTAAACGCTTTTTCTCAAAAAAAGAGAAAAGATCACATTTTTCGTACTTGGAACGAATTTACCGGGGCCTTTGCCCTTAAATATTCTTTTGTCATATAAGCAAATTTGTCGAAAAACGTAATTGGGGCAATAACCAAGAAAAGAAAAACGCCCTCGTGTGGAGGGCGTCATGTCTATTTGAAGAGGACGTTTTCTAGAAGAGGTTTGCGTTGAGAGTGCCGAGGACCTGCAACTGCGGTTTCGCTTGGATAACCCACAGGCATCAAGGACACCGGGACTAGATTCTCGGGAAGTTTCAACGCTTGTTTCAGGATACTGGCTTCAAAGCGCATGACCCAGCAAGATCCTAACCCCAAATCGTGAGCGGCGAACATCAGGTGCGTACCGATAATGCCACAATCGACAGGGCCGCTGGACGTTCCTTCGGGAGAGGCCCAAGCTTGTGTTTTATCATAACAAATCACAAACACGAGCGGTGCGCCGAAACGGTTCCTCGAGCATGCATCGATTTGAGCCAACGCTTCCGGGCTTTGCATCACATAGAGGACGTAAGGCTGTGCGTTGTGAGCGGTGGGTGCCGCTTGCGCCGCCTCAAGCATGATCGTCACCTTTTCTTTTTCAACAGGGCGAGGAGAAAAGGAACGAACGGAATACCGAGCTTTGGCATTAGTTAAGAAATCCATAGGATACCTCCTATTGTTTTTCCCCGATTTCCAGCGCTTTTTGGTTCATCGGAATTAAATGTTCTTTTTTCGGTCCGAAGAAGTGACGGAGCGCGGTGATAATCGTTTCATGATCGAATAGGCCCAAATGTTTCAGGTAAGTTCCCAAAACGACGATGTTCATCGTCTTGAGTTCGCCAAGCTCCATGGCCAAATCATTGGCGGGAATGCCTTTGAGTTGCGCCTTGGAAGCGGGAACCGATTTGATCAACGAAGCATTGTAAAGAATATAGCCGTCGGGTTTGACCGCGGGAGAGAATTTGATGAAAGACGGTTCATTGAGTGCGATTAAATCGTCGCACGCAGTGAAAATGGGCGAATAAATGGGACGGTCGGAGATGGTGACCATGCAGTTGGCCGTGCCTCCGCGTGTTTCCGGACCATAGGTCGGTACGAAAATGCTGTTGAGGTCTTTGAGCGTCGCGGCATAAGCCAGGATTTCGCCAAGAAGCATCACGCCTTGGCCGCCGAAACCGGCGATACGAATGCGCTTAATCATGGTCAATGTCCTTATAGACGCCCGGTTTGAATGTGAGGGTCATCTTCTCATCAATCCACTTCATCGCATCGGCCGGCGCCATGCCCCAGTTGACAGGGCAGGTCGAGAGGAGCTCAACCATCGTGAATCCTTTTCCGGCTAATTGGTAGGAAAAGGCTTTTTTGATGGCGGCTTTGGCTTTGCGGTAATTTTGCGGACTGGTCATGGCAATACGTTCGACATAGGCAACGCCGTCGATTTGGCTGAAGATTTCAGAAACCTTGATGGGGTTACCTTGGGTGGCGTGGTTTCTTCCAAGTTGGGAAGTCGTGGTCTTTTGACCTTCCAATGTCGTGGGGGCCATTTGGCCTCCGGTCATCCCGTAAATCGCATTGTTGACGAAGATCACGGAAATGTTTTCGCCACGGTTGGCGGCATGAATGGTTTCGGCGATGCCGATGGAGGCTAAATCACCGTCGCCTTGATAGGTAAATACGAAACGATCGGGAAGGACGCGTTTGATGCCGGTGGCTACCGCACAGGCACGTCCGTGAGGGGCTTGTTCCATATCGATGTTGAAGTAGTCGTAGGAGAAGACGCTGCATCCGACGCTGGCGACGCCGACGGTATTGTCCAAAAGATTCATTTCTTCAAGGACTTCGGCGACGATTTTGTGGATGATGCCATGGGTACAACCCGGGCAATAGTGGGTCTTTTTATCGGATAAACCTTTGGTTTTTTGATATTTGATCATAACCGCACCAACTTTCCGAAGTTCAAAATCGCTTGTTCGACTTCCGTCGGATCGGGGACGTTACCGCCCGCACGGCCATAGAAGGCGATCGGGAATTTTCCGCGATTGGCAATCTCGACATCATCGACCATTTGGCCAAGGCTCATTTCGACGACTAAAATGCCTTTGCAGGTTGACGGAATCTTGGCAAAAGCTTCTTTTGGGAACGGCCAAACCGTAATGGGACGGATCATGCCGACATGAATACCTTTTTCGCCGAGCGTTTCAATGGCGCTCCGGGCGATACGGGCCATAGAACCATAGGCTACGATGACGTAGTCGGGGTTTTCCATGTTGATCAGTTCATAACGGACTTCGTTTTTTCGCACCAAATTATATTTAGCTTGCAAATCCAGGTTATGTTTTTCAAGATGATCGGGGTTGAGTGAAAGGCTGTTAATGACGTTTTGGCCGGAATGGTATTTTTTGCCCATGGCCGCCCATGTCTTTTCGGGCAGTTTTCTGGGAGTATAAGGAACATCCATATCCACCGATTCCATCATTTGGCCAATCAAACCATCAATTAAAATCATGACGGGATTCCGATAAATATCGGCAACGTCAAAACCTTCTTTGATGTAATGAATGGTTTCTTGAATCGATTCGGGAGCATAAACGATGAGATGGTAGTCGCCGTTACCGCCGCCACGGGTGGCTTGGTAATAGTCGGCTTGAGAAGGTTGAATGCCGCCCAATCCGGGTCCGCTGCGCATGACCGAGACGATCAAGCACGGAAGTTCCGAACCGCAAATGTAACTCAGTCCTTCTTGTTTTAGAGCAATACCGACACTGGAAGAGGAAGTCATCGCCCGTTTACCGGCACCGGCCGCGCCGTACACCATGTTGATGGCGGCAACTTCCGATTCAGCTTGGACGAAAACCTTTCCGGCTTCAGGAAGGTATTTGCTTAAGTATTCGGGGACTTCGTTTTGAGGCGTGATGGGATAACCGAAATAGGCATCGACCCCGGCTTGAACCGCGGCCAACGCGATGGCTTGGTTGCCTTTTAATAATTGTTTACTCATCGATGGATTCCACCCTTATGACGGAGTCGGGGCACATCATCGCGCAGAAGGTGCACCCAATGCATTTTTTGATGTCGGTAACGCTCACCAAAGGATACCCCGCCTGGTTCATCCTGGAGGCGTCGAGTTGCAAAATTTTGACAGGGCAAAAATGAACGCAGAGCCCGCAACCTTTGCAAGCCTCGTTATTGAAAGTCAGTCGATGTTCTTTCATGGACATCACCTACTTTTTGATGTAATTGGAATGAATATTTTTGATTTGCTCAATGCGCTTTTTGGCAAATACTTTGGCAGCTTCTTGAGTGGAAATGTTTTCCGTATCGGCAATCTTGAAGATATCGAGCAAACGGTCATAAATCCGTTTGAGATCCACTTCAACGTTTTCCTTTTTGTAGCCGATCAATTCGTTATAAACGTTGATCAAGCCGCCGGCGTTGATGACAAAGTCCGGCGCA
The DNA here is from genome assembly GCA_937873795.1 of uncultured Caryophanales bacterium. Classification (GTDB taxonomy): domain Bacteria; phylum Bacillota_I; class Bacilli_A; order RFN20; family CAG-826; genus CALMWE01. The sequence continues at coordinate 4,560 of CALMWE010000237.1, forward strand.
TAGAGAATGCCTTTTTCGCGGAGCATCGGTCCGTGGACATCTTCGTCCAGCAAGACGTTATTGGCAATGCCGGCGACGATGGTGGCTTTCAGTTGCGGAATCGTTTGGCTGTTGAGGATGCCGCCTAAAGCACAGGGGGCAAAGACATCGACAGCGACGCTATAGATTTCTTCGGGTTTCACGAAGATGACTTCAGGGTGTTTCTTCTTGAGTGCAGCGATATGCTTTTCGTTGATATCGCAGGCATAAATCTTCTTTGCGCCTTCCTCAAGCAAATATTCGATGAGGAAAGTTCCGGTCGCTCCGACGCCTTGGACGGCATAGGAGTACTTGCTGATTTCGGAATCGTTGAATTTGTATTTCAAAGCGGCTTTAATGCCATAGAAAGCGCCTTTGGCAGTGAAAGGTGAGGGGTTGCCCGATTTTCCTTCAAGGCCAACGACATAATCCGTTTCCATATGGACAAAGCTCATATCGGAAGTGGATGTGTTGACGTCTTCGGCGGTGATGTAACGGCCGCCCATTCCTTGGATATAACGTCCCAAAGCTCTAAAGAAGGCTTCGGCTTGGGCGGGTTCCGGGTGATTGCCGATGACAACGGTCTTGCCGCCACCGAGGTTCAATCCAGCCGCTGCGGCCTTGTAAGTCATCCCACGAGATAAACGCAGACAATCAATCAACGCTGCTTCTTCTGACTCATAATTCCACACACGCGTACCGCCCAATGCCGGGCCTAATGTCGTGTCATGGATCACTGTGATGCCGCGAAGTCCTGTCGCTTCATCATAAAAGTGCACGACCTGCTCATATTTGTGCTTGGCCATGTACTCGAAAACTTTGAAATCGCTCATTATTTTCTCCTTTATTTTTTTAACGCCAAAACCATTATACAATAAAAAAGCGCTTTCATCTATTTTTCTATGAAGTAAATGAAAAGGCTCTTAAGAGCCTTAAAAAC
>CALMWE010000238.1 GCA_937873795.1 uncultured Caryophanales bacterium
TGCCGGGGGCCACGGCATACGAGGTAATCGTGTAGGTAGAATCAAAGGCACTACTCGCCAATGTGATTAACGTGCTCGGCAAATTAACTTCGACCAACGCATTCCAATAGAAGGCATTGTTGCTGATCGATTCAAGTCCTTCGTTCATGGTAACCGTGGTAAGGTGTTGGCAAAACATGAAGGCTTCGGCTTCAATGTACCTTAAAGTCGTCGGGAAAGTAATTGAGGTTAAATTCAAAGCGCTGTTAAACGCATTGCTGTCAATCGTAAGAACGCCTTCCGGAATCGTCAAAGAAGTGTCTGTTTTTCCAATGGGATAACTCACCAAATCAGTCATCGTTGCGTTGTAAAGAATGCCATTCACTGAAGTAAACGAGGTTCCTTGACCCAACACATCAATCGCCGTTAAAGCTAAGTCGCCGGCAAACGCCTGAGAGCCGATTTGATTGATGGAATCGGGGAGTTTGATACGGGTGATATCGCGAAGACCATAGAAACCATACATATCGATGGCGGTCACTAAAGCCCCTTGGTGGTATTTGGGAACCCAAATTTCCGCTTGCGGATTATAGAGAGCGTTTCCGTTAACCATCAGATTCGTTCCGTCCACGGCGGAAAAAATCATGGAGTTGGTTTCCCAGTCCGCGTAGACCGTGATGGAGTCTTCCGGCATTTGCAAAAAGACATACGGCGTAGATAATCCGGGTTCAGCGTACCACCCGGCAAAGGTGTATCCGGTACGCCAAGGATTGCTTGGCTGGCTGATATACGATCCCGACATTGCCGAGATTGGATTAATAAGGGAACCTCCGTTGGTATCAAACGAAAGGGTTTGTATCGTAGGCGTGGACGATGAAGAAGAGGACTCCTCTGAAGAACTTGAAGAACTCTCGCTCGAGGAGGAGCTTTCGCTGGAAGAAGAACTTTCCGACGATGAGGAAGATTCAGAGCTGCTCGAAGATTCCGCGCTGCTGGAGGCCTCCGAGCTTGAGGAAGAAGAGGAATTCTCCGAGGAAACCGATGAAGCACTCGAATCATCCGAAGAGGATTCACTGAGCGAAGAACTATTGGCTTCGCACGCACTCAACAGCAAAAAGAAAGCTAACCCCATGATTTGGAAAAGCCGTGATCGATTACCCATAAATATCTCCCGTTTTCAGTCGTTTCCGACGGATGATGATAAAAACCGGATGAAAAATATACGTTTTAATTATATCATCGCTCTAAAAAAGTCTTTTCATACAATCAAAAATGGGACGATTAAATCCCATTTTTATCGTGTATCCAAAATTATTTTTCGCGCACTTGCGCAAGTTTTTCGGGATCAAGCAGATGAATGCGCCGCTTCCCTTCCATGGCAATCAGGCCTAGTGCCTGGAAACGGGCCATTTTGCGGTTGACCGTTTCTTTGGTCAAATGGATTGCACTGCCGATTTCTTCTTGGCTTAGCATCAAGAGGTTGTTCAGTTGATTCTGGTTTCGCATCAACAAATATTGAGCCACTCGCTGAGTGGTATCTTTCATGAACAAGATCTCCATCAGTTGCTTGGTTTGGATGATTTTGGATTGTAGATCCTTCATGATTTTCAGAGCCAGAGTGGGGTTTTTTTGAATCAATAACCGGAAGTCTTCCATTTGGATAGTACAGACTCCGACGTCTTCAAGCGCAATGCCGCTGTCTTGAAAAACGCCCTGATTAAACAACGCGTCCATCCCGTAGTAATCGCCGGCACGCAAGATTTCTAAAATGATTTCATTGCCTTGATCATCGTAACGGACTACTTTGATTTTCCCAAAACGGATGACCATCAGTTCCGAACTTGTCTCGCCCATCTTAAAGAGCGTCTCGCCTTGGCGTTTGTCCCCGTGCCGGATAAGTTTCTGGACCGTTTCCATTTCTTGAATTTCCAGCGCCGAAAATAAAGGAACTCTTCGTAAGCAAGAGCGGTCATGTTGGCAGTGCTGACAATGTTTCATATCCATAGATGGCAATCCTTTATCATTTTCATTCTACCATGACCGCTAAGAAAGTCTTTTACTTAGGCAAATAGCGCGGAAAGAGAATCGAATTTTCGGTATAAACGTGAAGGAAGATGTCATTGACCAAATTATTGAGCAACCCATAGGTTTTGATGTACGTCGGGCAAGCGTCTTCCGGAAGTGCGAAATCATGGGTAATCTTTTTCATTTGATGAAGCAATTCTCCGGTGGTAACATGATCCGCCATCAAGGCCTCCATCCACGAAAGCGTTCCATCTTCAGATACCGTGATTTGAGCTTTCAAACGAGGGAAAACATGCTTTTCTTCTTCGAGCAGATGTTCTTCCAAATCGCGTTTGAGCGTCATAAACAAGTGATGGACTTGCTTGAGTTCCTCGCCATGGTGTTCATAGTGAACGTTCATGATTTTGTACAAGAGCGGTTCGATGGTTACCAAAAGGTCCTTTTCCAAAACGTGGTGACGCTTCTGAATATAGTTGATGAGATCGTTCGAAGCCATCGTGAGCGTATCTTTGTCCAATACTTCGTCTTGTTTGAGGGAATCGGCAAGCGCCTTTTTCATGTCACGGATAAAAGGTTCTACTTCATATCCTTTTTCTTTGATGGCATCGAAAATCAGCGTTTCTCCACCGCAGCAATAGTCAATGTTCCGAGCGTTTAAAAAGGTGGTAACCTCGGGATGTTTGGCGACTAAATCTTTCAGTTTAATGTTGTGCATAGTCATGCCTCCTTGCAACCCGATTATATCTTTGCTCAACTAAACAAAATATGATTTGAATCAATTATCGTCGAATTTTTGAAATTTGTTTGGATTCTGAACTAAGGTATCAACTCCATTGGAAAAAGGCTCAAAGAATGATACATTGAGTGCGTATGAAAATCACCTTATCGTCAAACGACGCGTTAAAAGTCAAAGAACTCTTAAAAACCAAAGATGACAATATCCAAGCCGCGGATATGTTTTTGTTCTATTTGGAAAACGATGCGTGTTCGATCACCAAGCCGATGCTGGAAAAACAAAAGGGTTTAGCCAACGCCACCGATGAACAAGCCTATGTCCAACTGATGGCCAAAAACCTCGGTTTGGATTCCCGCAACAAGCAAGACAAAGAAATGATGACCCGCTACCTTTTTAAAGCGGTCAAAAAGCTTTCACCTGCGGCCTACCTCGATAACCCCTACTATAAAAACATACGCGTGCAACCCACGCATGAAGGCTCATGGGAACTCCGTTACGAACCTTATGATTCTTTTGAAGCTTTTATTTATGACGATGCGCTCGTGGATGAAAACCAAAACTACCTTGAAAGAACACGGATGGGTTTCTTCGATGAACCGTTCGAATTTCTCGCCGTGGCCGAAAATGATGTTACATGGATGAGCATCACCCCCAACGAAATCGAAACCATGAAGTCTGCGATTGATACTGCCCATGGTCATGTCGTGACTTTTGGTTTGGGCTTAGGTTATTTTGCCTATATGTCCTCGATCAAACCGGATGTTCAAAGCGTCACCATCATCGAAACGAATCCGCAAATCATCGGGATGTTCCAACGCCACATCCTGCCCCAATTCCCCAATAAAGATAAAATCAAGATTGTCCGTCGCGAAGCCATCGAATACATCGAGAAGGCCATGACCCCGGTCGACTATGACTTTGCATTCGTGGATTTATGGCATGGAGGGGAAGATGGATTGCCGCTGTATGTAAAAATCAAGAGAATGGAACGGAGATTCCCCAAAACGACGTTCTCTTACTGGCTCGAGACATCACTGCTTGTGATGCTTCGCCGCTGCGTGCTCACGCTCTTGGAAGAAGAAATGTCCGGAGCCACCGATGCGGATTATTCTCATGCAGAAAGTCCGATCGATGCCCTCATCAATGCCCTTCATAAATCGCTCAAGCAATCCTCTGTTTCGAGCCTTCAAAACGTGCTGGATTTGGTCTCGGACAGTGCCTTAAAGAAGCTTGCTGAAAAAATTTTGTAAGCGGTTCAAAAACCTAAAAAATAAGAAAAAGGCCGAA
>CALMWE010000239.1 GCA_937873795.1 uncultured Caryophanales bacterium
AGCAACGGCCTTCTAAGCCGTAGGTCAGGCGTTCGAATCGCCTTGGGGATACCATGATTGCATGTAGGGCTCGATGTCAGCATCGAGCCTTTTCTTTTGGTACGTTATGTTCGCCACTATCTTTCCTAAAACGCATTTCAAAATAAACTCTATAATAAAAAAGTACGTAAGATGAGTAATCCGTTCAGTAATGATGCCCCAATGAATTTAAACCTTGTCGTCGATATGAATGGCTGCCCAAACCGCTGCAAACACTGTTGGTTGGGACATATGCCCAATAAGAAGATGAGCGATGAAGACGCTCTTTTCATCGTGGACAAGTTCAAGGACTATTTTAACCAAATCACCTTTTATTCTTGGCTAAGGGAACCGGATTATTGCTCGGATTATGAGCGGCGGTGGCAAAAAGACATCGACCTATCCACCGGGACAAAACCCCAGCGGTTTGAACTGGCAAGTTTTTACCGCCTTGTCCGTGACCCAAACTATGTCAAGTTTCTTAAAAAAGTAGGAGTCAAGGAAGTTCAATTGACCTTCTTCGGTTTAAAGGAATACACCGACTCCTTTGTTGGAAGGCAAGGAGCCTTTAAAGAACTGCTTCAAGCAACAGAAATCCTTCTTGAAAACGGCATGACACCCCGGTGGCAAGCCTTCATCAATGAAGAGAATAAACAAAGTATCGTCGAACTCCTTCATTTGATTGATCAGTTAAAACTAAAAGAGCGATGCAAAGACTTCAACTTCTTCGTCCATGAAGGTTCGTGTGACGGGGAAAATCGGAAACTCTATGGCATCCGAATTCAAAAAAGACACATCAGTGAAGAACTCATCCCGTATTATCTTGATTTCAATGAACGCCTGAGTGAATCCGAGTGCTATCGACATCTAATCGATAGCACTGACCATTTTGTTCCTCACAATGACAAAGACATCACGCTGAATATATCCGCTGAGTTCGATGTTTATTTCAATTTCACGGAGATGTCTCCGGTATGGAAAATCGGCAATCTGAAAAAGGATGACATGAAAGAAATTGTTCGAAAAATCCTTGAAGAAGATATCGCTCCTCTACGCGAAGCCAGGCGCATCCCAGTTTCCGAACTCGTCAAGCGATATGGTGATTCTTCGAGCGATAAAGTCTTTACCCTTGAGGATTATCAATTTTACTTACTGAATACACATCTAGAACACAAGTTCCGCAATAGTAAAAACGTCTGATCAAAGTCTTCAAGAAGTCCACCACGATGTGGACTTTTTTCATTCAAGAAAACACCGATATAGTTTGCTTATGAAAAAAACCAAATAAGATTTAAAGTAAAAATACGTGCCATGAATAAGGCTCTTTTCGGCATATTGAAATATTGGGCTCACTTAACACGCTTGTCAAAAGAATCCTGAGAAATGTTATAATATTCCCAGA
>CALMWE010000240.1 GCA_937873795.1 uncultured Caryophanales bacterium
TGACATTACTACCCTCGAAGTTGACGGGGTTCACCGCGATTTTCTTCATATTGCTTATGCCGGCACCGACGTCCTCTATGTGCCCCTTTCACAATTCAAGCTGGTCCGCAAATTTTCAAGCAAAGAAGGCGTTGTCCCAAAACTCAATCGGCTGAACTCCAACGAGTGGGATAAAACCAAGCACCGTATTAAAGAACGTGTAAACGAACTTGCCGACCGCCTGGTTCAACTCTATTCCGAACGAGCCGCCGCCAAGGGATTTTCGTTTAACCATGATGATCAATTTCAAGAAGAATTTGAAAGTCAGTTTCCGTTTGATTTGACCCCCGACCAACTCAAATCGCTCAATGAAATCAAAGAGGATATGGAAAAACCGACCCCGATGGACCGTCTTTTGTGCGGAGACGTTGGCTTTGGTAAAACCGAAATTGCGTTCCGCGCAGCATTCAAAGCGATTTCCTCTGGTAAACAAGTTGCTCTTTTGTGCCCAACCACCTTATTGGCGCGGCAACATTATGAAATCGCTACTGAACGCTTTGCTTCATTTGGTGTCAAGGTGGCTATTTTATCGCGCCTTGTTCCTGAGCCCAAACAAAAACTCTACATGGAAGACATTCGTGAAGGAAAAATCCATTTAGTCATCGGAACGCATCGTTTGCTAAGCAAAGAAATTCACTTTAACGACCTTGGATTGTTAATTGTCGATGAGGAACAACGCTTTGGTGTAGAACAAAAAGAGCGAATCAAAGAAATGAAAACCAATGTCGACGTTTTGACGCTTACCGCTACGCCGATTCCGCGAACGCTTCAAATCTCCCTTCTTGGCATACGCCAACTTTCTGAAATTACGACGCCGCCGATGAACCGCATGCCCATTCAGACCTACGTGATTCCCTATAAAGAACCCGTAATCAAAGAATTAATCGAAAGAGAACTCGGACGAAACGGCCAAGTTTTCTATCTGCACAACAAAGTCTATAACATTGACTCGGTTGCCGGGCGAATTGAACGGTTAGCAAAGAACGCGCGTGTCGGCGTTGTCCATGGTCAGATGGATAAAACCACGATTGAAGATGTCATGCTGAAATTCTATAACAACGAACTCAACGTTTTGGTTTGTACCTCAATCATCGAAAACGGCATCGATATAGCGAATGCCAACATGATTATCGTAGAAGATGCAGACACGTTTGGGCTTTCGCAACTCTATCAAATCAAGGGCAGGGTTGGGCGAGGCAATCGGATTGCTTATGCGTATCTGCTTTATAAAGAAGGCAAAGCCATGAATGAAGTGGCAACGAAGCGCCTTAAGGCGATCCAAGACTTTACCGAACTCGGAAGCGGATATAAAATTGCACAACGCGATTTAATGATCCGTGGTGCGGGCGATATTTTAGGGCCTGAACAAGCGGGATTCATTGATACCGTTGGTATCGATATGTATCTAAAACTTCTCTCGGAAGCGATCGATGAAAAGAAAACGGGAAAGGTTCCTGAAGAACCCAAAGCTTCCAACACACTCACCATTGATGCTTATATTCCGGCCAGTTATGCTGGGAAAACGGATAAAATTGAGCTTTACCAAGAAATCGAATCCGCAAAGACGTTCATTCAATTGGATGCCATCCATGACAAAATCCGGGATATTTACGGAAGACTCCCTGATGAGGTCGAAAAACTTCTCAGAAAAAGAAAAATTGATATCTTGAGCTCAGACGAATCAATCGAAGACGTCCGTGAAACGACGGAGTACGTCGATGTAAAAATGTCGGTGAAGTTTAGCACGATCAGCGGGGTTGGCAACACGCTTTTCAAAGAAATCATCAATCTGATGCCTTATCTTAAAGTGAACTATATCAACAAAGAACTGAAAGCGCGATTGTTCAAACGTGGAGACTGGCTCACCCACCTTGAGACTTTGTTGTCGGCCATCGTACGGGTCAATGATGAAAGCAAAACCGAAAAAGCAAAAAAAATATCGTAAAATAGAAACAGGAGCACCCTTATATGCGTATTGATAAATACCTTAAAGTAAGTCGTTTAATCAAACGGAGAACAGTGGCCAAAGAAATTGTTGATGGAGGCACGGTTTCCATCAATGGAAAAGACGCAAAACCTTCCAGTGAAATCAAGGTGGGCGATCAAGTTTTTTTACGCCTTGGAAAACATCGCATTCTTTTTGAAGTGTTGGCTATTTCGGAAAATGCCACCAAGGCCAGTTCTTCCGAAATGTATAAAATCATTAAAGACGAAGTGGTATAATCCATGGATTTTCCTTTTTCAAAAAAAGAAACATTACTGCTGGCATGTTCGTTTGGCCCTGATTCAATGGCTCTTTTGAACATGCTAGTCGAAGAAGGATATAAACCGGTTGTTTGCCACGTCAATTACCATCGTCGACCCGAAAGCGATTTTGAACAGTCGGGTTTGGAACAATATTGTCTCGACCACGATCTCGAATTGGATGTCTTGGACACTACCGGGATGAAGCCCACCGGGAACTTTCAAGCTTGGGCGCGTAATGTCCGTTATCGCTTCTTTCATCAGCGTTATCGGGAATACCGTGCTGAAGGTTTGTTGGTGGCGCATCAGCAAGATGACCATATTGAAACCTATCTTATGCAAAAAGCCCGCAAAACACGCCTTATTTCGTATGGACTTCTTCCAAAATCCGAACTTATCGATATGGTTATTTATCGTCCTTTGCTGGATTTTTCAAAAGCGTCGCTTAAAGCTTACTGTGATCAAAAAAAGATTCCCTATGCGATTGATTCCAGCAACCTTACCGACCACTATCAACGCAATCGAATCCGTCATTCCATCGTAGAAAAAATGGACCAAGAAAAACGAAAAAACGTCCTCGAAGAGATTCTAAAAATTAATCAACAAAATCGAATGGAGACCACGGCTTTGGAACATGAGTTTTCACCATATGAAAACATTCCTGTCGAAAAGGCAAAAAATCTTTCGGAACAATCGTTTACTTTTTTACTTTATTTGATGTTGTCCAAACATTCATGTCATCAACCTTTAAGTTTTGACCGCATTCAACAAATTAAACAATTATGTTTGATGAATCATCCCAATAAGCAAGTTATTTTGAATTCTAGGTGGATGTTTGAAAGACGCTATGATTATTTGGTTTTAACTCAAATTCAAAAGGTCGTGTCATATTCCTATACTCTTTCAAAACCCGACTCCCTGGACTGCCCCTATTTTTCGGTTGATTTCACCAAGGGTTACCTCAAAGATTTTGTCCCGCTTTCTTCTTATCCGTTGACCATCCGCCCTGCCCGTTCGGGTGACCGCATTCAAGTCGGAAAAATGATCAAACGGATTAACCGATTGTATATTGATTGGAAACTTCCCTCATCGTTACGAGCCATTTGGCCTGTTGTGGTGGACAAAAACGGTCTTCCAATTTATATTCCTCGCTTCCAAAAAGACACGCGCTTCCCACGGCAATCAAATTTTGAAATTAAGAAGTCATTTGATTATGTGCAATAATGCGTTTACTGTATAATAATGCTAGTCGTGTAAAAAAAGACTAGATAAAAGATTTTATCTAATACATCACAGCGTCTGACCCTTTGGCGGCAAGCGCGTCAACATACTAAGGAGGAAGTTTATGGACAATCTTAAAAACAAAAAAAGCGGGATATTCGGGTTCCTGGTTCCCTACCTTTTAATGGCGGTGGCGATCATCGCTTTTATTTGGCTGGTATTTTTCCGTTCATCCGGTGTCACCGAAAAAGTCTCTCAAAATGAAATTGTCAACGTTTTGAGCACTGAGCAAATCAAAGAAGTAACCTCAACACAAAAAGAAACAGTAACCGTCATTGAAGGATCTTACATTGACAGCGAAACCGGAAAAACGGTTTATTTTACTTGCACCTTTGAAACCAACAACCAGGCTTTGACCGATGCGGTCTATGACGAACTTATGACGCGTTCAGATGATGGCGGAACGACGCTTTATTTTGACGGCAAATGGACCTCTGTCAACGCGTTTGAAACCAATTGGTTTGAAACTTGGGGCCCAACCATTCTTATTGTTGGCGGTAGTGCGATTCTGTTTATTTTCTTGTTCTCCAAAATGAGTTCTTCGGTCAACAGTTCCAATAGTAAAGCTTTGGAATTCAATAAATCCCGCGCCCGTCGTGAAGACACATCCAAGATCCGTTTTGATGACGTGGCCGGATGCGATGAAGAAAAAGCGGAAATGGTTGAAATCGTTCAATATTTAAAAGAACCCAAAAAGTTCTCGAAATTTGGTGCCAAACTTCCGAAAGGCGTTCTCCTTGTGGGGCCGCCCGGAACCGGCAAAACACTTTTAGCGAAAGCCGTTGCCGGCGAAGCCGGAGTCCCTTTCTATTCCATTTCGGGAAGCGACTTTGTCGAAATGTTCGTTGGCGTTGGCGCCGGACGTGTGCGCGATATGTTCAAGCGCGCTAAGCAAACCGCTCCGTGCCTTGTCTTCATTGATGAAATCGATGCTGTCGGTCGTCAACGTGGTGCCGGTCTCGGCGGCGGAAACGACGAACGCGAACAAACATTGAACCAACTTCTCGTCGAGATGGATGGCTTCTCGGACAACTCCGGAATCATCGTCATCGCTGCGACCAACCGTGAAGACGTGTTGGATCCGGCGCTTCTCCGTGCGGGTCGTTTTGACCGGCAAATCACGGTCAGTTTACCCGACCGCCAAGGCCGCGCTGCTATTTTCAAAGTCCACGCCCGTAACAAAAAAATCGACCCCAATATTGACTTTAATAACTTGGCTCGCAGAACCGTAGGGTTCTCCGGCGCCGATATTGAAAACATCTTAAACGAAGCCGCAATCCTTGCGGTCCGTGCCAACAAAGAAATGGTGACTCTCACCGAAATTGATGAAGCCATTGACCGTCGGATCGGTGGGCCTGCGAAAACTTCGCGTGCGCTCAACGAGACCGAACGTCGCGCCATTGCGTATCACGAAGCCGGCCACGCCATCATTGGTTTGAAACTCAAGCATTCCGATAAAGTGCAAAAGATTACCATCGTTCCTCGCGGACGTACCGGCGGGCACGTGTTGATGAGCCCGGATGAAGATCGTTTCTTGTTAACCAAAAAAGAATTACTTGCCCGTATCGTGGGATACCTCGGCGGACGTTCATCTGAAGAAATTTTCTTCAATGATATTTCCACCGGTGCCCAAAACGATATCAGCATTGCCACCCGCTTAGCACGTTTGATGGTTACCGAATACGGTATGTCCACGCTTGGCCCCATTCAATATGAATCGGACAGCGAAAACGTCTTCTTGGGCCGTGACTATACTTCGACACAAAAGAACTTCTCGACACAAGTCGCTTATGAAATCGATACCGAGGTTCGGAAGATTATCGACGAATCCCACGCGTTGGCTAAAAAGATTATCGAAGAAAACCGCGAACAAGTGATCATGATTGCGGAACGTCTCCTCGAAAAAGAAACAATCAATGCGGAAGAAATTGTCGAACTGTTTGAACCCAAGGTTGAAAAAGACGCCGCAAACGAAAACAAAGGGGAAGGAAAGGTTTAACCTTCCCTTTTTTCTCTTTATGTGGAATATCGGTAACATCTCAATTGAAGGAAAAGTGGTTCTTGGCCCAATGGCCGGTATCACGACTTTAGCTTACCGCGATTTCATGAAAGATTTTGGCGTTGCCGTTTCTTACACCGAGATGGTGAGCGATTGCGGGTTAATCTATAAAAACGAGATGACCTATACCTACTTGGCGATGAGTGAAAAAGATCATCCGGTCGGATTGCAACTTTTTGGCGGTAAAAAAGAAACCTTGGTGAAAGCGGTCCAATTGGTTCAAGACCTCGGTTGCACCTACGATTTTATCGACATCAACTTCGGATGCCCGATGCCCAAAGTCACACGGACCGGAGCAGGCTCTTCTTGGCTCAGACGTGTGGACGAATTGCATCAAGCCGTTAAAGCCGTCGTGGAAGTATCTTCCAAGCCTGTAACTGCCAAAATCCGTATTGGCTGGGATTCCTCTTCCATCAATTTTATGGAAGTCATTCATGCGCTCGAGGACGCCGGAGTCGCCATGATCTGTGTTCACGCCCGGACCACGAGTCAAATCTACAGCGGAACCGCTCGATATGATTTAATCGGGGATTTGCGTACGAAAATGAAGGTCCCTTTAGTCATCAGCGGTGATATCTTTACTCTTGATGATGCCATCAAGGCTATTGAAATTACCAAAGCCGATGCCGTCATGGTGGCACGCGGGTCGTTGGGCCATCCCAAACTTGTTTCCCAGATTGACACATACTTTCGAACGGGTGAAAGATTGACGAACGCCACGCTTGAAGAACAGCTAACCTATCTGACGACTTTTGGCGAGAGTTTGGTAAAACTCAAAGGGGAAAAATCAGCCATCCGAGAACTTCGTGGAATCGGGGTTCACTTTTTAACAGGATTTCCCGGAATGAAACGATTTAAAGCGGAAATGTCGGGGACCATGGAAACCCTTGAGGATCTCTACCGGATTGTCCGAGAAATCGCCGAGACCGTTTTGACTACCAAATAATCGATATTTAAATTATAATAATTTAGCACTGAGGTGATTTTATGGCAGACGAATTAACTGAACAAGAAGCTGTGAGACGTGAGAAACTCGCCAAATACGAAGAACTTGGCGTGGATCCTTTTGGACAAAAATTTGTTCGAAGTGATACGAGCGAATCCATCAAAACGAAATTCCTTGGAAAAACCGCCGAAGAACTTGAAGCATTGCAAGCCTATGTTTCCGTTGCCGGAAGACTGATTGCCATTCGTAGAATGGGCAAAGCGAGCTTTGTGGTGATTCAAGATAAATTCGGTACCATCCAATGCTATTTGAAAAAAGATGTGGTGGGTGAAGAGACCTACAAACTTTTTGATTTGGCTGACCTGGGCGACATCGTTGGCGCCTACGGTCGCATTATGCTCACGCATACCGGCGAATTAACGATTCGCGTTGAAAAATACACGCATTTGACGAAGGCCTTACGGCCGTTACCGGAAAAATTCCATGGTCTTGTTGATCCTGAAGAAAGAGCGCGTCGCCGCTATGTTGATTTAATCGTCAACGATGATGCCCGTCGTATCGCTTTGGCCCGTCCCAAGATTATCCGCAGCATTCAAAACTTTTTGGATACCAACGGATTCGTAGAGTTCGAAACCTCGGTTTTGCAACCCACGCTTGGAGGTGCCGCCGCGCGTCCTTTTGTGACCCATCACAACACGCTCGATCGTGATTTCTACCTGAGAATTGCAACGGAATTGCCCTTAAAGAGACTCTTGGTGGGCGGACTTGAACGCGTCTATGAAATCGGCCGTTTGTTCCGTAACGAAGGTATGGATACACGTCACAATCCCGAATTCACGACGGTCGAAATCTATCAAGCTTTCGGCGATATCGAAGACATGCAACATTTGTGCGAAAATTTGATCCGGACCGCCGCCATCCAAGCCGCGGGAACGACTCAACTTCCCTGGGGCGACAAAATCATTGATGTCGGTGCTCCTTTTAAGAAAATCCACATGGTTGACCTTATCAAAGAAATTACCGGAATCGACTTCTGGAAACCAATGAGTTTCGAAGAAGCGGCCGCCTTGGCTGCCCAACACGACATTCATTTGGAAGCCCACGAAAACAGCGTCGGCTATGTCATCAATGAATTCTTTGAAAAATACGGAGAACAAACCTGCATTCAACCGACCTTCGTCTTCGGTCATCCGATTGAAATCAGCCCGTTAGCCAAGAAATCCAAAGATCCGCGCTTTACCGAACGCTTCGAATTGTTCATCAGCGGATCCGAATACGCCAACGCCTTCACTGAACTCAACAACCCGATTGACCAAAGAGAACGCTTCAACGAGCAACTCAAGGCCAAAGCGCTGGGCGATGATGAAGCCAGCGAAATGGATACCGACTTCGTGGAAGCTCTCGAATACGGTATGCCTCCTGCCGGTGGTATCGGCATCGGCATCGACCGCTTGATTATGCTTCTAACCAACACACCCTCAATCCGTGAAGTCATCCTCTTCCCCTGCATGCGTGATCGTTAAAAAATACGGAAGGTTCGCCTTCCGTTTTCTTTTGGGGATAAAGTATGCAAATTCGCCACTATTATGTGGTAGGAGTCTTTGAAAATGATGACTTGTACACGCACTCCCCTATTTCTTTACAAAACGTTATATATAATATATAATTTGCAAAGTATAGTGTGAAGGCTATATATTTACTCTCTGCTGCCACGCAGATGGCAGCCAGAATGACCAAAGGGAGGTGTACTCATGCAAAAGTACGAAATCATGTATATTCTGAAGGCGAATCTCGAAGAAGAAGCCCGGAAAGAACTCATTGCGAAACTTCACGCGATTCTCACCGAACACGGTGCGACCATCCGTGACGTGAAAGAATGGGGTCTTAAAGATTTGGCTTATCCAATCAAGGATGAGATCAAAGGCTACTACGTCGTGATCAAGATTACTTCGGAACCTCAAGCGACCGCTGAATTCGATCGTTTGACCAAGATTAATGCTAACGTATTGCGCCATCTAGTCGTCGTTGATCAAGACTAAAAAGGAGGATTATTCTTATGATTAATCGCGTAATTTTAGTCGGGCGCTTAACGCGCGATCCCGAACTCAGGAGAACGACCAGCGGTATGTCCGTCGCATCCTTCACCGTGGCGGTAGACAACCGGGTTAAAAGCGGTGCCGAAAAAAGCGCAAGCTTCATTCCGTGCACAGTTTGGAACCAAGCTGCTGAAAATGTCTCGAAGTTTACCCGCAAGGGTTCACTTGTCGGCATCGATGGGCGTCTCAATCAACGAAGCTATGATTCAAAAGAAGGCAAACGCGTCACCGTGTTGGAAGTCATTTGCGACTCCGTTCAGTTCTTAGAACCGAAAAGCGGAGCTCCCGAAGCGACCCCGACCGATGCGACTCCGGATTTTCAACCGGATGAACCTGCTCGCGAAACAAGCAAAAACTTATCGTCCATCGACATCGTCGATGATGACTTACCATTTTAAAGAAAGGTTGGAACAAACATGGGATTCAAGAAAATGAGACCTCGCAAGAAGGTCTGCTATTTCACCAAAAATAAAGTCGCTTACATCGACTATAAAGACGTTGAATTACTCAAACGTTTTATTAGCCCGAATGGCAAGATCACGCCCCGTCGCGTGACCGGAACCAGCGCCAGATATCAAAGAGAACTGGCCACCGCGATTAAAAATGCCCGTTTTATGGCTTTACTGCCGTACAGCATTGACTAATTCGGTCACGGTATAAGTCGAACACAAAAGGACCTCGTTAACGGGGTTCTTTTTTTGTTATTTAGGCAAAAGAAAAGGGTATGAAATCAATCATACCCTTCCTTTTATTTGGGAAACTTAATTTCTAATTCGGTTGTCCGCGTTTCTTCTTAGAAACCAACATGAAGTACATGAGTGTGCTTAATCCGATGACGCTAATCAAGATGACAATCGGCAATGAATCATCGGTGTAGGATATTTCGCCAACAGAAGCAGCTGACGGAGGTGTCTTTCCATCTCTCAGACAAATGGCAGTCCATTTGGCCATGGCGGTGACAACGTTAATGGTTAAAGTTTCGCCGACATAGTCATCGAGATTGATGCTTGAAAGGTAAGTTTTTGAAGCGG
>CALMWE010000241.1 GCA_937873795.1 uncultured Caryophanales bacterium
GCCATTGCCGTTTTTTGCACTTCGTTTTTTAGGGGCAAGACACTGTTCAGGAAAGTGACGCGTGACAAAACTTATTAGGCGTGTTTTTTTCCTCGGATCATCGCATAACCCACCACGCCAAAACAAACCAGGATTAGGAGGGCACCAAAAGAACCCACGATAGTTTCGGTAGAGGCTTTTTGCGGAAAGCCATGAAACTGTTCGTTCTGATTTTCGTCATCTTCATCCTGGTAAAAGATATAATCATAACGGTCTTTGGCACCGGTTCCGGTATAGACTAGGCCATCGCCATCGCACATCGCGTCAAACAAGGCTTTGGCTCCCGCAGTCATGTATCCATATTCTTCAACCATCAACGACACATCATCGGAAGATAGATTACAGGCATTCAGATTCAAAACATAAGTAGCCATCGCGTTGGCTTGTTGGGCATCTGTGACTCCTGAAGCTTTTCCAAAATTTGTAATATTAATATCATAGCTCACGGTTTTTCCTCCATAGGAGGCGATGACGGATTGTTCACCTAAAAACATCATATTCGGAGAAGACAGCGAGAAACCGGAACTGTACGATCGGACAATATCGGGATACCCCGAGTAACTATAGGTTCCGGATAAAACAAGACCACTCGAAGTAAATGTAGTCCCTAATCCAAAGGAAGTCCCTCCTATCACGCTGTAGGTCGGATAGGAAGAAATAGACAAAGTATCTAAGGAATAAAGGTAGATAGGATACGTGGTCGTTTTTGTGCCCCCGCTTAATGGATCGGTATAAGAAACATTCACAGTTTGAGTGCCTGTACCCGAAACAGTTGAGCTTCCCGGAGTCAAGGTCACGCCGGAAATCGAAAACACGCAGGATGAAGTGACCAGCGTATTCGCACCATAGCCCCAAGTGGCATAGACGGCAACGCTATGAAAAGTGTCGCCGGGGACATAGCGGTCAACGCCTTCCCCGCTGGTATACGAGGTATAGATGCTATTAAGAGGCGGATAAGCCACAGTGATCGAATAGGTCGTTGTTTTGGTGACCGTGGTCACGCTCGTGGAACTCGGTTCAGTATAACTGACGGTAACGGTTTTTGTGCCGATATCCGAGGAAGTAAAGGCATGGCTATCGTAATTGGTCGTCCA
>CALMWE010000242.1 GCA_937873795.1 uncultured Caryophanales bacterium
CGACCCGGATATCGACTTTACCTTCGTGCCCCTGTACCAAATGACGCCCAAGGAAGAAAGCGACATTAGGCTGCAGGATAGCCAGGTGGATTGCGCCTATATCGCGGCCGGTGTGGTCGACCCGTCCGAAGTCCGGGAACGCTTGGCGAAAGACCCGAACAGCGGATTTATGGGGTTGGACACTTCCGTCGAACTGGTGAATCCTAATGTTGCGCCGGTTGATGGGGAAGAAGACCCGGGCGCAAAAGTCGGCGCTGGTGGGACGGCGCAAGACGGATGGATTACGGTAAAGCCAAACGGACCTGACGCCAAGGGGTCGCATGTTGAAATTGGCGAAGGCGGTGAAATCAAAAAGGGTATGGGCGGCAAGTTCAATGGGCAAAAAATAGGCGAGATTCGCAAGGACTTCACGGGGCCGAAAAGTCATGAGGCGAAATCTGCCGAAGAGAAACCGACAGGCGGCCGGCATCCGTCGGTGAAGGAAGGGCACCATGAGTTGCAAACGCACGTCCCTTATGAGCGAGAAACCGACAAGGCCGTTGGCATCAAAACGCCAGGTTACGAAAACGCCCGCGAAACTGCGCGATATGACGTTAAAGAACTTTCCGCCCAGCAGCGCGATTTGTTGCGTAACGGGTCGTCGTTGACTTGGTTGCCGAAATCTCAAATTTCAACGCATGAAGGTAGAGTTACCGGGATGGCACCCTGGCTTGCTCAAAAGCAAGGAATGGAGACCAAAGAAGGGGAAGCGAAACGTAAGGAAGCCTTTGAAGCCGGGAGCAAGCGTTATGCCGATCTGTTGGCGCAAGCAAAAGCGGCCGGAGTGCCCGGAGTTCGGGAGCGCATGAAGACGTCGACTATCAAAGAAAAGATGCGCCAACATGGCCTTGCGGTCGATGCTGGCGACGAGTTTGACGACGAGGGGCTTGACTATGTTAACTGCGCTTTTGATGACGAGTAAATTACTCGGCGTTTTCGTCAAGCCAGCCTTGGGCCTCTTCGCGGGTCCAAAACCAAAAGAGGTCGGCGCAATTGGTGAAATCGTGATAGAACGATTCCTCAAGTGCGGCTTCCGCTTCTTCGTCGGTATCGAACGTTTCGAGCATGCGCGGAAAGTTGCCGGCGTGACCCCACGTCCACAATTCATTACCTCGGGTGTGATAGCGCGGGCCAACTCCGCGGGGCGTTGTGGTTTCGTCAATGTAGCCGTCGAGGTCGCGAATTTTCGATTCGTGGATTTTGCCGTCTTCGATCAGAAAAACCACTTGGTCAAGTTTGCTCATGTTTGCTACTCCGGTTCGTTGTTGATGTGC
>CALMWE010000243.1 GCA_937873795.1 uncultured Caryophanales bacterium
AGAACTCGCCGGAAAACGCGATGAAGACGTCGCCTTAATCTTAGGCAAACTCGAAAAGCAAGTCCGGGAAACGGAAATGCTCAAAGACCAACTCAGTGCCAAAGAAAAGCAGCTCATCGAACGGGAAGCCAAACTTGCTAAGGATTTACAAACCCTCGCCGAGAAACGGCAAACCCTCGTCGCGGAGGCGGAAGAAGATAAAGCCGAACTCCTCGCCAAAGCCGATCAACAAATCCGTGAAATCATGGAAGCCATCACCCATCCGGAGACCAAACTTCATGAAGTCATCGACGCCAAGAAGAAACTCGAAGAACTCACTTTCGCCGATGAAGAAGAAAGCGATCCCGATGCCTTTGAAGTCAACGACTACGTCATCATCAAGAGCATGAATGTGGTGGGCAAGATTGCCCGCATCAGCAAAAATAGAGCCTATGTCACCACCAGTGATGGTCTTTCCTTTGACACCAAAATCAATCAACTCGCCAAGACCGTTGCACCCGCGAGCCAACCCAAAGCCAGCCGTAAAACCTATGACGACATCGGCACCATCAAAACCAATGTCGGACTCGAACATAACGTCATCGGCATGCACGTCGATGAAGCGCTTGAAAGCGTCGGCAAATACCTCGATGACGCGATTGTGAAACATCTCAAGCAAGTCCGTATTATCCATGGCTCCGGAACCGGAGCTTTACGCACGGCCATCCATGAGTATTTGAAACGTCAAGGGTTTGTCGAATCGTATCGTCTGGGCGGCCAATATGAAGGCGGTGTCGGGGCGACGGTGGTGATCTTGAAGTGAACGAACTGATCAAGCGTGAAATTGCCTTACTCCCGAATCTTCCCGGAGTGTATTTGATGTATGACAAAAAAGGCAAGATCATCTATGTCGGAAAAGCCAAGAACCTGAAGAAACGGGTCAGCCAATATTTCGAACGTCCTCAAGCGGGTAAAGTCGCCGCGATGGTTTTTAACGTCGACCATTTCGATACCATCATCACGCAAACGGAAAAAGAATCACTGATCCTCGAGATGAACCTCATCCATCAGCATTATCCCCGTTATAACATCATGCTCAAAGACGGTTCCCATTATCCCTATATCGCCTTAAGAAAAGGCAATGATCCGTTCTTAAAGATTGCCCGTAATGACAAAGATCCCAATTACCGCTACTTCGGTCCTTTTCCCAATTCCGGAGCGGCCTATGAGATGATGAATTTGCTCAATAAGCTTTTCCCCTTACGGAAATGCAAGACCATGCCCAAAGTGGCCTGTCTTTATTACCATATGGGGCAATGCTTAGCGCCTTGCGTCAATACCATCAGCGAAGTCACTTATTCCGCCCTCATCGCGGATATCGAGAACTTTCTCAATGGGGATACGGCCTCCAAAACCCAAGAAATCAAGGCCCGTATGATTGAAGCCAGCGACAAAGAAGAATACGAACTGG
>CALMWE010000244.1 GCA_937873795.1 uncultured Caryophanales bacterium
AACTCTGCGTGGAATACATTAACGGGCTCGATCGTTTGAGCAAAGGCTGGAAGATTGTCATTTCGATTTTATTTTTGGATTTATTTTGGGGTGCGTACCGCATCGTCAAGAGCGTGGTCATGCCTCCAAAACTTAAAGTCTCCGGTTTGGTCTTAGGCATTCTCTCGGTCATCTTTTGGCCGTTATGGTGGATCTTCGATTTGGTCACCGTCATCGCTTTCGGGAAAATCGGCTGGTTTGAGTAGCCGTTTCCAAAACCATCGGGCATAACGCCTCGAAGAAAGGAGAACGTCATGGAATACATTAAATGGATGGAAGGTCAAAGCAAAGCCATCAAGATTCTTCTTGCATTACCGTTTTTGGATATTACCTGGGCCATCTATCGTCTGGTCAAAGCCATCTTAGCCAAAGATACGATGTCCATCGTCATCGCCATCGTCATCCTGTGCTTGGCTCCGTACTTCTGGTGGATCATCGACCTTGTCTTCATCATCGTGAAAGACAACGTCCCCTTCGTTAAATAATAAAACTGCGACTGGAGACGCCCTCGTGGCGTCTTTTTCTTTTCTTGCTAAAAAAGTGGTCATATAATGATGATGAGGTGGACAGTATGAATGAATGCAAAGTGGAGTCGATTCGCGGAAAAGACATCTCCCAGAGACTAACCCTTCGAGCTTGGTTTGATTGGTCAATACGCTCCGTTCAGTCCTTTTCCTATACCGGTAAAATAACTCGGTCGACCATCACCCAAGTGGTGTATGAACGCCCTTATTTGTATGCCCATCGCGCCGAACTCGAGCCGTTAGAAGCCGAGGTCGAAAAACTGAGATTCCCGAATCCAAAGCCGACGGTTCGTGCACTGATCACGATGCTTATCCTTGGACTGGTATTCGGTGGCTTTTATCTGGGTGTCCCATTCTTAGTCACGGCGCTGATGCCGATTTATGATGCTTCCGCGTTGCTTCCCATCTTCGGTTGGGTGTTTCTGATTCTTGCCGGATTCTTCGCTGCATGGCTCCTCCCGTTACTGATCGTCGCGATCGTTCGGAAAGTCAAAACCACCAAGAGCAAAAAGAAAATGGAAAAGATCCGTTCCGCCATTTTGAAAATCATCGCTACGCCCACTCCGGTCGTTCATAGTGCTCCTGCGCCCATCGTTCATCCGAGTGTTCCGGTGACTCCTACGAATGAACTTCCGAAGATACCCAAAGTCGAAAAACCGTTAATCCGTCCGTTGGTTAAACCGGTCGTGACTCCGACCCCGAGCCAACCCGCGGCCCCGACGCCCAGTGCACCGGCGAGTGAGCCTAAACCCGCGGCGCCTGCCGAAAACACACCTGAAAAACCGATTGAATAATCTTAACCCCGGAATGTACCGGGGTTTTTCTTTGCCCAAATGGGGGTCTGGCCTCTCTGGCCGGGTGGCAATAAAGCCATCGGTTTCCTTATATTTATCTTTTAAAAAGATAAGAATATGTCTAATTAATTGGCCTTTGTAAGCGTTAACAATCGATAAAATGTTGTTTAACCGTTTCAAAATCGTTAAAATGTGCTTGTATACG
The DNA here is from genome assembly GCA_937873795.1 of uncultured Caryophanales bacterium. Taxonomy (GTDB): domain Bacteria; phylum Bacillota_I; class Bacilli_A; order RFN20; family CAG-826; genus CALMWE01. The sequence goes on from CALMWE010000244.1 coordinate 1,563, forward strand.
TGGTCGT
>CALMWE010000245.1 GCA_937873795.1 uncultured Caryophanales bacterium
CTAGCATTGAAGCTTCTAATCGGTCGTGTGGGGAGACCCATAGCCCGAAAAGAGGACCGACGAGCCTTACAAAACCCGTCATTCTCCTTCCGGACAGCTGACAATTTAGGAGTCTAAAAGCGCAACATCCCTTGCGCTTTTCTTGTAGAAACGGAAGGCAGTATTATGTGGGATTTTGGAGCAGTCGATTCAATTACGTCGTTAATCTTCAAAGTCGGTTTGGTGCTGGCGGTAGGTTTTATCGGCGGAAAACTGATTGGCAAATTGAAATTGCCGTCAGTCACAGGTTACTTGCTGTTGGGTCTATTATTGGGGCCCTCTTTGGCCATCATCGTCCGTCTATTTGACCCGAGCAGCTCGTTTGAGGGCATCGTCACATCGGCAGACAATGAAGCGCTCAGCATCATTAGCGAAATCGCTTTGTCGTTCATCGCCTTTTCGATTGGAAGCGAATTCTCGGTCAAGTCCATCAAAAAGATGGGCAACTCGATAATGATTCTCACGATCATGGAAGTTTTGGGCGCCGTCCTGCTTGTATTCACGGCGATGGTTTTCGTACCTAAACCAGACAACATTTTCAATAGCACGCTTCCCGGAAATACCTTTACCTATGCGCCTTTTTCACCGAAAAACTTGGCTTTTGCATTGATTTTGGCCAGCATGTCGGCGGCAACGGCTCCGGCAGCGACCTTAATGGTCATGAGACAATATCGCGCCTATGGTCCGGTGACCCGTACGGTTTTACCGATTGCGGCTCTCGACGATATCGTGGGCATCGTTGTTTTCGGCTTCTGTTTCTCGGTTGCGCAAATGCTGCTTTCGCCCAATTTCACCTTCTCGTGGTTGATGGTGGCCAAACCTTTCATTGAGGTTTTCCTTTCCCTCGCCATCGGCGTTGGCATCGGTGTGGGTTTAGCTTTCCTTTCCCGGAAATTTGACAAAATCCGTGACGATATTCAAGTCCTTGCGTTGATTTCCATTATTTTGACGTTGAGTTTGACCAGCATCATCAACCAAGCTTCCGCTTCCTCGCCGCTGTCGCTCAATTTGTCGCCGTTATTGGCCAACATCATGGTGGGCACGATGATTGCCAACTTTGCCAAAAAACCCGATCGTTCATTCAATTCGATCAACGATTTGTCTACGCCGTTTTACATTATGTTCTTCACACTGGCGGGTGCCGGTCTCGATTTATCGATTCTGTTCACTTCCGGATGGATCATTGTCGTCGTGGCCCTAGCGTTCATCCTCATGCGTGGCAGCGGAAAAATTCTCGGCACGCGTGTCGGTGCTGGGATGGCGAAGTCTTCGGACGTCGTCAAGAAATGGACCGGTTGGGCATTATTACCTCAAGGTGGTATTTCCATCGGTATCTTGGTTATAATTAAAGCGAATACCGGTGAAGCCATCAACGAAATCGCCTTCAACTTCATCGCCACCGTCATTATGATTTCGATTCTCTTCTTTGAAACCACAGGCCCCATCTTCTCGAAACTGGCGATTACCAAAGCCGGCGAGGTCAACGGGCTTGATAGTTTAGACAAAGTCTCCAATGTCGACGATCTCGTTACCGAAGGGGGTAAATAATATGAATGTGTTGTTCATTGTGCTCAACGACTTAGATTACCTGGATGAAATTCTTG
>CALMWE010000246.1 GCA_937873795.1 uncultured Caryophanales bacterium
TTTCCGATTAAAGAAGCAACGGCTAAAGCATCAATCATTTTGGAGTTATCGAGGTGCTTCGTTTCTTTCAAGAAACGTAAGACCGCTGGAATTATACCGCCGGACCCACAGGTGGGAGCTGTCACGATGATACCGCCGGAAGCATTTTCTTCGGAAGCGGCATAAGCATAGCACATCACGGTGCGGGTATAAAAAGCCACATCGTTTTCAGGTAAAATGGGGTGTGAAAGCGTCGGAGCTTTTCGGGAAATCTTCAAGGTTCCGGGAAGGATGCTCTGATTGGTAATGCCACGGTCAATCGCGTTAACCATCGTCACCCAAACTTGCATCAGGTAGTCTTTGATATTTGCATCCTCGAATTGATAGACAATTTCCGGAAGAGTCATGTGGTTCTTTTCGGCATAGTCACGGATTTCACCGAAATCGGCAAAAGGATAAACTTGCTTGGGTTGACGTTCGTCATCGCCGATAATGCGAATGGATCCGCCTCCGACCGATAAGATGCGGCGGTGGCCAAGAATGGTGTCTTTTTCATCATAGGCAAAAAAGTCCATCGTATTAGGATGGGGAAGGTTTTCAAAATTGCGGGAGAAAATGATTTCCAATTTACGGTCTGCAAAAGATTCACGAATCTTTACATCCGTTAAGTGGCCTCTTCCGGTGAGTGATAAGGACCCTGAGAGAACGACTTCATAACGGAATGCATTTGGATACAAATTGAGAAAGTAATTGGATGCAAAAGAAGGCCCCATCGTATGGGAACTGCTTGGACCGAAACCGATTTTATAAAGCTCTCGTAAGGATTCCATAGTGACTCACTTTCGCACACATTATAGCAAAAGCGCACCCGCATATATGAAAAACTTGGAAAAAATGCGACAGCCCAAGGTTCGTGCTAAGATAAAACCATGAAAACACCTTTAATGACGCAAAATTTGGTGCTCGATGCGATCCTCGGTCTTGCCGTCGGTGATGCTTTGGGCGCAGATAACGAATTTCAATTTCGTGAAGAAGTTCAAAAACATCCCACCCATACGATGCCCAAAGAAGCACTTTATACCGATGATACCTCGATGAATCTGTGTTTGCTCGATGCTTTGGTGGACCGCAAAACCATTGATTATCGCGCTATCATGGACAATTTCATTTTGTGGGTCGGGAAAGGGGCTTTTACCCCTCAAGGAAAGGCATTTGGTATGGGCATAACCACGATGAACGCTTTAAAACGTTACGCAGCATCCAAAAATCCCTTGACCAGCGGTTCCACCGATGAATTTGAAAACGGAAATGGTGCGTTAATGCGCATCCTTCCGCTCAGTTTTTACCTCTATGAACATTACGACGGGGACTTTTTAAGTAGTCCCGAAGGTTTTCAAGTCGCGAAAACCACGATTGCGTTAACACATGCTCATCCACGAAATATTGCCGGAGTTACCATCTATTTGGCGATTTCGGAAGATATCATTCACGCACGTTTGGCAAAAGGCGCTCCGCTAACATTCCTTCAATTTAGAAAAGCCATCCTCAAAGGAGCCCAACGCTCCATTGAATTTCTTACAAAAGATTCCCTCTATCGTTCGCAGGTGCCTTATTACAGTAAGCTCCTTCAAAACCCGTCTACGAAAAAGATGCATTTAGAAACTTTCCAAGAAAAAGAAATCCGTTCGTCGGGTTATGTGGTTGATACCTTGGAAGCGGCAGTGTGGAGTTGTCTGACTTCCTCGGATTACCGGACAGTTGTCTTGAAAACCGCTAACCTCGGTGATGACGCTGATACGGTAGCAGCGGTGGCGGGTGGTCTTGCGGGCCTCGCTTACGGCAATAAGCAGATACCCACCGAGTGGCTAAAAAATATGGTGGATGTTGACACCATCGAAGCGTTGTCATTGGCCTATCAAAGCCAGTTGAAATTTCTCAAACAGACATGAAAAAAAGGCGATTGA
>CALMWE010000247.1 GCA_937873795.1 uncultured Caryophanales bacterium
ATCGTAGTCCGTTTGAGAGCAAGAAACGTCATCATTGATGACTTGGTCACAGCGGCGGGCGCCTATCTCGACCATGAAAGCGACATCTATACGGCCATTACCGACGCGCGTTCGGACTTTGCTACAGCGGCGGACTCCAGCAACTACGCCGACATCATCGCCGCCGATGAATCGACCTCGTTGGCGTTATCCAATCTTCTCGCATTTGTCGAAGATACGCCGGAACTTTCCGGAGACAACGTCATCATTTCACTGATGGGTTCCATGGAAAGTGCCGAATATACCATCAGCATCGCTCGTATCGACTACAACGATGCGGTGGAAGTTTACAACACCGAAATCAAACTCTTCCCCAAGATTCTTTTTGCCAAAATGTTCAATTACGATGAACCCCTGCCTTATTGGGAAACAACCGAAGGCGGAGAAATCGAAGTCGTATTCCCGATAGCGAATGTTTAAACTGATCCTACGAGCCGTATTGGTCGTCGGATGTTTTGTGGCCCTCATCGTTTTCGGCATACGCAGTTGCTCGTCGCATGAGTATCCTTTACCCACCGAAGCCTACTACGTCAACGATTACGCAGGCGTCCTTCATCCGGCCACCTCGGAATTCATCGTCCGTGAATCCGAAGCATTATATAACGATACCGAAGGTATCAAAGATATCGGCGGAACCCAAATTGTGTTCGCCACCTTTGAAGTGGAATCCGATGCCCAGATAGCTGACTACGATAAAAACGCACTGTTCCGCGAATGGGAAATCGGCAAAAATGACATGGGTGTGCTCGTAATTTTATTTTTCACGTCGCAAGAAGTCGATGAAATCAAACAATACGATTTGCGGCAAATGCAAATCGAAGTCGGTTATCACCAAGAAGCCAATTACACGCCGACGCTTCTGAACCAAATCTATATTCATACCTTGGAAGCTTACTTTCCGCCCGACAGCATCGGCTATGCCATGGATTACGACTTAGCTTATGGCGTTGCCTCGATGATGAATGAATTACTCAATGTCGCTTATGGCGATATTTATCAACAAACCGACAATGTCATTCCGCAAAGTGAATTCGATCCGTGGTTCCAAGAGGATTATCTTCCGAATTTCGATTTTACGGATCATGTCAATTCGACCGATGAAATGAGCATGTTGACCTACTTTTTATCCTTCGGCGGATGGAGCGTCGATAAGACACTCTTCTGGGCCTTTGCCGCTTTAACGATGCTGGCCGGTGGCTTTGGCATGGTTAAGGC
>CALMWE010000248.1 GCA_937873795.1 uncultured Caryophanales bacterium
GGCGTTGGCATCGGCCTCGGTCTCGCTTTCTTATCGCGAAAATTCGACAAAATCCGGGATGACATTCAAGTCCTTGCTTTGATTTCCATTATCTTGACGTTGAGTTTGACAGGTATTGTTAACCAAGCCTCGGCTTCTTCGCCGCTGGCGCTCAATCTGTCACCATTACTCTCCAACATTATGGTGGGTACGATGATTGCCAACTTTGCTAAAAAACCCGATCGTTCGTTCAACTCGATCAACGACTTGTCGACGCCGTTCTATATTATGTTCTTCACTCTCGCGGGTGCTGGATTGGATTTATCGATTCTTTTTACTTCCGGGTGGATTATCGTTGTGGTTGCAGTGGCTTTCATCCTCATGCGGGCCAGCGGAAAAATCCTCGGAACGCGTGTCGGTGCATGGATGGCTAAGTCACCTTCAGTCATCAAAAAATGGACCGGTTGGGCTTTGTTACCTCAGGGTGGTATTTCTATCGGTATCTTGGTTATAATTAAAGCTAATACCGGTGAGGCCATCAATGAAATCGCCTTTAACTTCATCGCTACCGTCATCATGATTTCGATTCTCTTCTTTGAAACCACAGGTCCCATCTTCTCCAAATTGGCCATTACCAAAGCCGGCGAAGTCAACGGACTTGATAGTTTAGACAAAGTCTCCAATGTCGACGATTTAGTTACCGAAGGGGGTAAATAATATGAATGTGTTGTTCATTGTGCTCAACGACCTCGATTATCTGGATGAAATCCTTGCCAAATTGATTGACCTCAAAGTCCGTGGGGCGACGATTATAGATAGCCAAGGCATGGCGTCCGCGGTTCTCAACAGCGACGGCTTGTCGATGTACCGTAACGGACCGTTTGCCCAAGCCGCTCCGTTTGTTACGAAAAATTCCAAAACCATTTTTACGGTCATGCCGGAAGAGGCCACATTGGTCAAAGTGGTGACAGCGGTCAAGGCCATCGTCGATGATGCCAATCATCCGGGCGTCGGTTTCATGTTCTCGCTTCCCGTCGGTGGCATTTATCCGATGAAGCCGCGCTTAGAAAAATAAATCAATCGACAACAAAAAAGGTGCCGCCTTGCAGCGACACCTTTTGTTTTACTTCGTCTCAGTCGGTTTTAACAGCGAGAATTCTTTGATGATGTCATCCACCAAGGAAGCCGGGACTTCTTGATAAGAATCGAAGAAGCGGTTGAAGTAGCCGCTGCCTTGGGTCAAAACCCGAAGGTTCGTGGCGTATTCGAGAATTTCAGCTTCCGGGACCATGGCGACGATTTCCTGCATGTTATGGGATTTTTCATCCATGCTGATGATGCGGGCGCGACGTTGGTTCAAGTCATTCATGATGTTTCCGGTGTAATCATTATCGATGTTGATGGAAATCTTCATGATTGGTTCGAGAATCGTCGGATTACAACGCATGTACGCTTCTTTGTAAGCTAGGATGGAGGCCATCTTGAAAGCCAATTCGTTGGAATCGACGGGGTGGTATTTGCCATCGGTCAAGACGCCCTTCATGCCAAGCACGGGGAATCCCGCCAGTAGGCCTTGACGGACGGATTCAAAGAATCCTTTTTCAACCGCAGGAAAGAAGTTTTTGGGGACTGCTCCGCCGAAGACTTCTTCGGTAAAGATGTTTTCTTCGGAACCGCTGGGTTCGAAGCGCATTTCAACGACGCCATAGAACCCGCTGCCGCCGGATTGTTTGACATAACGTCCCGGAGCGGTGGCGGCTTCACGGATGGTCTCGCGGTAATTGACTTTCGGCTTGGCCATCGTGATGGCGATACCGAAGATGTTCTTGATCTTTTCACTGACATACGCCAAATGGGAGTCGCTGAGTCCGCCGACAAGAAGTTGTTTGGTCTCATTGTTGCGGGCGACCGATAAGACCGGGTCTTCGACCTGCATTTTGACTAATGAACCGAAAAGCTTTTCTTCATCCTTCGGGTTGACGGGTGCGAAAGCCTTATAGTAAACCGCGGTGGGGAACTTAGCTTTCGGATAGGTGATCGGTTCGTTTTTATCACACAGGGTATAACCGGTTAGAACCGTTTCCATCTTGGCTAAGGCGACGATGTCACCGGCACTGACTTTGGTGGTGGTGATTTGTTTGTTGCCGCTTAAGAAGAACATGGAAGCGATCTTAATGGTTTCTTGGGTGTTCGGGCAGAAGACTTCATCGCCCAAACTCAACGTTCCCGAACAGACTTTAACGATGTTGGTTTGGCCTTTGTATTGGTCAAACATCGTCTTAAAGACATACGCACTGAAGGGTTCGCTGCTGAGCGTCTTGCGGATGACTTCTTTATCTTCCGCGTTCACGCCGGTATACGGATTGAGTTCGTTGGGGTTCGGTAAGTATTCGATCAACATGCTGAGCATCGTGTGGATGCCGATGTCTTTCTTGGCACTGCCGACCAAAACTGGGGTAATATCGCCTTTTAAGACAGCGGCGTGTAAGCCGTGGTGGATTTCTTCCATGGACAAGGTTTCCCCGCCAAAGAATTTTTCCAATAATGCTTCATCGGTCAACGCCACTTGTTCGGTGATGATGTTATGAAGGGCTAAGATTTTAGCTTTCTTATCATCATAGATGATATCATCGACACATTCGGTGCCATTGTAGTGGCGGGCTTTGAGAGTGACGACGTTGATGAAACCATCGAATTGTTCTTCGTGGCCGATGGGGTAAACAAACGAAACGGCGGTCTTGCCGATTTTGACTTTGATTTCTTCGAGTAATTCTTCGAAGTGGATGTATTCCTTATCCATCTTGTTGACGTAGATGATGGTGGGAACGCCATGTTTCTTCAAGAAATTGTAGTGTTTGATGGTGCCGACTTCGATGCCTTTGGCGGCGTCGATGACCAAAACCGCGCCCTTGACCATGTCGAGCACGCCGAGGATTTCGTAAACGAAGTCATCGTTGCCCGGAGCATCGATCAGGTTGAGTTTATAGCCTTCGTATTCAATCGGGACAATCGCTAAATTGCAGGAACTCAGACGGTTTTTTTCTTCTAAGGTAAAATCGCTGATGGTATTCTTGCGTTCGATCGATCCTTTGGGGGACTTGGAAGCGATGGCGGCCATGGATTCGACCAGGGTGGTTTTGCCGCTTCCTTGGTGACCTAGAAAGAGAATATTGCGGATTTTATCAGAATCATATTCCATAGGAAGTATCCTTTCTAAAGCGCCAAATCAAGATTTGATGCTTTTTAACGTCTCTAACGCTTTGGCGAAGATGACGTCGCGATCGCAGTTGGTCACATCAATGATGTGGCGGGGAAGGACTTCTTCCTCTTCTCTCCATTTTTTGATGTAGTTTTCGAAATCATCGATTTTTTCAAGCGGATGGGTCAGGTGGACAGGGTGGCGATTTTCGTAATAGGTGCGGTACATGAAGCGTTCAAACAAGACATCGATGTCCCCAGTTAAATAAAGAAGCACAACTTCCACATGATTAAGCTCGCATTCGCGCTTAATTCTTTCAAGTTCGTCCTTGTGAAAGTTGGCTTCAATGATTACGCTGGATTTTACGGCGGCGACACGTTCGAGGATGTGCAAGAGGATGTCGATCGAAGAGTTCGACAACTTCTTGTTATCCTCCCGGGATACATAGTCGATCTCTTCTCCTAAAAGTTCCTTAAGGTGTTCTTTGGTGAAGAAAGGAACCTTAAGGTGGGCGGATAGTTGTTTGGCGAGGGTTGATTTCCCGGACGCCAAATCTCCAGTAATTATGATTACTCTGGACATATGTTCTCCTTTTTTATTCGTTGGTTCTATTGTAGCATGTAT
>CALMWE010000249.1 GCA_937873795.1 uncultured Caryophanales bacterium
TTCACGCCAAGATGGCGATTGCCGATGACGTGTATGCCAACATCGGTACGGTCAATTTGGATTACCGTTCGCTTTATCTTCACATGGAATGCGGCGTCTTCCTCTACGATGCCCCGTGCATTGCGGATATGGAAAAAGACTTTGCCGCCACCCTTAAAAAGTCCAAAGAAATCACGAAAGAAGACCTGCAGAAAACGTCCGTGTTCCGGAAACTGTTCCGAAGCATCCTCAGCGTTTTCGCCCCACTGGTCTAGGAGGACCCCACTATGAACATCTTAGTCATCGGCGGAAGTAACATCGATATTTATGGTCTGATTCCCGGTCCTTTGAAAATGAAAGACTCCAACCTTGGAAAAATCTATACTTCTCCAGGCGGAGTGGGCCGGAACATCTTGGAAAATCTTGCCCGGCTGCAACTCAAACCGCGCTTTGTCACGGCCATCGGTAATGACCATAACGGGCATGACTTGATCAACCAATTGACTGCTTTGGGCGTGGAAACCCAAACATTGATTGTCGAAAAACAAATTACCCCGACCTATTTGGCGGTCTTGGATTCCGAACGCGATATGCTGATTGCCGTCAATGATATGGATACGCTCAAATCTTTGGATGTCCGTTTCTTAAAAGAAACTCCCACAGTGGCCAAATGGATCAAAGAAGCCGAGTGCATCGTCACCGATACCAATTTGGACGCGACAGTTTTAGCTTATTTGGCGGATGAAGTCAAAAAGCCCTTATATGTGGATGCGATTTCGTCCACGAAGGCCATGAAATTGATGCCGCTGCTCAATCATATTATGGTCCTCAAATGTTCGCGCCGCGAAGCCGAAGCACTGGCCGGTATATCCGTGTCTTCGCAATCCATCGAAAAAATCGGTCGGGCCATCTTGGACAAAGGTGTGGGCGAACTGTTTTTGACTGATGGGGCTAACGGTTCCTATTGCTTTAAAGGCAAAACCATTACCCATCATCGGGCCTTCCCGGTGGAAGTCGTTTCTACTTCCGGAGCGGGCGATGCGTTCTTCTCCGGCGTCATTTACGCCAAAGCCCATAACTGGGATGCTTTGAAGTATGGTTCGGCCGCGGCCAAGCTCACATTACAAAGCCCGTTGACGAATTCGCCGCTGCTCTCGCCGCAAGCGTTATCGCAAATCTTGATCGAAAACGGCGAAAAATAGCGAAATCCTTCCCATA
>CALMWE010000250.1 GCA_937873795.1 uncultured Caryophanales bacterium
CGTTACCTTCACGGGAACGTTCACCGACGCCGGCGAACACGGAAATGCCGTGGTGTTCGGTCGCGATATTATGGATGAGTTCTTGAATCAAAACGGTTTTGCCGACACCGGCGCCACCGAACAAACCGACTTTGCCACCTTTGGTGTAAGGGCAGACAAGGTCGATGATTTTAATTCCGGTTTCGAAAATGTCATGGCCGGTATCTTGTTCTTCAAAGGTCGGGGGATTACGGTGAATGGGTAAATGTTGGACGACGCTGAAATCTCCGCCGAGACCATCAATCGGGCGGCCTAAGACGTTGAACATACGGCCTAACGTTTCTTTCCCGACCGGGACACGGATAGGGTGACCGGTATTGGTGACGCTCATGCCGCGGATTAAACCATCGGTGGGTCCCATGGCAACGGCACGGACGATGTCATCGCCTAAGTGTTGGGCCACTTCAACCACGAGGGGTTCTTTTCCGAAAAGCGGAATTTCCAAGGCAGTTAATAAGACTGGCAAGTTTTTCTTATCGGGGAAACGGACATCGACGATCGGGCCGATGACCTGGGCAATACTGCCCGATGGGTAAGTTTTTTCGTTCATGCTTCATATCCTCCTATTTCACGCCGGAACTGCCGACGATTTCGGCAATTTCTTGAGTGATGGCTGCTTGACGTTCTTTGTTGTATTCGAGCAAGAGTTGATCGGTGAGTTCGTCGGCGTTGTCGCTGGCTTGTTCCATGGCGAAGCGGCGTAACGATTGTTCAGAAATCTGCGATTCAATCAATTTGCTGAAAATCAGATTGTTGATGTAGAAAGGCGATAAATCGGAAATCAATTGGTGAATGTCAGGTTCAATGATGGGACCGAAGGCATTCTTGTTTTTATGCACAGTTCCATTTTTTGGAAGTGGCAACAACATGACCGTTTGAACTTCGGAAATCATTGAGTTCACATAATGGGTATTAATTATGTGGATTCGACGGTATTTTCCTTCTTTGAATTTTGAAAGTAAGAATCCACCGAGCCGAACAATCATCGGGTAATCGAGTTTATAAGCTAAATCGGCATAACGGTCGATGGCTTTTTCGCCTTCGTTTTGATAGTGGCGTGCTCCTTTGGAACCGATGATGATGAGATCATCTTGCTTTTGGACGAGTTCCGTGACTTTTTGATAGACGTTATGGTTGTAGGAGCCACATAAGCCCAAATGACTGGTAATAACCACGTAAAGATCTTGTTTGGCCTCGACGTTCTCATTGAACAGAGGATGCGAAAACGCTTCTTCGCCGGAAAGATGATTTTGAATGATTTCGACAAGCGCGTCGGTATAGGCGCGTGTTTCCAGCATCTTTTCCCGCCACGTTCTGAGTTTCGTGGTGGCAATCATTTCCATCGCTTTGGTAATCTTCTTGGTCGTTTGGACCGAAGCGATGCGTC
>CALMWE010000251.1 GCA_937873795.1 uncultured Caryophanales bacterium
TTAGATGCCTATTGTGGCATTGGTACCTTAGGACTTATTGCCTCTAAGAATGCCTCTAAAGTGGTGGGCGTGGAAGTCATTCCCGAAGCCATCGAAAACGCCAAAACCAATGCTCGGCTCAATAACATTGCCAATGCCGAATTTGTTTTAGGCGATGCGGGTCGATTCTTAAAGCAACAAGCCGAAACCGGGCAACATTTTGACGTCGTGATTGTCGACCCTCCGCGAGCGGGTTGCGATGAAACGTTCATCCGTGCTTTATTGGTCATCAAACCGCAAAAGATTGTCTATGTTTCCTGTGAACCGAGCAGCTTGGCACGAGATCTTTCTCTTTTAAAAAAAGAGTTTTCCATTTTGAGCGTTCAACCTGTCGACATGTTTCCACAAACGAAGCATGTCGAATGTGTGGTCAGTTTAGTGTGTCAATAATGATGATGTCGCGGAGGTCCAATGAAGATTGCGGTTATCGGTTTTAGCGGTTCCGGGAAATCAACCCTAGCACGTAAACTTGCTGACTATTATCAGCTTGATGTGCTTCATTTTGATGTTGTCCAGTTCCAACCTAATTGGGTCGTTAGAAATAGTGAAGAAAAAGAACGGATAACGAAAGAATTCATGGATACCCACGAGTCTTGGGTGATCGACGGCAATTACACGAAACTTTCATTTGACCGGCGGATGAAAGAAGCCGACATCATTTTGATCCTTCTGTTCAACCGTTGGGCTTGCCTTCACCGGGTGGTCAAACGCTATCGAAAATTTAAAAATACGACCCGACCCGATATGGGTGAAGGATGCCCCGAGAAATTGGATGCCGAGTTCATCCGTTGGGTTTTATTCGATGGCCGAAAGAAAAACACGCGAAAACGTTATCTAAATTTAAAAACGGAATACCCAGAAAAGGCGACGGTTCTCAGAAATCAAAAGCAAGTAGACAACTGGCTTAAGAAACAAGGAATCCATTCATAAAACCAAATAAAAAGAGGTGAACCATATGCCCGATATCAAAGATTCAATCGATTTCAAAGATTACAAAAAGTTCCATGCTTGGTTAGCCCAAAACGGTGAATCTCATCCTGGTATTTGGGTTCGTTTCGATAAGACTCGGAAAGAATCCGTGATGACCCCTGAAGAAGCGCTTGATGAAGCTCTTTGTTTTGGCTGGATTGATGGCCAAATCCAAAGCATCGATGAGCAATTCTATTTGAAGTATTTCGCTAAACGAAGAGATAAAAGCGTTTGGTCCACCAAAAACGAACACTCGGTCGAACGTTTGATTAAAGAAGGCAGAATGTTACCTTCAGGCATGGCGGCGGTGGAACTGGCCAAGAAAGATGGCCGTTGGGAAAAAGCCGATCGGAATCCCATTGATTTCTCGTTACCGGATTTCATCAATCTATTAAAGCCCAACCCAAAGGCTCTCAATAATTATTTAGCCATGTCTCCTTCCGTTCAAAAAACCTATGCGATGAGTTATTACGTTTTAAAAAATGAAGACTCCCGTCAGCGACGTTTATTGGTCATCATGGATCGTCTGGAAAAAAACCTGAAACCGATGTGATTTCAAAGCTTTCTTCTAGAAACTTGGAACCTAAATCGCAAAAAACTAATCCAATTTAGCAATTTTTGTTTTTTATTTTGACCTAAAAAAACATTTTTTGAAGTTCTTCATTCTCTGATTGCTTAATCCGTTTTTTGAAACTAAGATTAGGTAAACGAGAGCCCAATCGGAATCGAAGTTGAGCACCTGAGTAGGAGGAATACCCATGATTAAGCAACACCATGAAAGCAACAAAAAATTAGTGGAAACCGACATCATTATCGAAGAGAACCCGAGCTTATTCAAAGGCGCGTGGATCGAAGTGACGACGCCCACCCCTCAGGAAATCGAATGGTTGCAGGCCAAACTGAACGTTCCGACCGAATTTTTCACCAGCGCTCTCGACGAAGAAGAAACGGCCCACATCGATACTGAAGAAGGCGCCAAACTCATCGTCTTGGACGTTCCGCTCTATGACCCGAACAAAAACACCAAAAATGAATATACGACGACCCCATTTGCGATTATCCACACCGAAGATTACTTCATCACCGTCAGTGCCAAAGAAATCTATTTCGTCAAAGACTTCTTCCAAAAGAATAAAAAAATCGAACCCCATAAAATCGTCCGCCTGACGTTGCAGTTCTTATACCGCTTGGCGACTAACTACATCACCATTCTTAAGAAGATTGATGCGCAAACCAAGCAAATTGAAAAAGAATTGCACAATTCGATGCGTAACAAAGAACTCTTTGATTTGATGGAACTCAATAAATCGCTGGTTTACTTCTCCACTTCACTCAACTCCAACAAAGTGGTGGTCCATAAACTGACCCGCAGCCCCGAATTCAAAAAGTATGAAGATGACTTCGATTTGATTGAAGACACCGAAATCGAATTCAACCAAGCCATTGAAATGTGCTCGATCTACCGGGATATCTTAGCCGGTATGATGGATGCCTTCGCTTCCGTCATTTCCAACAATTTGAACATCGTCATGAAGGTCTTGGCGGTCATCACGATCGTGCTTTCGATCCCGACCTTGGTGGCGTCGTTCTACGGCATGAACTTTACGTATATGCCTCTCGCTGACAATCGTGCGGGATTCTATATCGCCGTGATCGGAAGCTTCCTCTTGTCTGTGGTCGGTGCGTGGGTCTTGGTCAAATTCACCAATAAAATCAAGTAACGGACGTAAAACTTTGCTAACACAAAACGGGTTGATTCCTGATTCGGCCCGTTTTTCTTTTATCCTCATGATAAAATACAGGCAAGAGTCTTTTCTGATTCGAAAACATTCAAAGGAGTTCCTTATGTCCAAAGAAAAAAAGTATCAAGACACCAACGCCGAAACGATCGACCGTTGGGTGAAAGAGGGTTGGGAATGGGGCCGTCCGATTTCCCATGAAGCTTATATCAAGGCAACGAAGGGCGAATGGGATGTCGTGTTAACTCCGATCAAGCCTGTTCCGCATGCTTGGTTTGGCGATTTAAAAGGCAAAAAGTTACTGGGCTTAGCTTGTGGCGGTGGTCAACAAATTCCCATCTTCACAGCGGCAGGCGCAAAGTGTACCGTTCTTGATTATTCCGAGAAGCAACTGGAAAGTGAACGCATGGTGGCTGAACGAGAAGGCTATTCCGTCGAAATTGTTCGAGCGGATATGACCAAACCCTTACCGTTTTCGGATGAGACGTTTGATATCGTCTTTCAACCGGTCTCCAACTGTTACGTCGAAAAGTTACGCCCCATCTTCAAAGAGGTTTACCGCATTTTGAAGAAGGGTGGCATCTTCATCATCGGCCAAGACAATAACGGGATTAATTACCTGTTTGACGAAGAAGAAAAGACCTTAGTGAATTCGCTTCCGTTCAATCCTCTAAAAAACAAAGACCAAATGAAGCAATTGGTCGATACCGATAGCGGCGTTCAGTTCTCCCATACGTTGGAAGAAACCCTCGGCGGCCAATTGGAATGTGGCTTTATCTTGACGGACCTTTTTGAGGACACCAACGGCGAAGGCAATCTTCACGATCATCACGTTCCCACCTTCATGGCGACGCGCGCAATAAAAAAGTAAGATTTTCCGGGCCTTTCAGCGAATGAGAGGCCCTTTTTTTATGGACTTTTGAAAGACCACGGCACGTGTCTGACCTTTGTTGAGCAAATCGCTTTTTTCTTGAAAAAAGTCCATGGTAACATCACCTCAAGGAGGATATCCGTGATGGAATCTACATTTCAAAAATTACGTCGTTTCAATCTCATCATGGGATTCTTTCATTTTGTTCAAGCGATTGCCATGGTCTTCTTGGCGTATTTCGTGATCGATAAGATTGAAGCATTCCAACCCACCATCGTTCAAAATTATCTGACGTTTGTCCCGGGTGAAGGACTCGTCTTGACCGGAAGAGAACTGTTCACCTTGCCGTTTGGCATTCTGGTGGCCTTATTCTTGTTCTTGTCTGCGCTCGCACACTTCATTATTTCCGTTCCCAACAAAATCTTTGGGGTCTATGTCGAAGGTTTGAAGAAGGGCATCAACCAATTCCGTTGGTTCGAGTACGCCTTAAGTTCTTCCATTATGATCGTTTTGACCTCGGTCTTGTTTGGTGTCGTCGACATCGCTTCGTTACTTTTAATCTTCGTGGCCAATGCCTCGATGAACCTCTTCGGACTCGTGATGGAACAACTCAACTCCGGGTTTGATAAAGGCAAAGTCAAATGGGGTCCCTTCGTTTGGGGAAGCATTGCCGGTTTGACTCCGTGGGTCGTCGTTGCCCTTTACATCTTCGGCTCCGGCAACGTAGCCGATGCGCCTTGGTTCGCTTGGGCGATTCTGTTTGCCTACTTCTTCGCATTTAACGCGTTCCCGTTCAACATGATTGCCCAATACCTGAAACTTGGTAAATGGAAAGACTATTTGGTGGGCGAAAGAACCTACATCATTCTCAGCTTAGTCGCCAAATCGATTCTTGCTTGGCTCGTCTTGTTCGGTGCGATGCAACCGTAATTCCAACAAAAACACAACGAAAAAGCCTCTTTCTCATCCGTAACCGGAAAAAGAACGAGGCTTTTTTTCTTGGCATTTGCGGGTTTACTTCAAACGACACGGCAATCGAAGTTGCCGCTTCGTATTATAATGAAAGAAAAGGAGATGTTTTATGGATAAAGCCACTCTCCGCAAACAATTTTTAACGCTTCGTTCCGAGGTTTTGGATAAACCTGGAAAATCCAAAAAGATCATGCAGTCGATTTTGGCTTCCCCTTTTTATCAAAAAGCCCGTGTCATTGCCGTTTTTGCGTCCATGCCTTTGGAAGTCGATACCGAGTCTTTGATTACCCAAGCTTGGGCGGATCAAAAGATTGTCGCATTTCCGACCGTCGAAAAAGGCAACCTGTCATTTTATTCGGTGACGTCGTTTTCGCAACTGACGCCTTCGGGACCGTTTGGCATCCGTGAACCCTCGCCGTTATCCAGCCATATCGTCCCTAAAAAATCGATGGATTTAGTGATTGTCCCCGGACTGTGTTTCGACAAGAAGCATCATCGCTTGGGATACGGCAAAGGATTCTATGACCGCTTCCTGTTAGGATGTCCGGCCTATAAAGTCGGCGTTTGTTTTGACGAACAACGCTACCAAGGGGAACTGCCGATTACGCCGTTTGATGTGGCGGTGGACGAAGTCATTTCAGCTTAAAAACACAAAACGAAAGGAACGGCAACGATGAAAAATTGGGTTTTCCGCGAAAAAATCCTTCCGCTTTTGGTCGTGATTCTCGGAGGTCTTCTTTCCATTATTCTGGTCTATGCGGCCTATTTTGCGGTTTATATGACCAT
>CALMWE010000252.1 GCA_937873795.1 uncultured Caryophanales bacterium
AAACACAGCCGAACAGCCATTAATCTCTTCCGGTTCTCCGATTTTTTGATATTTATCATAGATAACTGCGTCTTTAAATAAGGCGTGCATTGCTTTTCCAACATGACCGTACCCGACGATTCCAATTTTCATTTACTTTTCCTCCTTTAAAATGAGTCTTTTTATGTTTTCGAAATCGAAATCAAGCGAAAGGAGACGATCCTCCATGATAAAGTACTTGCCTGGACGTTTGTCTTCGAAAAAATGACGGTCACTGCCAAGGGAGACTAGCAAATGTTTTTCCTTCACTTTTTCTAATAGGAATGCAATTCCTTCGGCTTCAAAATTGTCGGAATGAAAAACTTCAAGGCCATCAATATGGTTTGTGCAGGCAAAGTCGATCAGTTCATCCACTTGTTTTTGATTCAATTTCAAATGGTTTTCACCCCGGAAAGGATGGGCAAGTATCGCCAGTCCATGAAGTTCGTGAATCATATCAATCGCCTCAGGTATCGACATATGGTATTTTGGAAAAAGGGCGATTATTTCTTTGCTTTTCAGGTATTTCTTGGCTTCATCCTCGCTTGCGACAATGTTTTTTTCGCACAGGCGGATTCTCAAAGCTTTTTCGGAATCCGGAATCTCGCCCAAATCAATGCCAAAAGAAGTTTCAAGATACTCGAAAAGCTTTTTCCGTCGTGTTTTCGCACGAATTTTTGTTTCAATGTAATAACGGTCTAAAATGTCTTGGGTGAGGTCGATATTGAGTCCAAGCACATGGATTCCAATCCCTTCATCAAGGAACGAAAGTGTCGAATGAATCATAGTAGAAACTTCAATGCCCGGGATGCAATGAATACCATATTTTTCACGCATTTCATGAACTTCCTTATAAGCAGCGATGGTATCGTGGTCCGTGATTGCGATTGTTGTTAGGTTGGCTTGCGAAGCACGAAGGAAAACCTCTTCGACGGTTTGTCGAGCACACGGAGAGTATTTGGAATGGACGTGAAAGTCAAAATCAATCATGGGGTTTTCCGATGCCTTGGTGATAACGGGTATAAAGGTCCATTTTGCTTTGGATGATTTCGATCATCTGCTCCACCGTGTTGACCGCAAAAACTTTATCTTCAAAGTCATAGCGTTTCCGATGATCGATTTTGGTTCCGGCGACCCTTTGACTCCAGCCCTCCACGTTATCAAACGCAACGATTGGCCGGAAGAGGGTCCAGGCGGAAGCGATT
>CALMWE010000253.1 GCA_937873795.1 uncultured Caryophanales bacterium
GTCGGCTTCGTAAATGCCGGCGTCATGAACCTCCTTCAAGCCACGACGATTATCATGGGTGCCAACATCGGTACCACGATTACCGCCCAATTAGTCGCTTTAAAAGCCTTCGACGTCACGCTCTATGCAATGATCCTTGCCGCTATCGGAATCTTCGGCGAAATGTTCGCCAAACAAGATAAAGTCAAAACCATCTTCTATGCCTTGGCGGGTTTAGGTCTTGTTTTCATTGGCTTGGATGTCATGGCCAGTTCCATGAGCATCTTCAAAACGTCTCCGGTGATTACCCAAGCGTTAACCTCGATCAACAACCCGTTTTTGCTCCTGATGATTGGTATCATTGTAACCGGAATTATTCAATCCTCGAGTGCCGTGACCACGATTTTGATTTCGATGGTCGCCGCCGGATTAACCATCGGCAGCGGTGGTAATGCCGTTTTGTTTGTGGTCTTAGGAACCAACATCGGTACATGCGTGACCGCCTTGCTTTCGTCCATCGGAGCGACCACCAACGGTAAACGCGCCGCACTCATTCACTTGATGTTCAACGTCTTCGGCACGATCATCGTGTTCCCGTTCCTCTTCTTCTGGCCCGGGTTCATGGATGTCGTGTTGGTCAAACTCTTCCCGCTTCCGGGAACGCAAATTGCCATGTTCCATACGTTCTTTAACGTCTTCTGCACCCTTATTTTCTTACCGGCCGCGCAACTCTTTGTCAAACTTTCACAAAAGATCATTCGCGATAAGAAAGTTGTCAAAGCTGCGACCTTCTTCGATGAACGCTTACTGAAAACCCCGGCGATTGCGTTAGGTCAATTAACCAAAGAAACCACACGTATGGGGGCCATGGCGATGCAATCCTTAAAAGACGCGATTGAAGCCTTCATTCTCCAAGACGCGATGGCGATTGAAAAAATCAAACATAAAAACTTAGAAATCGAGCAGCTGGATAAAGAAATTACCGAATACCTCATCAAGGTCTCGACCAACGATTTGGGTCTTGAAGACGAAACGATGGTCTCGCGATTACACCATACTCTGGGGGACTTCATCCGTATTGCCGAAATCAGCGACAACATTCTCAAATACACGCGGACCAGCATCGATCACCACCTTGAATTCTCCGAAGCGGTGCGGATTGATTTACGGTCAATGTTTGATTTACTGGCCAAAGAATTCGCCCTTACCAGTGAACTCTTCACCTACCGCCATTTTGATTTATTGAAAGAAATCGAGGCGATTGAAGACCAAGTGGACGTCAAACGGAACCAAATGATCGATGACCATGTGGCGCGTTTGAATCAAGGGACGTGCAGCCCCAATAACAGCGCAGTCTACATCAACTTTGTCAGCAACCTCGAACGGGTCGGCGATCACATCAATTACGTGGCCCACTCCTACGAGAAAAATAGTGTCGAAGCTTCCGCATTCCATGATTAATCGCTTCTTGGAAGGGTCTCGCCATATGGCGGGACCTTTTTTTGACACCCTATCCGTGGATTTATGCAACCTGAGCGAAAAACCCTGCAACCCCCCATATATGTGGTATCGTGTGTATCGTACTTAGAGGAAAAAACTATGCTCGAACTGAAAAACATCAAAAAAAGTTACCAAACGACCGGACTCATGGACCATGCGCTCAATGGCGTGAACCTGTGTTTTCAAGATAACGAATTCGTTTCCATTCTCGGTCCTTCCGGCAGTGGCAAAACGACTTTACTCAACATCGTCGGGGGTCTTGACCGCTACACCAGCGGTGATTTGCTCATCGACGGGAAGTCCACCAAAGACTTTGCCGAGAGCGATTGGGATGCCTACCGTAATTCCACGGTTGGTTTCGTGTTCCAAAACTACAACCTGATTTCCCATTTGACGATCTTGGATAACGTCGATATGGCGCTTCGTCTTTCCGGTATTTCCGCCAAAGAACGCAAAGCGCGGGCCCTTCAAGTTTTAAAAGAAGTGGGACTTCAAGACCATATCCACAAACGCCCGAATCAACTTTCCGGCGGGCAGATGCAACGTGTGGCCATCGCCCGGGCTTTGGTCAACAATCCGAAAATCTTATTGGCCGATGAACCGACCGGCGCCCTCGACAGCAAAACCAGCATCCAAATCATGGATTTGATCAAGAAGATCAGCCAAGATCGCTTGGTCATCATGGTGACCCATAACAGCGACATTGCCGAGCAATATAGCGACCGCATCGTCCGTTTGCTCGATGGTCAAGTCATCGAAGATTCGCGTCC
>CALMWE010000254.1 GCA_937873795.1 uncultured Caryophanales bacterium
CCGTCGCGGGTATTGAGAATGGCATTGAATTCGGCATGGCAGACATACAAATATTTGTTGTCCAAGCCTTCACCTTTGCCCCACGGGAGGCAATTGTCATCACAGCCGATCGGCATGCCGTTATAGCCGATGGAGACGACTTTGTTTTCGGCATCGACGATGCACGCGCCGACTTGAGTCGACGGATCTTTGCTTCGCATCGAAGAGTAAATCGCGATGCCCATAAAGTATTCATCCCACGTAATATAGTCTTTGCGTTTGGTTTCCATAGACGGCACTCCTTAAGATACGTTCGTATTATATCATACGTTCGTCGCGGTGCGCCTCGGGGCGCGTGAAAAAACCAAAATCACGATTCTTTTCTTTTCACTTGGCTAGGGATAGAATAGTTTTAAGGAATCTTTCCTTAGGGAAGAATTGAGGTGTGGCCATGCCGGACTTTTATTATTGGCTGATCGGACTCGGAGCGTTTATTCTCATCCTGTTCATCGCTTGGATGGGGCTCTTGAAGCACCTTCGTAACGCGACGATTTACCGGAAATATAACCGCGATATCCGCCGTTTGGAGCGACGCTTGGACGTGCATTTGGATTTAAAAACCGTGCGCTTCCGGAGTTTTTCGCCGCTCAGTGAAATTCACCTTCGCCGCAACATCGAAAACCTCGAACTCGTGAATCGCGGTATCTCCGCGTTTTATGAAGTTTGCCAACGCCATGACAGCAAAGACAAGCACGGTCTCATCGCCGCCATTTCGGCACTTCCCGACTTGGTCCCGTTTTATGATTTAAAAGCGTATCCCGATGAAGGAAAAGGAACCGCCGAAGGCGAAATCCTCAGTCGCTTCGTCGAACGCGCTCACTCGATTCATGATCCTTTGCTTTTGAGCATTCTCGGTAAGAAGATTTATACCCGACGCAATGCCCATTTTTATTACGCCTACAAAAAATGTCTGGTCTACGTGAAAATAAAGAAGGGTCTTCCCGAAGCCAACTTGGTTGATTACAATGCATTGGAATTTTCGATTGAACGCACCGGAAGAACCACCAATGAAGGTGAACGTCTCGGGACGTGGAATTACCACTTCACCGCCTTTCATGACCGGATGCCGATTTTTAACCGCACGATTCGTGCCGGCAAGGTCAATGACGTCCGCCACTACGAAAATATGATGCGCAT
>CALMWE010000255.1 GCA_937873795.1 uncultured Caryophanales bacterium
TCCTTTGAATAAGCGCACAAAACTCTTGCGCATATTGGCCATGCCAAGCATAAGGAAGAGTTCACTTACGCCCAAAACGGTAAACGCATAGGTCCGGGACTGACGAAGTAACAAAGTGGCTTCTCCAGAAAGATCAAAGAAAAGGCCCTTGAGTGCTTCCAGGCTCAACGGGATGTGCTGAGCGTTTAATTCGCGGATGCCCGGGATGAGAAATGCAACCACGGTAATCGTGGCAATGATAAAACCATACGATAAGGTCGTGAGAATCCCATGGTGAGCAAACAACGATTCGTTGGCGGGACGAGGTTTTTCATTCATGATGTCGGGGTCTTTGGAGTCCGCGCCTAAAGCAATGGCCGGCAACGAGTCGGTCATCAGATTGACCCAAAGGATGTGCGAAGCCAACAGCGGCATCGGAAGCCCCATCAAAACGCAGGCAAACATGGCAATGACTTCACCGAAGTTGGTGGATAACAAGAAGAGCACCGTCTTTTTGATGTTCGCGTAAATGCCACGGCCTTCTTCCACCGCTTTTTCGATCGAAGCAAAGTTATCGTCGCTGAGCACCATATCGGCGGCT
This sequence comes from uncultured Caryophanales bacterium, assembly GCA_937873795.1. Classification (GTDB taxonomy): domain Bacteria; phylum Bacillota_I; class Bacilli_A; order RFN20; family CAG-826; genus CALMWE01. Next base: position 581 of record CALMWE010000255.1, read on the forward strand.
CCTTTGGCTACGTCGGTTCCGGTGATGCCCATGGCAATGCCGATGTCGGCGGTCTTCAGCGAAGGCGCGTCATTGACGCCGTCTCCGGTCATCGCCACGATTTGGTTGTTGGCTTTAAACGCTTTCACAATCGCCACTTTATTTTCGGGCGAAACACGTGCAAAGACACGGATGGTCTTCACCGCTTCATTCAATTGTTCTTGGCTAAGCGTGGCTAAAACGTCGCCGCTCATGCATTGCTCCGGTTGCTCGGCAATTCCGAGTTCTTTGGCAATGGCAAAGGCGGTATCGCGGTGGTCACCGGTGATCATGACGGTGATAATGCCGGCTTTTTTGAATTCGCGGACGGCCGGTTTGGCTTCTGGGCGAGCCGGGTCTACCATGCCGACAAGCCCCAAGAAAATCAAATGGCTTTCATCGATTTCGAATGAGCCTTCATGTTCCGCAACCGCTAAAACACGAAGTGCGCTTTCCGCCATTTTTGAGGAAGCAAGTTTGATGAGGGTAATGTCTTCAGGGGTTATCGGACGGACTTCCCCGTGGATTTTAATGCGATCGGCAAAACGTAATACGGAGTCCATCGCCCCTTTGGTGTAGATGACTTTTCGGTCACCGAAATCATGCATTGTCGACATCATTTTGCGGACTGAGTCAAACGGAATTTCTTGGACGCGAGGAGTCGCGGCTTCTTCCGTACTTTTTTCGAGCCCTTGCTTACGGGCAAAATCCAAAAGTGCGATTTCGGTCGGATCGCCGAAAACGCCATGTTCGATGCTGGCGTTGGAGGAAAGCATGAAACCGCGGGCCATGTCGCGGACGGCACCTTCGGCATGCGGCTTGGCTTCTTCGAGCGTTTCATTGCAATAGGTTTTGACAACCGTCATTTTGTTTTGGGTTAATGTTCCGGTTTTATCGGAGCACACAACGGAGACGGCGCCTAAGGTTTCAACGGAAGGTAAATGGCGGACAATCGTGTTGACCTTGACCATTTTTTGCACGCCTAAAGCCAAAACGATCGTTACGACCGCCGTTAAGCCTTCGGGAACCGCGGCAACGGCTAAAGCAATCGCGGACAAGAACGTATCGCCCAAGAAAGCCCATAAATCGACCATCGGCCCTTCCATCAGTTTTTCAATAACCGAAATGGAAAACATCGCCACAATGATGACAATGGCGACAATGCCTAACAATTTACTTAGATCCGCCAACCGTTTTTGTAACGGCGTGTCTTCTTCGTGGGTATCGCGTAAAAGCGTGGCAATCTTTCCAATTTCGGTCTTCATGCCGGTATTGACGACAATGCCTTCGCCCCGTCCATAAACGACGGGCGTCGACATGAACGCGCAGTTTTAGCGATCTGCAAAGCCCACATCATCGCTGTAGATCAGGGTTGC
>CALMWE010000256.1 GCA_937873795.1 uncultured Caryophanales bacterium
TCCCTCGCTACATCGCCAGGCATAACAAAAAATTTGCCCTTCCCCCGGATGACGAAACCGCTTTGTTCGCCCCTCCCCCGACAGAGGAGGAGCTCGACTACTACCTGTCGACGGAGTATGAACGCTCCAGCGACAACGGCTCCGTCTTTTCCATCAAAACCCATAAGCTCCAGGCCGTCGATGCCCAAGGCAACGTCATCGCTTTCCCCGCTAAGACAAAAGTCAAGTTTTACGAAACTCTGGACGGAAGGTTCGTCTGTGTCCACGGGCATCAATTCTTCGGTACCGCAGAAACCTTTGTTCCACCATCAAAGACCGAACTTCCACAGGGAGAACCAAAGCAACGATCCTATGTACCGCCAATGAATCACTCATGGCGAAAATTCATCGTAAACAAAAAAGATAAATAACTGTCTTATTTTCGCAAGATAATGACACAGTTTTTAGTCTTCGAGTTCCCCTTCCAAATCGTAAATGAAAGCCCCGGTGATTTTCACCGCGACGATGTCTCCACTACGTAAGGGCTTCGGGGAGGAAAATACAATCTTGCCATCGATATCATCGGGAGCATTGAATCCACTTCGTAAAAGGTAAGTATCCGAGGATTTGTTATGACCGACGACGAGTCCGGTAATGCTTTGTCCGATTCTTTTTTTATTACGGGCATAGGCAATCTTCTTTTGCGCTTCCATGAGTTTCTTATACCGCGCATTCTTGGTCTTCTCGTCGATTTGGTCGGCGTAGTCATACGAAACGGTATCTTCTTCCCTAGAATAGGTAAATGCGCCTAAATGGTCGAATTGGACGTCTTTGATGAATTCCATCAGTTCGTTGAAGTCTTCTTCGGTTTCTCCCGGAAAGCCGACGATCAAGGTGGTTCGTAAAATGGCGTTAGGAACTCGGGTACGGATTTTCTCCATCAACGCTTTTAAGAAGGTTTTATCGCCTCTGCGGTGCATGGCTTTTAAGACCTTGCTGGAGGCGTGTTGGATGGGTAAATCAAAATACGGGGTTAACCGCGGTTCCTTGGCGATGAGATCAATCAAGTTATCGCTGATTTCATCGGGGTAAAGATAAAGAAGACGGATGTA
>CALMWE010000257.1 GCA_937873795.1 uncultured Caryophanales bacterium
TGATGCTTAAGGAGGAAAACATATGGAATTAAAAGGCAGTCAAACTGAGAAAAACTTAAAAGAAGCCTTTGCCGGCGAATCGATGGCGCGTAACAAATATACGTACTATGCTTCTGCCGCCAAAAAAGAAGGGTATGAGCAAATCTCTGCGCTCTTCCTGGAAACCGCCGAAAACGAAAAAGAACACGCCAAAATGTGGTTCAAAGAGCTCCATGAAGGAAAAGTCCCCGATACCATCGAGAACTTAGCCGATGCCGCTGCGGGCGAATACTACGAATGGACCGACATGTATGCCGGATTCGCCAAGACCGCCCGTGAAGAAGGATTCACTTCGATCGCCATTGCCTTTGAAATGGTGGCAAAAGTCGAAAAAGAACACGAAGAACGTTATCGCAAACTTTTAGCGAACGTGAAATCCGGAAAAGTTTTCATCCGCGAAGACATCGTCGTGTGGAAATGCCGCAACTGTGGTTACATCCATGTCGGCAAATTCGCTCCCGAACTTTGCCCCGTGTGCAAACATCCGAAGGCTTTCTTCGAACTCCGCGAGAAGAATTATTAAACCCAAAAAGAAAGTCCCTCACTATGTGAGGGATTTTTTTATGGAATCGCATGCTTTTTCATCTTGCTTTTTTCCTTTATTTCCACGATAATAAATAAGCGTATCGAATGGATCAGTGGTGTAGCGGTTAACATGCCTCCCTGTCACGGAGGAGACCGCGGGTTCGATTCCCGTCTGATCCGCCATACGTGGCCCGGTAGCTCAGTTGGTAGAGCAACGGACTGAAAATCCGTGTGTCGCCGGTTCAATCCCGGCTTGGGCCACCATCGTACCAATAAATGGGATAGCAATGTCCCATTTTTTTGTTCTTATGATTGAAAAATAAAACCCAAAAACAACTTTTAATTTTCAAAAAACACCAAAAAGTGAAAAATAAAATAGAATAATTTTCAATTCTGCGTTATAGTTACATCAGAGGATTCCATCATGAACCAATCAGGAAGTTATCGAAAAAATCTATCCGGTGACCTTTCTTTTCAATCGTTTATCCCGACCCCTCTACAAGAAATACACATCGAGAGTTCGCGTGAAATTCAAGGCCTTCTTTCGCAGGCCTATCTTCTTTTGGGACAATTGAATGGCGTTTCAAGGAGTATTGCTGATTTTGATTCCTTATTAGGGGCGTATATCCGCAAAGAAGCGTTGCTCAGCAGCCAAATTGAAGGAACCCAAGCAACGATCGAAGATATCTTTGAAATCGAAAAACCGGAAAATAACGATACCGATATTGGAGACGTGTATAACTATATCCACGCCATGAAATCGGCATTAGAACTCTCCTCCCGTTTGCCTTTATGCAATCGTTTATTGCGGCGCGTTCACGAAGAGTTACTTCAAGGGACTCGTGGGGAAGATAAGAATCCGGGTGAGTTTCGGAAAAGCCAAAACTGGCTTGGGCGCAAAGGATCCACGCTTGCCAACGCTCGTTTTATTCCTCCATCGCCTCAAGATATGGAGGATGCTCTCACGGCTCTTGAAAAATATATTCAGGAAGATGCACGAGAGGATTCCCTCATCCAAGCCGCTTTGGTTCACTACCAATTTGAGACCATTCACCCCTTTTTGGATGGTAATGGACGCATCGGGCGTATGCTGATTGTTCTTTTTTTGATGGAAAAGAAAATTTTGGATTTTCCCGGTTTTTACATGTCTTATTATCTCAAGAGCAATCAAACCGAGTATTACGACCGTCTTAATGAGGTCCGTTTGAAAAATCATTACGAGGAGTGGTGCCAGTTTTTCCTCAAAGGAATCATTGAAACGTGCCAAAATATGATCCACTCCATTCGTTTACTTGTTGCCCTCCGTGAAAAAAACCGCCACCTCGTTCTTTCAAAGGACCTTTGGCTTTTGGATTATTTGGAAAGAGTACCTTTGATGACCGCGTCAAAAACCAGCAAAGCATTCCCATCAAAAAGCTATGCTTCAGTCAACCGAACGATTCAACGATTCGTTGAAATCGGAATTTTGCGTGTGGGTTCACAAAGCAAAAAGACACGATCCTACGTTTACGAAGAATATCTTTCGATATTGAAGAAGGATATTTAATCTGAGGCACCTTTTCTCGGCAAACGAATGAGGGATTGACAACGGACTGAAAATCTGTGTGTCGCCTTTTCAATCCCGGTTTGGGCCACCATTCTTCCAACAAAACGGGACCTCGTGTCTCGTTTTTTCTTTAATTTCGTAAGAAAAATGTCATTTGAATGTGCGATTCCATGCTGATAAAATGAAGATACTGTAAAGGAGAAAAATATGAATTGCCCAGTATGCCAACAAGTTGTTGATGAAAACAGCCGTTTTTGCACGCATTGCGGTCACCCTATGCAAGCCCCTATTCCTCCTGTTCCGACGGCCCCCACGCAAGTGACGCCGATGAAATTCCACTCTTCCTACATCTTCGTCGTTTCGCTTATCTTCATGATTTTATTGGCCTTTGCTTTATTTGGCGATATGTCCTCGGTCACCGATTTACGAGAACTTTTGGTGACGTATGGCGCTTCGTTGACGCCGAATGAGGAGGCTCAGATCACTTGGCTTAGTACCCTTGTTTCCATCGAAGGTGTGTTTAACGCCATTCTCATGGGAGTATCCTTAACGTTGATGATTTTTGCTTCGAGCATCAAGAAAAAAGCGGCGGAACGGTTCCCCAAAGAGGATTTAATCAAAAAGGCCAAAATGCAACGCCTTTTTGCCATCATTCTTTTAGCGGGTTTCGTCGTCTACTTTGGCTTCGAACTTTATGCTTCGCGAGCGATTAACATTGTTTACCAAAATTTAGGCATCGCGGCCCAAGATTTCACGTCCGTTTTCTTTAGTACCGCCGTCCGTATCGGTCTCTCGATTCCGATGGTCATCAAATCTGTTTCCCGTCTTCATCGTGTCGAAACTTCCTATGCGTATTAATTAAGAAACGCGACTTTCGCATCCAACATTTTGACGAATCCTTAGGGACAGCAATGTCCCTTTTCTTTTCTTTCGTCAAAATCTTTTGGTGTTTCTAAGCGGTGGGGAAACCGAATGGGTTAAAATAGCTCAAAAATGGGGCTATTTTTGAAAAAACTTTTCAAATTTGGCACTTTTTGACTCTTTTTTCGTTTTTTTTATACTTTTTTCTTACTTTTTGATGAAATTACTTTTAATTATAAAAAATTAGCATAGAATAGAGAAAATATTGAACCCAAAACCAAAGGAAAGAGGGGATCACCATGAAAAAATTATTACTCATGTTTCTTCCGGATGTCGCCTGTGCCATACTCTCCATTGTGATTGCCTCGTTTGTTCTTTCGCAATGGCCGTTTGTTTTCTATATCGTGTTATTGGCCGATGTCGGGCTTTTCGCCTTTGATTTCTATGTCTTCATGAAAGCCTCGCGTCGCCCGGTGAATGCGTATCTGATCGGCTTTCTGGCTGCCTTTGCGTTCTCGTTGGCGTTATTCCTCATGGAAGTCTCCCGCAATTGGCAATGGGATTTCCTGATTGCGTTCGCTAGCGCCTATGCCTGTTCTTTAATATTCAAAATCGATCGTTCCATTTTCGCCAAGAAAGCAGTTTAAATAAGTAATCTCCCGCCTCGGTATAATACCGAGGCTTTTTTCTTATCAATTGACACGTGGTTTTTCCTAAGCCGTGCTTTTTTGTTATAATTTCATTAGTAGATTTTCGTAATGGGTGGTGAAGCTTTATGGCATTCCCCTTAGATAATCGTTTCGAAAAAAATACCGGCATCATGACGATGGCGGAAATGGAAAAAATCGCCCAAACGCGGGTCCTATTGGTTGGCCTTGGAGGTTTAGGCGGATTTGTGGCGTCTTCTTTAGCCCGCTTAGGGGTCAAGTCACTGGTCCTCGTCGACTATGACCGCTTTTCCCCTTCAAACCTCAACCGTCAGCTTTATGCGTCCGTGGATACGCTTGGGAAATCCAAAGTCGATGTTTTAGTCGGCGAACTCAAAAAAATCAATCCCGACATCGAGATAACCGCCTTTTTGGATTCCGTCTATAACCTGGACGCTTCCGTTTATGAAAAAGTCGGACTGATCATCGATGCCGTCGATGAAATCAAAACCAAACTTTTCTTGGAAACCATCAGCGAAAAGCATCATAAGCCCTTACTTCACGGGGCTGTCGGGGGCTGGTACGGTCAAGTCGGTATTTCCCTTCCCGGATCCTCGTTACTGCATGATTTCTACGGCAGCGTTTCCGAAGGCTTGGAGAAAACGATGGGGGCACCCACGTTCATTCCTCCGATTGTCGCCAACCTGATGGTGGCCGAGATGATCAAATTCGTGAACCGCCGACCCGGTGTCCTGACCAACAAAATCATGATGGTGGATACGCTCAATAACGTCGAAAAAATCGTCTTTACGAAATAAAAGGAATCTTATGGTCAAAATCACATTTCTCAATTTGCTTCGAAGTAAATACGGCATTGAAACCCTCCTCGTCGAACCCGGAAAGATGGAGGTCATTTTCAAGACCCTGTTATCGAAGCATCCGGAAATCGAACCCAAAGATTTCCAAGACAGCGTGATGTTCGTCAACCAAAAACGGATTCCTCATGCCACCCGTTTTGATATCACTCTCCAAGACGGCGATGACGTTGTCTTTACCCATTTTTTGGGTGGCGGATGAACCCACGAATCAATTAAAAGGAGTTTTATATGAATAAAATTGCCGTTGTGACGGGAGGCGCCAAAGGCATCGGCCGCGCCATCGTCAAAGCATTCGAACGCAATGGTGACCGCGTCGCCATCATCGACCTTCTCGATAATCCTTATTTCATCGGGGATATCGCTGATGAGAAAACGCTCATCAAATTTGCGGAAAAAGTCATCAAAGATTTTGGCCAAATCGATTATTTGGTCAACAATGCTTGCCTTTCCAAAGGCGGTATCGAGACGTGTTCCTATGAGGATTTCAATTATGTGCTCCGCGTAGGAGCCACGGCCCCTTTTTTCTTGGCCAAACTTTTTAAAGACCATTTTGCTCCGGGAGCCTCGATTATCAACATTTCTTCGACGCGCGAACGCATGAGCCAAGCCAATACCGAGAGTTACAGCGCTGCCAAAGGCGCCATCGGCGCATTGACCCGCGCTCTTTCGATTTCACTTGCCGGAAAAGTCCGAGTTAATGCCATCGCACCCGGTTGGATCGACACGTTTCCGTATGAATTTTCCGAAGCCGATTACCTCCAACATCCGACCCACACCGTGGGAAGACCTGAGGACATTGCCGAACTTGTTCTATTCCTTGTCAGCGACAAAGCCAAGTTTCTCGACGGGGAAACCATCGCGGTCGACGGTGGGATGACCAAGCAGATGATTTACCATGGCGATTTCGGTTGGAGTTTTGATCCCAAAAAGAAATAAAAAAGTAACGAAGAGCATCGAGCCTTTTTCCTTTAAAAAAACCCATTTTTTCTTATTGCATTTTTTAGTGGGGGTTGTATTGTAAAAATTGTTTAGGAGGTCACTAACAATGAACCGTAAAGAGTTGAAGTCTAAAGCCCTTGAACATTTGAAGGGGCACTGGGGTTACGCGATCTTATCCGTTTTCCTTTGTATGATTATTATCGATGGCGTCGGAGCGGCAACCGCCGGAATCGTGGCGCTGCTTTTTACTGCGCCGATGTTGATCGGACTTTACAGCATCTTTCTTGATGGATCCCGCAAAGGCGAATATGACATCGCCACCTTATTTGTGGGTTTCAAAGAAAACTTGGTCGAAAAAATCATTCTCAGCCTTTATAAGGCCTTGATGGTCTTCCTTTGGTCACTCCTTTTCATCATCCCGGGCATCATCAAATCCTATGCCTACTCCGCGGCCGAATACATTGCCGCCGAACACCCGGACTATTCCTTTAAGAAATGCCTCACCGAATCCGAACGTTTGATGAAGGGTCACAAATGGGAATTGTTCGTTCTCCAATTGAGCTTCCTCGGCTGGATGATTTTGGGTATGTTCACCTTCGGTATCCTTTATTTCTGGTTGGCTCCGTACATGATCGCGACGCAAACCGAATTCTTCATCGTTTTGATGGGCCAAGACAGCGAACTTTCGAAAAAAGGCACTGTCGTGACCGCCGAAATCGTCAAATAGCCTGTTTCTTACGTACTTACCAAAACCACCTCGAAAAAGGTGGTTTTTTGCTTTTTTCTTACAAAAACATGAAAAAATGGTATAATTAATTCGTTCAACCGATGTGATGAACAAAACGGTAAGTCGATGTTGGGCTTACGTTTTTTAATGAAAGGGGGAAGCAAATGTTACCGATTGGCCATACAGTTTTCCATCGCGTACATGGTGTTTGTCAGATTACGGCAACGACCATCATGGAAAGCAAACCTTACTACAAATTATCCCCCATCAGCAATTTGAAACTCACGTTATTCGTTCCTGTGGAGACCCCGTTGATCCGCGAGCTGATTACCAAAGCTCAAGCCAATGATCTGGTTATTTTCATGAATGGTGTGGATGATGTCATTTTGTCCGATGCCCGTGTCACCAAAGATGCTTATGGGAAAAAACTCAACTCCGGGAATCCCGCCGATTTAGCGTTTTTAACCAAAAAGTATTTGGTGTCGCAAAAGACGATCGCCGAAAACGGCCGCGTCAATGCCAGTGCGATTAAAATCTTGGACACCGCGAGTCAAATGTTCTTGTCCGAATGCGCCACCGTTTTTAATCAGACGCCACAGGATTGTTTGAGTTATCTCAAAGCGAATGTGAACTAAGCGCCCAAGGGCGTTTTTTTCTTTCTAAAGATAAATGTAGGTAATGCTACACGTTTGTGATATGATTACCGAGTGCGTTTCAACCCAACTTCGATACGAAGCCTAGGTAAAGCGGCAGGAGTACAAATGGATTTTAAAGAATTAGGTATTATAGAGCCCATCCTTCGGGCATTAACAGAAGAAGGATATACGGAACCGACCCCCATTCAAGTCGACGCCATTCCGGTGCTTTTGGAAGGCAAAGATTTATTGGGTTCGGCCCAAACCGGAACCGGTAAAACGGCCGCGTTTGCCGTTCCGATTTTACAAAAACTGGTGAAAGACACGTCAACCCGTCCGTCGGCCCGTGTCATCCGCGCGCTCATTTTAGCGCCGACCCGTGAATTGGCCAGCCAAATCCGCGACAGTTTTAAAAGCTACAGTCAATTTTTACCGCTGAAAACCGCGGTCATTTTTGGTGGTGTTAACCAAAGCAGCCAAGTGATGACTTTACGCTCCGGCGTGGATATCCTCGTTGCGACGCCCGGACGTTTATTGGATTTAATGCAACAAGGCCATGTCGATTTACGCTACGTCCACACCTTCGTCCTCGATGAAGCTGACCGTATGTTGGATATGGGCTTTGTCAAAGACGTCGAAAAAGTCGTTGCCAAACTTTCCAGCCAACGTCAAACCATGATGTTCTCGGCCACCATGCCCCCGGAAATCGCCAAGCTTGCCGCAAGCATCCTAATGGCGCCGGTCCGCATTGCCGTGACCCCGGTGGAAGCCACGATTGATACGATCACCCAAGGTTTATATTATGTCGGTAAAAAGCAAAAGAACGATATGATTCTTTATCTCTTGCAAAATCCCGCCATCGTCCAAGCGCTCATTTTCACCCGCACCAAACACGGAGCCAACAAACTGGCTACCTATTTAGGTGAATATGGCGTGGAAGTGGATGCCATTCACGGAAATAAATCGCAAAACGCCAGAGAACGTGCCCTCAGCAGTTTCAAGAGCCGCCGTCTCCGTGTCCTCGTCGCCACCGACATCGCTGCCCGTGGTATCGATATTGCCGAACTGTCCCACGTCATCAACTATGATTTGCCGGAAGATCCAGAAACCTATATTCACCGTATGGGCAGAACCGGTCGTGCCGGTTTCAGCGGAACCGCGCTTTCGTTGTGCGAACCCGGAGAAGTGGGGCGCCTCAAAGACATTCAACGCCATATCCATGCGTCTATCCCGGTGATCAAAGATCATCCCTATGCCGCGACGTTTGCCAATGCCAGTTTGGAAATCAAGTCCGTTTTCGAACGGGTCGAACCTTCCCAACGGGTTATAATCAGCGGAGACCGTGAAGAAAGACCTGCGTTCCGGAAATCATCCCGTTCTTCCGAACATTCATCCTATCGCCGTTCACCAAAACCCACCGATTTCGCTAAGCACGAGGATCGCCCGAGCGAAAGACCTCATCGCGAGAAAGATGCTTCCCGTGAATTCGTGAAGCACAACGATCGTCCGAGTGAAAGACCGCATCGCGAGAAAGATGCTCCTCGGGAAGTCATTGATCCCGAACTTCGTCGTGCGAAAAAGGAATACCAAGAACAACAAAAAATGAGAGCCGAAAAAGAAGCGGCTCGTAAGGCATGGAAAACCAAAGGACGTTATGAACAACATCGTAACAAACCGGAAGGCGCTAATGCCGATATTGTCACGACGCAAGAGAATTCCACCTACCCCAAAAAGCCCTCTTACCGAAAAAGTTACGGCTCATCGTCCAAATCCTATCCTCGTTCGAACGAAGGCTACAAACGCCCGGAATCGCAGGATAACCGTTCCAATAAACGCCCATTCCGCTCAAAAAACGAGACAGTGTCAAGAGATTTGAAAACGGAAAAAAAGCCTTTTGAAAAGAAATCATACGAGTCCTACTCAAGAACCGGTTTCAAGGGTAAAGGTAAACGATAAAGTAGTCCGTATAAAACTAGTTAACCGCTAAATGATAAAAAGTTTCAGCGTCGCTTATAAGCGATTAAGCCGGAACTTTTTTTCATATCATATCAAAAGGCTTAAACGCTTTCCTGCAAAAACGACGCATTTTCTTGGAAAAAGATATGCTTTACCATTGCGGTAATGAAACAGATGAACAGGAGACACCCGGTGAAAAGCATTCGCAAGGTTTCGTTTTTGCTTTTTATCTTCGGTCTGGCGATGGGAATCAAGATTCCTCTCGACCGTCCGGAGCATAAAATCATCCTCGAGCGTTTCGACCGAGACGACGCTATCGTCGCGGAAGCTGTTCACCATGTCCGTACCACCGAGATGACTTCCTCTCAAAACGTGATGTCCGTCCGTTTGAGTTATCCTTCATTTGAAGAAAGCCGTTTAGGAAGACGATGGGCGCATTCCACTAACCTTCAAGGTTTACGGATTGCTTCGGCTAAATACTACTATGAGATGAACCGTTCCTTGGCACGGACTTTCAAAATCCACCATGACGGCATTTTCATCAGTCAGTACTCACCCTATGTTTTCTATAGTTACCAAGACCATCCGATGTCCGACGTCTTCGATTTAGCCCGAAAGGTTCAACCGCAGCGGTCCATTGGCCAAATCCATCTTTTTCCACGCGAGCTCTACAACACTTCGGTCATCGATCTTGACCCTAACGTCAACCCACCCACAGTAGTGCAAGAGATTACTCGCACAGTCGATATCGGCGCGACCACGGACTTACGTGATTTTTCTTGGGACCATTTTCCCGAGAATACCCAGTACACGGGCAAAGGCGTTAAAATCGGCTTACTGGACTCCGGATTTTTGGATGTAACCTCCAAGGCTTTTGCCGGCGTCAAGATTTCTACCCTATACGATACCTATACCGCTAATGATGACATCAGCCATCCAACCACGTTGGCTGCCATTATTGGCGGTTTTTTTGGCCTCGCTCCGGCCGCTGAAATGTTCTATGTCGACGTCAACTCCGAATTCAACTTCGTCGGTATCGAACGATTGATCAACGCCGGCGTCGACGTCATCAACATGAGCGTTGCGCTCGAATCCAACTTCGTCCATGGCGAATATCCCACCAATTTGGAAGGTTATATCGATTATCTCTACAGTTCGACTCGAATTCCGATGATTGCCGCTTCAGGAAACACGCTCGGTATCGAAGGCAGCGGGGGTTACGTGACATTCCCGGGCTTATGCGCCAACGTCATTACGGTTGGTAGCATTTACTGGGGCGGCCAACCATCGGACTTCTCCTCCTTCCGCATTAAAAACGATGTCTATAGCAAACCCAACATCGTGGCGTTCGGCGAATCCCGCCCGGTCGAAGGTATCGGCTATGTTTCGGGAACCTCGTACTCAACCGCGGCAACCACCGGAGCAGCGGCCTTACTCTTAGAGAAATACGGGTCCATGGATATGCCGGAATTGGCCTCTGTTTTGATGGCCAGTGCCAACTACGATAAAATCTATAAAAATGCGGATATGATCATTTCGGTTCAAACACGAGACAATGACGACATCGATGACGATGGCAATACCGCGGAACTCTTCTCGACCGGCAAAACCGAACTCATCGACACGAAAGAAATTCCGGGTTCGGGGATGATCAACCGCTTTGGTGCCGGAGCCCTTGATATCACCCGTGCCCTGGAACTTGATTTATCGTCGCAGTTTAAAACAAAACTCTCACTTTCTTCAGCAAATCCCACCTATTTAACAAGATTCCCCTTAGAAAAAGGCCAAAAGTTGGATGTCGCAGGCGTATGGGAACGGCCGTCCCAATTGATAGATAAAAACTCGGTTTTCCGTTTTAACTGGAAGTATCAGACAGGCGTGTTGGCCAACTATGATTTGGAACTCTATGACTCGAACGGAAAATTGGTGGCGTCCACATCCTTTGCACAAGGCAATTGCGAAGTGCTTCGGTTTACCGCAACGGCGACGGACGACTTCACGCTCAAACTCAAGCCGCAAACGAATTGTCGGCTCTCGGACGCCAACCAGTTTGATTATTCGTACTCCATTCATTAACGACCTTTCCGAAGACATCCGGATGTATCTCGGATGTTTTCTTTTTGTAAGCGTTTTTTCATTTCTTTTCTTAGAAAAGAATGTAGAATAGACACGTCAGAGGACAGACCCTAAATGAAAAAAGTAACCAACGAGCAAAAGAAAGCTTCCGCCCTAGCGGTTAAAAAATACATTAAACAATGGATCATTTTTATCCTAGGTGCCTTAGTTCTCTATAACGGCATCGCTTTGATGGTCGTCGCCAATGTCGGTATGTCCCCTTACGATGCTTTTACGAAAACGCTTTCCGAAATCATTGGTATTCAATACGGGACCGCAGGCATGATTACCGGCGGAACCTTCTTTTTACTCAACATCCTTATCTTAAGAAAAAAGTTCCCTTTGCGCGAACTTGCCCAGGTCGTCATCTTCATCGGCGGTGGCTTTTTCATCAATTTCCTCGTCGGTGTGGTTTATCAAGGCCTTTCCTTTGATTCCTTGTGGGTCAACATTGCGCTTTTCACGCTGATGACGGTCGTCGTTGACTTTGGTTGCTTGATTATCTTTGAAGCCCGCTTAATGACTACTCCGTTAGAGAGTTTCTGCGCGACCATCGCTCCCAGAATCCATTTGACTTTGGGAACCGTACGGTGGATTGCGGATGGCATCTTCCTCGTGGTTACGCTGGTCTTGATTTTACTCTTAGATTTACCTTGGGCATTGAGTTTCGGAACCGTCATTTCGTTGGCTCTGTTTGGCCCGTTATTAGACTTGCTTCGTAAGCCGACTTCGGCCTTGATCCGTTGGCTTAAACTAAAAGATTAAAAAATTTTCTTAAAGGACATTCGGTAAGCTGAAAAACCCATTCTGCAACCGATATTTGTCATTTTGACAAGTAAAAAGGGCTTTTGGAAACTAATAAGTTCTTATGATTTTATACATGCCATGTTAGTATGGCAGTATGAAAAAAGTAACAACTCCAAAGATGCCCAGCATGTGGGCCATGATGAAACGCCAACGCCAAGATATCCGCAAAGACAAACAAAAGCGGATCTTTTGGGCAAGTGGTTTCAATATGGTCGTGGCCGGAGCGATTCCTGCTTTGGCGGTTTTACTCCCGATGGTCATCATTGATCAACTTTCTTCTCCTAATACAAACCAACTCATCTTGTATATTGTCATTTTTGCCGGCGTTTCCGCCATCCTTTACATCATCTCGGCGTTTTTGAAAGCCATCGTCAATGGCAGTGCGCTTTCGGTCCGGATGAACCGTTTTATTGATTTCAACCGTAAGTTTTTAGCCCTTGATTATAAATATATGGAAGACAATCCGTTTCTGGACAAAATGTATGCTTCGTTACGGTGCCTCAACAATGACAATACCGGGTATGAAGGCATCATGCATACGATGTTTTCGATGCTTCCGCTTTTCTTCTCGGCGGCCCTGTATGTTGCCTTACTCGGAACCTATAACGCTTGGGTCATCATCGCTTGCTTCTTCGGTGCAGGGGTCTCTGTAGTCGGCAACATGATGGCCAACCGTTACCAATACAAAAAGAAAGATGAACTGGAACATGCCCTTCGCAAGACCAACTATCTGAATGATGTCGCTTTTGATTTTACCTATGGCAAAGATATCCGCATGTTCAACCTCAATGAAAAGTTGAGAAAAGATTTTCGTAACAGCGCCAATTCGTTTTTCAAAATCTACGGGGACATCAAAGCCCATGCCTTCGGTTGGGCGATGCTCGATATCCTCATGCTTTTAATCCAAGACGGGTTAGCTTATTTCCTGATCATCAGCGGCTATTACAAAGGCGAAATGTCTTTAGGTACGATGAGTGCCTATATCGGAGCGGTCATCGCTTTGACGACCTCTTTGAAAGCCATCTCTAAATACTTTGCGGATTTGCATGATTACACGCGATATATGGGGGATTTCTATCACTTCATGGATGATCAAACCCTGTTTTCCTACCAAGGCAAGAAGACGCGGTTGGACGGTTCGTTTACCGTCGAATTCAAAGATGTTTCCTTCAAATATCCCCATAGCGATGTCTATGCGTTACGCCACCTCAATCTCCGTCTGGAAAAAGGTGAGAAATTAGCATTGGTCGGTGCCAACGGCGCTGGTAAAACGACGTTAGTCAAACTCCTCACAGGGCTTTTCGTGCCCGATGAAGGGCAAATCCTGCTAGATGGCGTCGACATCAAGGAATTCTCTCAAAAAGAGCTCCAAGCGATGTTTGGGGTCGTTTTCCAAGACTTTACGATTTACGCCGCCAGTGTTCTAGAAAACGTCAAGGGCGATGATGCCCAAGGCAAAGAACTGGCCATGCAAGCCATTGCGTCGGTCGGTTTACAAAAGAAAGTCGAAAGTTTGCCTCATAAGGAAGACACCTCCCTTCTGAAAGTCATCGATGAAGAAGGCACGCTTCTCTCCGGTGGCGAAACCCAAAAATTGGCCATCGCCCGAGCGTTGTATAAAGATTCCAACATGATTATTCTTGACGAACCCACGAGCGCTTTGGATGCTTTAGCCGAAGAAGCCATCTACCGTGATTTCGACCAATTGGTCAAACACAAAACGGCGATCTATATCTCGCACCGTTTGTCGTCGACCAAATTCTGTGATCATATCGCTTTATTGACCTCCAACGGATTAGCTGAATACGGAACTCACGATGAATTAATGGCGCAAAAAGGCCTTTATTATGAAATGTTCGTCACCCAAGGTAAGTACTATCAAGAAAAGGAGTCGGACCATGAAGAACGGTAAACTTCTCTCACGTTTATTGAAAGAATCGTTCCGGGCCAATCCCACGCTCTTTTTCGTGATGCTCGGTAATGCCTTGTTCTCTGCCGGAGCGACTGTGTTCAATATCTTTGCCCTGAAAATCGTTTTGGATGCCGTCGTGACCAAACCTCTTGAAACCTCACTCTTCTATGCCGCCGTCGTGGTCGGCGTTGATGTCGGCGTGGCATTTTTCAATCAACTCTTTGAAAAACTGATGGACTACCATCGGAACCTTACCGAACAAAGACTTCGGGAGACGGTCGCCAAGAAGTTGATGAACGCCCCGTTCTCCTATTTGGAAGATCCCTACTATTTGGACTTGAAAGAAAGAGCTAAATTCGCAAACGAAAATCAAAATGCCATCTATCACTTATTGGAATACATGGGCCATTTCATTTCCTACGGCATCTCCATCGCCTTCTTGGTTTCTTTGTTAGGTACTTTCGATGCCTGGCTTCTCCTTGTTATGGGTGGTTATGTCGCTTTAACGATCGTGACCCAATTGTTCTCGCTGAAGTTCATCGCCAAATTCTACCAAGGCTTAATCCCATTAAACCGCCGGTACGGCTATTACATTGATACGATGGGCAATAAAGAAAAAGCGAAAGAGTTCCGTTTGAACGATAAAATCCGGTCCTTGATGTTCAACAAATTCGTCTTTTTTAACCAACAAACCCAAGTCCAACTCAAGAGTTTTAACAAAAAGAGTGCTTTGTTCTCGAGCTCCCTGGGTTTCATCAACTACCTTCACATGGGTGTCGTTTATGTGCTTGTGGCGTTGAAAACGATCCGCCAAGGTTTATCCGCCGGTACGTTCTCTTTGTATGTCGGTGGGGCCATTGCCTTTGCCACCAACGCCGTATCGTTACTTACCGAAACCCTTCAAATGGCTAATTATTTGAATTATCTCCGTCCTTGGGGTGAACTGATGGACTTGCCCGAAGATAAACAAGAAGGCGACCGGCCTTTCTCGGGTGAATTCGAAAGTCTTGAATTCGACCACGTCAGTTTCGCCTATCCGAAAACGAAAACCGAAATCTTGTCCGACATTTCGTTCAAAGTCAAAAAAGGCGAACGTATTTCCATCGTCGGTCTTAACGGTGCCGGCAAAACGACCTTGATCAAATTAATCTGTCGGCTTTACCATCCGACCTCCGGAAAAATCCGCGTGAACGGTCATGACATCTTTGATTACCAATACCGTAGCTATATGGACACGCTCGCCAGCGTTTTCCAAGATTTCCGCTTATTTGCCTACTCCATCGAAGAAAATATCGCGGGCAGTGGTCCCGATGCCGAGAAAGTCCTTCGTTTGGCGCATGCGGTGGGACTCAAAGAAAAACTGGAAACGCTTCCGAATGGCCTAAAATCCAATCTTTCCAAGGAATACGATGAAAATGGCATCGAACTCTCAGGCGGACAAACCCAAAAGATCGCGATTGCCCGAGCCCTGTATAAAAATGCCTCGTTGGTCATCCTGGACGAACCTACCAGCGCGCTTGATCCCCTTGCCGAAGCCGAAATCTATCAGCACTTTAACGAACTGGTCAACGACAAAACCGCCATCTTCATTTCCCACCGTCTCAGTTCCAGCGTTTTCTGTGACCGTGTGCTTTTGATTCAAGATGGTCATACGGTGGACTTTGACACCCATGCCAACCTGATGAAGAAAAAAGACTCGCTCTATTTCAAAATGTTTACGACACAAGCCAAGAATTATCAATTGGATTAACGCTTTTAGCGTTGATAGACTTTTATAACAATGGGATAATGACCTTATAACGAGGTATATCATCATGAAATTCCGTTGTCCCGAATGCCTAGAATGGGTCGATAGCGAAGATAAAATTTGCCCTTATTGCGGTTATGACCTGGAAAACGCCCATCTGAAGTTTGCGACGATTCGCGGGCTGCCATCGAGCTTAGGCCCTAAGTTCAAAGGTCCGGTCTGGATTTATAGTAACAACAAGAAAATCGGTGAAGTCCTTCCGGATGAAACCTTTGTTTATGCCTATGGTAAAAAAGAAACCTTGAAATTCATCTTTGGCGTACACTCCGATGAATTGATGTTAAAACACGAAGCCGATGAAACATTCGCCCTTTCCTATGATCGTTTATGGGGAAAGTTAGCAATAGTAAAGGAATAATTTATGGAAGCCACAATGAAAAAAACTTGGAAGCAATCCCGAATTGCATCGCTTTTCGCAGTAGGTCTCATGTACTTCATTGCCATCTTCGGTGGGGTACTGACCTATGCTTTCTTGCCCGCCGGCATGTCGTTTTTGCTCAAAATCTTTTTAGCCGATGTCACCATGACCTTGGTTATCTTTTTTTTCTCGCTGATCACCAAGAACGCTTCGTGTTATGACGCCTATTGGAGTTTCATCCCACTCGTTTTAGTTATCGCCCACGTTTTGTTTCTGAAGGGAATCTCATGGGTGCATATCCCGTTTATCATTGCGATTACATTTTGGGGAACGCGGCTGACCCTCAATTGGATCAAATCGTTCTACTCCTTTGACTACATCGATTGGCGTTACACCATGCTTCAAAAGTCCCATCCCAAGATTTGGCTTCTGACCAATTTCTTCGGCATCCATATGATCCCGACCGTCGTCGTTTTCCTTGCAATGCTCCCTTATATTTATTTAATTGAAATTCCGGCCGCCTCTTTTTCTTGGTGGTCTTTGATCGGTTTGGCGGTCTCTATATTTGCCACAATTCTGCAACTAGTCAGCGACCGTCAAATGGCCGCCTTCCGGGCGAAACCCGAAAACAAAGGAAAATGCGTCAACGTCGGTTTCTGGAAATACTCTCGTCACCCCAATTACTTCGGCGAATGTTTAATGTGGTTGGGCATTTATCTGATGGCGGTGCCGTATGCTTACGCTATCCGTCCTATATACGCGCTTTATTTGGCACTTGGAACGGTTGCCATGTTTGCCTTGTTCTTAGGCATTTCGATTCCCATGATGGAGAAACGGCAGAAGAACAAGATCGGTTACGAGGACTATTGCAAGCAAACCTCTGTTTTCCTCTTGGCTCCTCGCCGCAAGAAAAATGGCTAAACCTACCGATTCGATTGGCCAAATGACGCCTTCCGAACGCGGCCATCTTTTTCCCATTATCTTAAGCGAAAGTTTGCCTATATGGCGAACCCTTTACCGCGAAGAAAAAAAGAAAATTATCAGCGCTATCGGACAAGAAAACATTGAACGCATCCATCATATTGGAAGCACCTCGGTTCCCGGTCTTTTGGCGAAGCCGACGATTGATATTTTGCTTGAGATCCAAGGATCAACCGACTTAAAAAGACTCATCCTTCGTCTTGAAAACATTGGCTATATCTATGACCCAAAACCGATGAATCCGGCACCGGGAATGATGTTCATGAAAGGTTATACTCTTGAAGGTTTTTCGGGGCAGGCTTTTCATCTTCATGTTCGTTATCTAGGTGACTGGAATGAACTCTATTTTTGCCACTATCTTCGTAAGCATCCGGAAGTGGCTCAACGCTATGCTTTCGTTAAGCTTTCGCTCAAGGAACAGTTTGAGTTCGACCGGGATGCCTATACCGAGGGAAAAACGGCTTTTTGCAGGGAAATTACGGCTTTTGCACGCGACGAACTTGGCACTCGATATGCCATTCCAAAACGTAAATTGCAGGCCCGTCTTAAAAAAGCGGAAATCGATTATCCTTCCCTCTTTTCAAAACGGGTGAATCGCCCTTGGGGGGTCATTTTCCTTGATCCCAATAACCCAACCTCCCATGATTCCAACCATGCGGTCATTACCCGTGGAAAAGCCTATCGTCGGATTCTTGACGAAATCATGGTCATTTTCGAAAAATACAAAATCAAACCGCGACTCTATGATGCCTTTCGCCCAGGTCAATGGGAGGCCCTGGAACCGCTCTTGACCGAGCGAGGTTTCGCCATTAAAAAAAGAACCTGGTCCCTCATGATTCATCAGACTGGAAAAACCCATGAAGTATTAACAACGTTAACATTCAAACGGCAGAATTCTTTTGATGAAAACCTCTTTAAGCAACTTTTTGAAGAAAGCGAATGGCCCTATGCGATGCCCGTTCAAAGAGCCTGTTTTTCCTCTCCAAAGTTTTATAATTTCGTCGGTTATCTTGGTGAAGCACCGGTCGTCAACGCTTCCATTTTGAATTTGGGAAACGGCCTGTATCGAATCGACGATGTCGAAACAATGGAAGCTTATAGAAGCCATGGATATGCTCGTGAAATGATGGCATTTCTTGTTCGCTATTTTGAAGAGAACATTCGTGGAACGCTTTACCTTTGGGTAAGTAATCCTGTTGCACGAAGGATTTATGAAGAGTTTGGTTTTGCCGGTTCCGACGTTCTCCCTTCAGGTTCTTCTGCGTATCGCAAATAATTCACTTTCGATGGGAGTCATTTCTTTTTATATTCCCCAGCTCGACTCGTTTGTGACAAAATATCGTTAGTATGCTTTTTCATTATTCCAAAATGTTTGCGGAGGAAACATTATGAACTTCTTTGAACTCTTCTTCGGCTACTTCAGCGACGGTCCCGGTGATCCTCCCAGCCAATATTGGGACGGTCTCGGTCAAGGGGCTTATGAAGATTGGCGCCACTTTGCCTGGATGGCAGCGGTTATTCTTCTTAGCGTCCTCGGTTACCAAATCGCCAAACGGAAACCTAAACTTGGAAAGATCCTTGTGATTTCGCTTTCCAGTGCTTTATTCATCACGCGTTTAGTCCATCAAACCTTCCGAGGTATTGCGGGTGTCGAAGTCCCTTGGTTTTCGGCATTTCCATGGCATATGTGCACGGTCTTAACGTTCCTTTTACCGATTGTGATTGTCTTTAACATCAGAGTATTGAAACAAGCGGTGTACGTACTTTCGATTATGGGTGGGATCATCACCGTGTTAGTCGGAGATTATTTCGTTGATTTATTTCTGCCATTTTCCGCGATGGAAGGCATCAGTGCGCATACGTTATTAGTGGTTCTCCCGATCATGGAAATCGGTCTTGGACATTTCAAACTGGATATCAAAAAATACTGGCACGTTCTTGCAGGCATGCTTGTTTTCATGGGTTGGGCCACATTGGCCAACGAGGTCGTGTTTAAAGGTTATGACACCAATTACATGTATTTACGCCACAACGGTCTTCCCGGAGACCTAGGCGGAGACAATTACTTCTTAATCTATATCGCCATTTTCATTGTTTTCTCGGCCTCCATCTATGGACTTCCGTTAGCCTATAAAAAACTATTTGCCAAGAAGAACACAATGTCAGCTGTTCATGCGGAGGGATAATCATGATTCTCTATTTTTCCGGAACCAATAATTCCAAATATGTTGCCGAAGCCCTCGCCGAGCTTCTGGGTGACCGCGTTACTTCCATCGGTTTGGCTCACAAAAAGAAAGAGACTACGTTTGCCTTAGGAGAAGGTGAAAGTCTTGGCATTGTTTGCCCTGTTCACGGATGGAATCTTCCCTACATCATGGACGTTTTCTTTAATGAACTGACCATCGACGGCTACAAAGGGAATTACATTTATGGCGTCTTTACCTGTGGCGCCAACGACGGTCTGGCCAGCAAAGATCTCAGCAAACTTCTGGACAAAAAAGGCATTAAGATGAATGCGTCGTTTGCCATCGAAATGCCCGACAACTACATTCCTTTTTATGATGTTCAACCTGTTGACGAACAGACCAAAATGCTCGAAGCCGCAACCCAATGGGTGCCTCAAATTGCCGAGCGGATCAAAGCCAAAGAAAATGTCATTCTTCATACCAAGAAAAACCCACCCAAAATCTTCAGCAGCGTCGTCGGTAAATTGATGAAGATGGGCATGAAATATCCCAACGAATTCTTTGTCACGGACGCCTGCATCTCCTGTGGTTTGTGCGCCGCCAATTGTCCGATGTCGACCATCACCATGACGGATGGAAAACCCGTTTGGAAAGGCGAATGCACCAAGTGCCTCAAGTGTGTCCATTATTGCCCGGTCGCTGCCATTCAAATGAGCAAAAAGACTGCAAAACGCGGCCGTTATCACCACCCCCATTACCCATTACCTTAAGTGTTGTATAATAAAAATCAGAGGTGAACGCTATGCAACTGAAATTCAGGCAACGCGTCTTTTCGTGGTTTGATACGTACGACATTACCGATGGCATTGGAGCAACCGTCTTCAGCGCCAAAGGCAAATTCTCGCTCTGGGGCCATAAACTGATCATCCTCGACAACAACGGCCAAGAAATTGGCATGCTGAAAGAATGCATGATGCGCATTCGTCCGCAATTCAAAGTCATTATCAACGGAACGCTGCAAGGCAAAATCATTAAACGGATTTCGCTGTTCCGTCCGAAATTCAAATTCACTTTCAACCCATGGGAAGTCAAAGGCAATCTCTTCGCGTTTGACTACCAGATCGTCGATGGCCAACAGCTGGTGGCCACGGTCTCCAAAGAACTTTTCCATCTCTCAGATACGTACACCATCGATGTGGTGGATCCCAAAGATGCTTTGTTATCTTTGATGGTGGTTCTCGGCATCGATATTGCCAAAGAGCGTAAAGCTCGTCGGCGTTCGAATCATTAACTAATTATTTCCCGTCGAAAGGATTTCTATGAAACTGTGCATTCGACAACGTGTTTTTTCTTGGCTCGATACCTATGACGTCACCTCTGAAGAAGGGGTGACTTTCTTTACGATCCGTGGGGAATTTGCCGTGTTTTATCATCGCCTTCATGTCATCAACAATTACGGCCAAGAAGTAGCCACGCTTGAAGAACGGGTTTTCACCTTTCGAAAACATTATTACATTGACATTCCCGGACAACAATCAGGAGACTTGGTTAAAGAATGGACTTTTGTACAGCCACGTTACTTTCTTGATTTTTTGCCCTGGACCATCGAGGGAGATATCTTCGGATGGGATTACGTCATCCGTAACGGTGACACCGAAGTGGCAAGCATCTCCAAACAGTTATTCACATGGGGCGACACCTATGTCATTGACGTTGCCAACCCTAAAGATGCCCTCTTATGTCTCTTGATTGCGGTAGGCATCGACATAACGAGAGAAAGTCGTAATTAGTAGCCATAAAAAAACCGATTCCGGAATTCCAAGAATCGGTTTTCTTTTTCTATTTGGAAAGTATTTTTTCGGCCCAAGCTTGAACGAGCGTTTGGGTATCGTCTTTGAGCGGTCCTGCTTGCTCTTTGACATAGAAATTGCCGGGTTCGCAAACGATTTGAGCATGTGCTTTCTTAAAAGCCTTCATGAAAAAGTCGTTGGCATAGCCGAAGTGCTTGGCCATGAAGGTCAAAAATTTGTTGTTGACTTCAACCACGTCCATGCGGGTGTCGAAACAAGCGACTTTCTTATCTTTCAATAGACCCTTAAACGCGCGGACAAAGGATTGCATGTTTGGCGTGGGACGGAAGGCTCGGGTGGGGGAGCCGAAAATGATCATGTCCGCTGAAGGAAAATTGTTCTCGGTGACTTGAGCAATCGAGACCATTTCAACCGCTTCGCCTTTTTGGGTGAGTGCTTCTTTGAGCATGCCGGCGACTTTACCCGTATTTCCGAATACCGTATCAAAGATAATGAGAATCATAAATTGCTCCTTTTCTGTTTTAACTGCCAGCGGATTCATACCGCTTGAGACCGAGTTTAAAAAGCAAATAGCCCAAACCGACCAGGAAGCTGACGACCAAACCAATTATTCCCGTCAAAACCCAAATACTTTTGCCTTCATAGAGGTAAGAAACGGGATAGTACATGACAAGGGAGAAGGGAATAATCGCGACCAAAATAACTTTAACGATGTCGTGGAAGATTTCCAAGGGATACTTGGTGAAGTTGCTGAGTTCATAGATGCCCGACATCAAGGAGATGCTCCGTTTCATCCAAAACGCCAACGAGGCGGTGATGAGTTTAATGCCAAAGAAAAGGAAGATGGCAAAGAAGCCACAAAGGACTAGGGGCATAACATTATTGAATGTCCAAACGATGTTTTGTTTGGGTCCGTAAATCGCCAAGAAGATAATGCCTAAAATCAATTCGCCAAAGCCTTCATATTGGAATTCCCTGGCCACGATTTGGAACAAAGGATTCAGCGGGCGTGTCAGAATGGGGTCGAGATCGCCTTTGGTCACCATCCAGTTGCCTAGACTCCACAAGTTATCACTCAGGATGTGGTCGATGGCTTTAGGGACTAAACAGAAACCATACAAGAAGACCATCTTTTCAATCGTCCAGACCCCTAACGCTGGAATCGCGGTGATGGTGAGATAAAGTGTGAAAAACGCTGCGGTATTGCTGGCAATAAAGCCAAAACTGCCGATAATCGCATCCATTCGGTAGGCCAATTTAGATTTGATGGCCATAGCGAGGTATTTAGGATAGATTTTTAAATATTTGAGCATAACTATCCTCCCACGCTGATGACGCGCTTGACGGTGCGTCCAAACGTCGCATACGAAAGTAAACCGAGGAAAACGACCCACACGCATTGCCACGCGATCTTGATGAGCGCCTCTTCAAAACTATACATACCCAAGGCAATGAAGGCCGGGGTTTGAAGCATCGATGAAAAGGGTAAGAATTTAAAGACCGTTTGAAACCCTTGAGGGAAGAAGGATAACGGAATCATTCCGCCCGATAAAAAAGACATCACCGCGTCTTTAACCAACATCACTCCGAAAAGGGCACCTGTGAAAAAAGCCACTTGCCCGATGATGAAATCAAAACTGTCGATGATGAGCATCGATAAGAAACTGGAAACAAGGAATAAGAGGATGTTGTACCACGCGGGGAAAGCTACTCCGAATGCAAAGTGAAGAATCAATTGTGCGGGAACATAAAGCGGAAAGAAGAACAAGATGAATGAACCGATGTATTGTCCGATGGAGGAGTACATTTGGGTTCTGCGGTAATTGATCGGTTTGCTGAGGCGATTGGCAATCGTTCCTTCGCGGATGTCGCTGCCTACGTTATAAAAGGAACTGGAACTGTTGACCAAGTGGCCGATGATCCGGGCGCTGACGACATACGCGAGCATGCCGGTGCTGGTAAACCCGTTGATCGTCGCCGTGGGGGAATTGGCAAAGACGGCAATCCAAAGGAAACAATAGATGACAAGGGCCACGATATCGCCGACGAGCCAGCCGAAAATCGAGAACTTATAAACGAACGTTCCCAAGACACCGGCTTTGATAAATCCCGTATAGCGGTTAGTAGGCCTTTTTCTCATAAATGACTTTGACAACCTTTTCAATCGAGTTTTCTTTGATCTTGACGTCGATGACTTCGCAATGATTGAAAACATAACGAAGGACATCTTTGGTTTGAACTTTATCGGCATCAAACGTAATGCTGAGGTAGTGGTCGATGACTTCAAATTGAAGTTGACCCGCAAATTTCTTGTTGAATTCCTCTAAGTCCATCCGGTCTTTGGCCGAGACGAACACTTGGCGGGTATCGCCAAAACGGTTCTTGACGTCTTGAAGCGGTCCGTCGAAAAGAATCTTGCCTTCATCGATGATGATGATCCGTTCACACAAATTGGCGATATCGTTCATATCGTGCGTCGTCAAGATAATGGTCGTTTGATATTGCGCATGGATTTGTTTAATCGCAGCGATGATTTTTTCTTTGACTAAAACATCCAACCCGATGGTGGGTTCATCAAGGAACATGATATCGGGGTTATGCAAAAAGGCCGCGGCTAAATCAGCTCGCATGCGTTGGCCTAAGGAAAGCGTCCGAACCGGCGAATCCATGAACTTATCCAGTTCCAAAATGGATTTCAGATTCGTCAATCGTTCGTTATAGTCTTTTTCGGGAATTTCATAAATGGATTGAAGCAATTTAAAAGATTCGACGAGCGGGAGGTCCCACCAGAGCTGTGTCCGTTGGCCAAAGACGACGCCGATATGTTTAAGAACTTTATTCCGGTACTTGCCTTTATAAGGTTCCATGCCATCGATGAGAATTTTGCCTTCGGTCGGTGTCAAAATGCCGCACATCATCTTGATGGTCGTGCTCTTGCCGGCGCCGTTAGCCCCGATATACCCGACGATTTCACCTTTTCCAATTGAAAAATTGACATCGTTGACAGCAACGATTTTTTCTTTTCTGGTGGAGAAAAGGGTCTTGGCCATGCCCGATAGCCCTTGTTTTCGGATCGGCCGATAAAAGACTTTGGTGACGTGTTGCGCTTCAATCATAGAGAATTCCTCATTCCATGTTTTATTGTAGCCCATCCCTTTGCTTAAGCAAAATAAAAAAAGGTGACAGTTGAAATTTATAAAGATGGGACTATAATGACTACGTTATCAAAAAGGAAGGTTCTTATGAAACAACTCTTATTTGTCATTCTCCAAAACACTGACTCCGCGCACCTTCTGTTCAAGGAACTCCATGCGCGAGGCTATAACGGGACGACCGCTTCGACCAGCTCGATTTCGCGGACCTTACTCGAAGATCCGAACTTTGAACCGATCATCGGCAATCTCCGTCAGGTCGTCAACTCCGGCTTCGAAACCAACATCTCGCTTTACATTATTTTAGAGGAATCGCGGCTTGAAGAAGTTCAAAATCTCATCCGCAAATTCACGGATAATTTCCAAGGCACCCACGGCGGTATGGCCGTCATCCCTTTAATTAAATTCGAAGGAAGTTTCTAAATCATGCTTGATTCGATTGGCGTGCTCTTACCGCTCATTTTAGCCATGCTCTTTGGCCTCTTGGCCACCCGTTTGATGAAGCCATTGGGTCTGCCCAATGTCACCGGCTTTTTGCTTGCCGGGGTGTTGATCGGACCGTTTCTTTTAGGCCGTTTATTTCCAAACTTTTTTCTCAGTGCCGCGGATGTCCAAGGCTTTGGTTTAATTACGGAAATCGCCTTAGGCTTCATTGCGTTCTCGATCGGTACTTCCTTTAAGAAGGAAACACTCAAGTCGGTTGGCAAAAAGATTGTCATCATCACAATTTTGGAAGGCCTCGGTGCCTTATTTGTTACGATGTTGGCGCTCTTCATTGCTTACCTTTTAATCCCCGGAATCCCGTTAGCGGTGGTCATCGTTTTAGGCGCTATTGCCACGGCGACCGCACCGGCGGCCACCCTGATGGTCGTCCGTCAATATAAGGCCCATGGACCTGTGACCGATACCCTGTTACCGGTCGTGGCCTTGGATGATGCGGTGGCGTTGATGAGCTTCGCGGTTTGCTTCCCCATCGGCGAAGCCTTAGCCAGCGGGGCTTCCATCACCATCGTCGATGTCTTACTCATTCCTTTGGCGGAAATCGTCTTGTCGCTCGCCATTGGTGCTTTGATTGGTTTCTTGTTGTCCTTCGCCATGCGCTTTTTCCACTCGCGTGCGAACCGTTTATCCTTAATGATTCTTGCGGTCTTGATTGGTGCAGCCCTTGCTCGCATCAAAGTTGGTTCCAAAGAAGCGACCTTATCCTCATTACTTACCTGCATGATGATCGGTGCGATTTTGGTCAACGCACGGGCCGACGGGGACAAAATCCTTGAAGGTTCCGAACGGTGGACACCTCCCTTATTCATGCTCTTCTTCGTCATCAGTGGTGCAAGTTTGGATTTATCGGTGTTCCTCAGCGGTGGCATCATCCTTGCCATTGCCTCCATCTACATCGTCTTCCGTATGGCGGGCAAGTTCCTTGGCGCTTATGCCGGAGGCAAAGTCACCCATGCCGACCCGGTGGTTCAAAAATACTTAGGTTGGACCCTATTCCCGCAGGCGGGTGTGGCCATTGGCATGGCTACTCTTGCTTCCAGAGGATTTGAAACGCATCCCGAATACGGCGCGTTGATTCTTGCCGTTGCGTTAGCTGCCACCTTGATTTACGAATTAACCGGACCGATCATCACCAAAATCGCGCTTCAAAAAGCCGGCGAAATCGCTCCCGATGCACCCAAAAACCCACAAGTGTCGCACAATTCCTAAACGAACTGCCATCTTAAAGGATGGCTCTTTTATTTATCATTGGAAATCGCTAAAAGATATCCAACACTTTCATGGAAATTTGGTGGTTTTTTTCGAGTGTGCTATGATAATCCAAGCGAGGAATAAATTATGCCCCAAACGCCAGCGATCACCATCGTCGTGGTCAACTCTCATCGGCTCTTACGAAAGTTCATTGATTTTCCGTTATCCCTTTATAAAGGAAATCCCTATTTCACCCCCTATATCTTTGAGGATGAAATCGATAATTTGACGCCCGGGAAAAACCCTGCGAATAAGTATTGCGATTTCCGTCTTTTCTTAGCGTACCGCGGTAAAACGATCGTGGGTCGCGTGTGCGGCATCATCAACCGCTTTGCCAACGAAAAATACCATCAAAAACGTGTCCGCTTCAACCGGATCGACATGATCGATGATATCGAAGTCACCAAAGCCTTATTGGGCGCGGTGGAAGCGTGGGGCAAAGAAAACGGCCTCACCGAGATCAACGGCCCGTTAGGTTACAGCGACCAAGATAAAGAAGGCCTGCTGACCAAAGGCTTTGATCAACATAACATGTTCGCCACGTTCTATACCCATCCGTACTATGTCACCCATTTGGAAAGCCTTGGTTTCAAGGTCGATGCCACCTGGGTCGAATACCGTCTTTACTTCCCCGAAAACCTTGATGCCAAGTTCACCAAGCTTGCCGACTACGCCAAAAAGAAATTCAACGTCCACTTGGTGCACATCAAATCCAAACGCAAGAAACACCTCAAACCGTACGTCTACCAAGTCCTCGGTTTGGTGAACCGTGCCTACAAAGATTTGTATGGCTACGTCCCCATCGACGAAAAGCAAATGGATCACTTGGCCGATATGACGATTCCGCTCATCAACCTCGATTACCTTCAAGTCGTCTGTGACGAAAACGAAAAAGTCGTGGCCTTCGGCTTAATGATGCCTACGCCCGTCTTTGCCCTCAAAAAATGCAACGGCCATCTCTTACCCTTCGGTTGGATTGGCATGCTGAGCGCCATCAAACACAGCAAAGTGCTCGATATGTTGCTGGTCGCCATCGAACCCGAACTGAAGAACTCCGGCATTCTCACGATCGTCTTTGAAGCCGCCCTCAAAAATGCCATCAAGAACAAGGTCAAATACGCCGAAACCGGTCCTGAGCTGGAATACAACACCAACGTTCAAGCCCTGTGGAAATCGTTCCGCAGCGAACAACACAAGACCCGTTCCGCATTCTTGAAAAGTATCGATTAATCAAAGAAAAACCGTCCCTTCCGAGACGGTTTTTTTATCGGTTATAAAGTTGTGTGGCGAACCCAGACCAGTAGGATGATGTTTGATACGCGGTCAAGGCATCCGAAGGGACGTAGAAGTCCAAACCCGAGGGGCATCCTTCAAAACTGTTATTGGCCCGAATCGGAGGGACGCTTCCGTAAAGGTCGACTCGACCCAAATAAAGGCAATCGGCGAACGCTCGGGATTTGATCTCGGTCAACGAAGAAGGCAAATCAATCTGCGCCAACGGACATTCTTCGAACGCGTTATTGCCGATGGTGGTTAATGTGGCGGTGCTGCGATTACTCCAGGTCACGGAGGATAACTGCGAACATCCGCTGAAAGCGTCGGTTCCTAGGCTTATTAGGCTCGAAGGCAAGACAATCGCATAAAGTTGCGTCGCCCCTTTAAACGAGGCCATACCAATCGTTTTCAGGGTGCTTGGCAAGGTCACATTCAAAATCGTGGCGTTTTGATAGAACAAATAATCTCCGACTCCGATGACGGGTTTGCTGTCATAGTTATCGGGAATGATGATAGATGTGGCGTTGCCGCCATAGGAAATGGCGATATAGCCGGAGGAGTCGTTCGCTAACGCAAACGTGAAATCGGTATCGTTGGAAAACGAAGAAGAGCCGCTATGGCTGGAAGGTAAGGAGGTCGAGGGCACCGAACCATCTTCCGAAGAGGTCCCTTGACTGCTTGAGGAGGTCGCACACGAATCGCATCCGGTGGTGGCCTCTTCCGACGAAGTCGGCGTTGACGAGGACGTTGAAAAAGAACACCCGGTCAGGATAAACAATAAGAGACTTCCTTCAAGAAAAAGTTTCCGTTGATGGGTCATACCGTGTCCTCAAACTATTTTTGATTATATCGGGCATGAATGCTTTTGACAACTCGAGGGGTTTGACACGAGTCCAATACCGTCCTCTTCCTTTTCCTTCTTTTTTCGTTATACTTTGGATTTATGAGGAAGAATTTATGAAGCGAATCATCACGTTGGTCATGACGATGACGGTCCTACTTTCCTTTGGCGCACTCGAAAGCATTGCCCAAGCCGCCGATGCCACGGGCATCACGGTCCATTACAAAGGCGATTATGCCACGCCTTATATTTACTATTGGAATTCCATCCCTACGGGAACCGCCTCCAGCGGCTGGCCCGGCGAAGCGATGGTCCAAGATTCGGGTTCGGATTGGTACACCAAAGCCTTTCCCGGAGTCACGTCCATCAACTTGATTTTCAACAATAAAGGATCTCCGCAAACCTCCGATTTGTCGCGAACGACAGGCGAGTGGTGGTTCTATGAAAACCGTTGGTATGCTTCCGTTGATGATATCGGCAAAACACCTGCAGATACCTCTTCCAAAGCCATGGCCGCTCACGTCTATGCCCCAGGGGCTGTCCCGCAAATCCAATATGGCGAAACCTCCGCCAGTTCATCCAAAACCGACATGATCAAGGAACCCAACAACTGGTACCGTTACGGTTGGGATGACTTTGTCTCACTAAAAGCTAAATTCACCATCGGCGGAACAACCACTTCGGAATTCGATTTGGTTCCCGGCGATTGGTACTACAAAGACGGCCGTTTGACCAACTTCATGCCGCTCGTGGATGAATATAACCGCAGCGACTTCCGCGAAGAAACGATTTACTTTGTAATGACTGCCCGATTCTATGACGGCGTCACCGGCAATAACGTCCATTGTTGGGATGACAGCAAAGCGCAAAACCCGGAAAGCGATCCCGCCTGGCGGGGCGACTTCCAAGGGCTTATCGATAAACTGGATTACATCAAAGCCTTAGGCTTCTCCGCGGTATGGATTACACCCGTCGTGGAAAACGCTTCGGGATACGACTATCACGGCTACCACGCGATCGATTTCTCGCAAGTCGACCCCCGATTAGAGACGCCGGGAGCGACCTATCAAGACTTAATCAATGCCGCCCATGCCAAAGGCATGAAAATCATTCAAGACGTGGTCTTTAACCACTCCGGCAACTTCGGCGAAGAAAACCTTTTCCCGATGTTTGAAAAAGACCATTCCAAAGCCGATACCGTGGCTAACCTCATTAAAACCGATCCTTATGGCGTGCTTCCCGAAAACTACGCCACGCTCAACGGCGACTCCCAATACGGGGCCCGCATCAACGCGATGAAAGAAGACTTCAACGATACCCGTTTCATCTACCACCATGGGAAAAGCATGGGCTATGAACAATACATCGAACAAACCGGACAAATCGCCGGCGACTGTGTCGACCTCAATACCGAAAATCCGTATGTGACCCGGTATTTGATTGATAGCTATAACCGCTACATCGATATGGGCGTGGATGGTTTCCGCGTCGATACCGCCAAACACATTTCCCGTCTTGTCTTTGATAAGGAATTCAATCCCGCCTTTATGAACCGCGGGGGCGAAAACTTCTTCATGTTCGGCGAAGTCTGCACCCGTGTGCGTGAAGTCTGGAACCACGGACAACCCGCCGATTCGGCGCCTTTCTATACCTGGAAAGAACAAAAAGATTATCCTTGGGGCACGATGGCGGAACGCACCGCCAGCGCCGAAGACAACTGGTATGACAATTTGGATGTTGGCACCCAACCGACCTCGGCTAACCATTACCTCAATGGAAATAACTACCGTACCGTGGATTACAGTAAGAAAAGCGACCTCAACGTCATCGACTTCCCGATGCATTGGAACTTCAAAAACGCTTACGACGCGTTCAACGTCGCCAAAGGCGGAGACCATTATTATGCTGATGCCACTTGGAACGTAACCTATGTCGACTCACACGACTACGCCCCCGATGGCGCCCCCGAAGGCCAACGCTTCAATCAAGGCCAAGACGTGTGGGCCGAAAACTTGTCGTTAATGTTTACCTTCCGCGGCATTCCTTCCATCTACTACGGCAGTGAAATCGAATTCCAAAAAGGCGCTCCGATCGATGTCGGACCCAATGCCCCCTTGTCCACGACCGGAAGAGCTTACTATGGCAGTCACCTCGAAGGCACCGTCACCGCGACGTCTTTTGGACAATATGAAAACGCCACCGGCGAAGTGGCCAATACGCTCAATCATCCCTTAGCCAAGCATATCCGTAGTTTAAACCTCATCCGTCGTGCCATCCCGGCATTACAAAAAGGCCAATATTCCACCGACAATGTCTCGGGTGGCATGGCGTATAAACGGCGGTTCACCGATTCGACCACCGATTCCTTCGCCCTTGTCAGCGTCAGCGGTGGGGCGACCTTCAATAACATCCCTAACGGCACCTACGTCGATGCCGTCACCGGTAACTCAATCCCGGTCACCAACGGAACGCTTTACACCGGTTCCATCGGAAAAGGCAATGTCCGCGTGTATGTGTTGAATACGTCATTAACTCCGGCTCCTGGCAAAGTCGCGCTTAGTGGCGGAACCTACATCAACTAAACAAAAGGACCTCATCGCGAGGTCCTTGTTTTTTTATTTGCTTTTTTCTTTGAAAAACTTGTGATTGAAGAAGTTGCCGAGCGATCCCGAGACAATGCCGAGCACCGCGCCAAGGGCTAAACCCAAGAAGGTGGTGAATAAGACCGGGAAAGTGAAGACCCCGCCACACGCGACGAACGCGGTGGAACCGAGGAACATTGCCGGTAACGAATTGAGGTAACGGATGTTCGCCGTCAAGACGATGCCCGCACCGCCGAGGCCGATGCCGATAAACGCGCCGAGGTAGTTTTGCCAACCGTCACGGCCGATCAACGTCCAAAGGGCGACCATGGCCATGCCCCATAAGACACCGACGTAGTTGTGCGAAACGCCTTTGAGGAAATCCGATTTCCGGCTGCCTAATAAGCAGAAGCTCGACCAACCGATAAACGCGGCAATGCCAATGTTAGTTAACGGGAAGCTGACGGAAAGCGGACTATTTTGATATAAGAGCACCGACACTTGCCATAATCCGGCGATGATGCCGACGGCTAATGCGATACCCCATAGTTTTTGATGTAGATTTGGACCCTTCACAGAAAACACTCCTTTAATAATGACAACTTTCCTATGATACACACCTTTTGGTGTTCCCCCAAGTGGAAACATCCGAAAACATCATGAAACCGATTACAAAGCCGTTTTCATTCCTTCTATGCCTATGGCATACCGCAAAAAGCATATCATTACCGCTTTTTGTTTCATTCGCTTACAATAGAGTCAGTCGAACAAAAATAACATCATAAGGAGAAAACATATGAAATCATTTTTAAAATCCATTCAAGAACGCCGCAGTGTCTACGCCCTCTCGAACGCCTCGCCGATCAGCGATGCCCGCATCGAAAAACTGGTGGGGGAAGCCGTCAAACACGTCCCCAGCGCGTTCAACATGCAAGATCAACGCGCGGTCTTACTTTTTGGTAAAGACCACGCCAAACTGTGGAGCATCGTCCTCGAGACCCTCCGCAAAATCGTCCCTGCCGCCTCATTTGCCAAAACCGAAGCCAAGATTCAAAGCTTCGCCGCGGGACACGGAACCGTCTTATTCTTCTCGGATAACGCCGTCGTCGAAGGCATGGCCACGCAGTTCCCGCTGTACGCTGACAACTTCCGTGCTTGGGCTCCGCATGGTGCCGGCATGCTTCAATACGCGGTTTGGAACCTGCTAGAAAGCGAAGGCCTCGGAGCCAGCTTACAACACTACAATCCGTTGATCGACGAAGAGGTCAAAAAGACCTGGAAACTTCCTGCGGATTGGAAGCTGATCGCGCAGATGCCGTTTGGTACGCCGACCGCCCTTCCCGAAGAAAAAGAATTCGAACCGCTTGAAAAACGCTTCCACGTGTTTGGAAAGTAATTAACGAAGGTGAGTAAAACTCACCTTTTTCTTTCCCGTGATTGACAAAAAGGCCGAGACTACCTAGGATATTCTTAATTGCGAGGAATACAACGTTATGGAATGTCCTTTTTGCCACCAACAGATCGCTGACGGCACCCGTAAGTGTTATCACTGCGGTGCGGAAATCCCCGGACCCGACGGAAAAAAACGCCGTCATAAAACCGGGACCACGATTGCCTTTGAAACGTTCTTAAAGCATTTGAATAAAGCCCGAGCCCTTTTAACCGTCTCTTTGATTTTATCCGGAGCGGCCTTTGCCGGCGGCGGCGTCTGGTTCCTCGTGTTGATTCTGGACCGCGTGCCTTTGATGGACACGCTTCAACTCATTTCCCCGTTAGTGGTCATCTCGGGTCTTCTCTTCTTCGTTTTGTCCATCATCCGTCACATCCTCAAAGCGATGGAATTCTACGTACCCAAGTAATCTTGACAAAATCTTTACAGCATTCCTCTTTTCTTTTTAAAACGAGGGTGCTATATTATGTCCGTGAGTTGGTGCCGACTGCTAAACCAACGCATCGTGGGCAACCACGCAAAACAAGTGAAATATGGAGTCTTCGGACTCCTTTTTATTTGATAAAGCATATCATTTGAAACTTGCCTTCCCCTTGTCTAAAATGACGCTGTAAGTTTTTTCCAAAAGAAGACTTACCAGAGAAACCGCTTCAAGGGCTTGAGTCGGTTTCTTTTTTGTTTATGACACCTGTCGTGAAGTGCACTTAACAAAGTTTCATTTTTGCTATGATGACTTTAAGGTGAGGAAAAAGTTATGAATTTCCCGAAAAAGACAGCCCTGCTTTCAGTCAGTTCGCTTCTTTTGGTTGCGCTTGCGATGGTCCTAAAAATCGATCCTCCGGAAACGATTGCCGACAGCCCGACCCCATATACGGTTTCGTTGACCACCGAAGATCCCGCACTCATCAGTTCGGGAACCTATGGCAGTGGCACCAAAACAGTGAAATACGTCACCTTCGAATATTATCTAGCTAAGGATAATGCCTCTTACCACACCGAGCTCAATACCTCAGGCTATATCGGCAATGCCTCAACCAGCCAAATAACGTCCATCACCCAAATCGAAGCCAGCTTCATCGGGAATGTCAAACTCGAAGTGGGTTACGACTACGGCACGGTGATTCACACCACCAGTCCGTTTTTCTCGTCCACACCGGTCGTCTTCACCGATAATCCCTACTTTTTCCGGATTACCGTATTGTCCGGTGTCTTGACTTTAAATAGTCTCACCGTGACTTACAGTTGCTTGCCCACTCCGGCAAGTCCTGTCTATACGTTTGATACCGACCATTATGTCGTCTCCGGATACACCAAACGTCCGACCTCTGTGGTCATCCCATCCACCTATAACGGCTACCCGGTAACTCAGATTGCCTCGGGTGCGTTCATGAACGCTTCCATCCTACAAAGCATCTCCATTCCCAGCAGTGTCACGGTCATCGGCGATGGTGCTTTTGGAAACTGTGTTTCCCTGAGTTCCATTACCCTTCCCGATGTTTCCTTCATCGGCTCCGGTTTATTCTATAATTGCCCTTCTTTGATGAGTATCACCATCCCCAGTACGGTGACCATGATTGGTGAATCCGCCTTCTATGGCTGCACGGGCTTAACAAGCATCACGATTCCCAGCGGAGTAACTTCGTTAGGACAATCGACGTTTGAAACCTGCACCAACCTCGCCACGATCAACGGCGGAAGTGGACTGACCAGCATCGGCCGTGACGCCTTTACCGGCACCCCATGGTTAACTACGTTACGTAGCGGCGACGCCGATAAAGTCATTGTTTATCGCAACATTATCATCGATGCCTTAACCGCGACCGGTGATATCGATGTGCACCTTGAAACCATCACGAAAGTCTCCGATGGCGCGTTTGCCGGTTGCACCGACATCACATCCGTCGTCCTTCCCGAAGGTGTCACCTATATCGGTGAATACGCGTTCCAATACTGCAATAGTATGACCAGCTTCACGATGCCCAGCACCGTGACCACGATCGGTAAGAGTGCCTTCTATGGCTGTTCAAAAGTGACTTCGATGACCCTTCCCAGCGGTATCACCCGCATCGAAGATGAAACGTTCTATCAATGCTTCGCCATCAATAACTTAGTCATCCCCAGTGGTGTGACCCATATCGGCGAAAATGCGTTCCATTCGTGTGCTTCGCTCGCCAACCTTACGATTCCCTCCAGCGTAACTTCCTTAGGTTCGTATGCCTTTGCCAACACCGCGTGGTTGACAGCCCAACAAGGGATTAACCCGATGGTCATCCTGAATAACCTCTTTCTCATCGACGGTTCCACGATTACGACCGCCTCGGTCAGTGTTCCTTCCGGAGTCACCCATATCATGAAGAGCGCGTTTGAATATAACGCCTCCATCACCTCCGTGACGCTTCCCGACGGACTCGTCAAAATCGAAGACAATGCCTTCGCCGGGTGCAGTAACCTTGCCTCCATCAATTTACCCGAAAGTATTACTTCGATCGGCATCTATGGCTTTGCCATGTGCGAGATGTTGACTTCACTGACTTTCCCCAGCGGCATTACCCGGATGGAAGACTATGTCTTATTCGATTGCATCCGTTTGACTTCGTTCACGATTCCTGCGGGTGTCACATATATCGGTGTTAGTGCGTTCCATTACTGCTCCGGTTTGACTTCTTTAGTTTTACCCAGCGGGGTCACCGAAATCGGCTTGAACGCCTTTAATAACTGCACCCATTTGGCCAGCATCACCATCCCCGTGGGGGTTACCGAGCTTGGCAACTTCACGTTTGATACCTGCAGTGCTTTAACCACGATTTACTACGAAGGTACGACCATGGCCCAATGGAACGCCATTGTCCTCGATACGTACACGTTCAATAATGCTGCCTCCCATACGGTGTATCTCTACAGCTCCGAAAACTATACCGGCTATTGGCGTTACGTCACCGGTGTTCCGACGTTGTGGTAAGTTTCTTATCACTTCGTTTGTGTCTTATCTCATTATTGGTTATGCTTAGATCATCCCCAAGGAGGGCAAACCCATGATTGAAAAAGTGTTTGGTTATACAGTCTCCGAAAGTAAAGTCATCGAAAAAGCGGTGGTGGACGAAACCGTCAACCTGATGCATATGGTCCTTCCCCAAGGCGAAGGCTTACCCATCCATATGAGCAATGCCAACCTCTACATGACCGTCGTGCGAGGAACATTGACGATTACCTTAGGAAAGAATCCGCCGAATGTCTATGAACGCGGCAAAATCCTCAGCATCCCCTATGGCGTGTTGATGAATGTCCGTAACGAACATCCCGAGGTTCTCGAATTGTTCGTGTTCAAAACCCCGGTTCCGGGTTCAGAAATCTACACCAAGAAATAACAAAAAAAGGACTCAGCTCGAGTCCTTTTACTTTTAGTAAGAAACGATGATGCCTTTTTCTAAGGCGTAATAGGAAGTCAGTCCACGCATCTTCGAGACGATGACTTCCTTGAACGGATAGAACTTGCGGATCAAACCCGCTAAGAAGGAGGCCGTCTTTTCGTCGTCGCAGTGGGACACGACACAGGTCTTATCGGCTAATGGTGTCTTATCCTTACCGATGGTTTCCACCAACGTATGCAGGGCCACTTTCAAGGTCCGGATTTTAGCGAGCACTTTGATTTCGCCGTCTTGACCCGCGCATAAGGGTTTGATGTTGAGGAACGAAGCGATGCTTTTGGCAATCTTGCTCATCCGTCCGTTACGGACCAAGTTGT
Source organism: uncultured Caryophanales bacterium (assembly GCA_937873795.1). Taxonomy (GTDB): domain Bacteria; phylum Bacillota_I; class Bacilli_A; order RFN20; family CAG-826; genus CALMWE01. The sequence continues at coordinate 35,525 of CALMWE010000257.1, forward strand.
CGAACTTTTGAAGCACGAACAATAACTTTTGGTCTTTGACTTTCTTATCGATCGCGGTAACGATTTCTTCATAGGATAAGCCTTCGTTGATCAATCCTACCAATTGGTCGACGATCAAGCGTTCGGCGCCGCTGACGAGTTTGGAGTCGATGACGTGTACTTTGTTACTGGCCATCGTAGAGGCTAAGAAAGCAGAATTGAAGGAACCGCTCAGCTTGGACGATAACGTGACGCAGAAGACGTATTCGGCGCCTTCGTAGGCATTGAGGAACACGCCGGGAGACGGGCACGACGAAGAGGTCTTGGCGTTGGCGTTCTTGAGTGAACTCATCAACGCTTCGAGTTTTAGGGCATCATCATCCACGAATTCGACGCCACCGACGGTAATCGTCAAGGGGCACACTTCGAATCCGATATCGGTATTTTTAAGGTAGTCACTCGTGAGGTCGCTCGCGCTATCCACGACAATTTTGAACTTGGTCATTTCTATAGAAATCCTCCTAGGAGATGCATAATTAATGCACGAAAAAAATGCAAGATGCAAGGAATATTATTTGAAACCGACAAATTGATGTGAAATGTTGAATAAACGAACACCTCCAATTTTTCAAAAACGTGGAAAGCCACAGAAACCGAAAATGGGAATGTTCATTCTTTTTATGATGGTTTGTTTGTATAATAAAAGCGTCAATAAAAATATTTACCATAAGAAATATCAGGGAGTGGTCATCATGACACACGTCTATCGTCAATCCGGGAAAACACTTTTATCACTCATCACCGCGGGTCTTTCCTTCTTATTCTGTGTGCTTTTCATCATTCTTCCCGTCGGAGTCAACTTCTACTGGAAGATTGGCATCCTAGCGGTTTCCATCCTCATCTGCATTCTTTCGCTTTTATCGTTCTTCAAACGGATGCAGAAGATCGATGCCATCTTCGTGAAAGATAAGAAAATCACTTTAATGACGCGTAAAAATAGGTTCTTCGAAAGTGCGGACCAACTCAACCCGCCCGAAAAGAAGAAAAAACGGATTTGGGTCCGTGAATGCCTCGCCGACGATCTTGCCGGATTTGCCTTATGTGACGGAAGGGAAATTCTCACCGGAACGTATCTCACCGATCAAAACGTGCGCAAAGAAATCACGCCCTTGATTCATACGATGTATCTCTTCGGCGGCTTTGCCTTGGTCGGTTTAGCCAACATCTCCTCCAAACCCATCGTCATGATTCCGGAAACCTCACCCAAAGCGAAACGTTACGACCTTCCCAAAGAAGACCGTGAGGCCTTCATGGCGATGCAACGGTATCTCGTCTTGAAACTCAAAAACGGCCACGAATGGGTGCTCAATGCCGAAGGGTATACCCCCATGGATTTACTGGCCTTCATCAGTGAACTGGAAACCCTCACCGGACTCAAAGCGTTATGCCCCGAAAAAGTCACGCCCATCGACTATCCCGGCTATGAAAAGAAGTATTGGAAGTTAACCCTTGCCTATGGCATCGCCACCTTGGCGTTTACTTTAGTCACAAGCCTTCTTCTCTTACTGCTTCCGTCACCTAGCAACGGTGTTTATTATCTCGAAGCCTTACTCGTCTTGATTTCCTGTTTTGCCGGTGTGTTCTTTGCGATGCTTCTGGGTGTTTCCTTCTTTGACGGTAAATCCGTCTTGCCCCAACGTGCGAAGAAGTACATCCTCTGGAACGGCATCATGATTCTTTTGGTCTTATCCTTATTGGCCTTCATCGTCAAAATCCTGTAAATCCATAATCCCATCGACACATCCCGTGGTTTTGCCTTTATAATGGAACTATCGAGAAACTGAGGAACCCTGAATGGAAAAAAGCATAGCGTTATTAATCGATACCGAAAATATCTCCGCGACCTACGCGTCGATCATCATCGACGAACTCAATAAGATGGGCACGATCACTGTAAGACGTGTCTACGGCGACTGGTCCAGCGACGTCATCCGCCCGTGGAAAGAAAAGATTGCCGAATACGGCTTAACCCCAATCCAACAATACGCCTACGTCAAAGGCAAGAACGTCTCGGACTTCACCCTTGTCATCGATGCGATGGACTTACTCTATAAAGACAAAGTCGATACCTTCTGCATCGTCAGCTCGGACTCCGACTTCACCAAACTCGTGACCCGCCTCAAAGAAGACAACAAAACGGTGGTGGGCATGGGCGAAAGCAAATCGCCTTTATCATTGGTCAACTCCTTTGAACAATTCATTTATTTGGACGCTTTGAAGAAAGACGCCATCAAGCAAAAGAAAGTCAAAGAAGCCGTCAAACCCGACGAACCCAAAGAAGTGCTCAAAGACAAAACCCCGAAAGACTCGATTTCTCCGTTGGAAGATATCTTGGATTACCTGAAGAAAGTACTCTCCGAACTCGAAGATCAAGGCGAAGGCTGGGTCTTCTGGAGTGCGGCCTATAATTTACTGCAAAAGAAATTCCCAGGATTCAATCCCCGTAACTACGGACGCATCGCCAAGCCGATCGAATTCTTCAAAACGAAAAACTTCGATTTCAAGAAAGATGGCTTAGTGGTGTTCATCAAATCACAAGAATTCGCTCCGGATCCCACCGAGAACTACAACTTGTTCAAGCCGTGATCGAAAAGAGGTCATGAACCATGATTCGTCGCTTACTAGGTCTGGTCTTCTCGTTGGTCTTCGTCGTCATCGTCTTTGCGGTCCTCTTCGCCATCGGCGGGTTGGCCCTCATCGGGACGATCTTTACCGCGATCTGGGGCTTCCTCGTGGTGATTTGGAACATCGTCTTCGGCTTCTTCGCCGGCCTTTTCTAATTCAAGACAAAAACAATCAAACGAAACCTCATCATCGCATGATGGGGTTTTTTGTTTGAGGTGCTTTTCAGGTTTAGAAAAAGGAAAGGAGTATGCAAAACGCGGAAACAAAAAAATGCAAAACACGGAAGCAAAACATTGTAAAACACGGAAATGTGGGTTATATTTAGAACGGGTGATAAACGATGGAAAAGTATTTAAATCGAGTCGCTGATGACATCTTGGCCAAAAAACTTGAAGCTTCAGGAGCTGTTTTAATCGTTGGCCCCAAATGGTGTGGAAAAACATCAACAGGGGAACGCTATGCCCGAAGCGTTCTATACCTCCAAGATCCTCGTCAATCGGAAATATATAAACGAATTGCCGATGTCGATCCAACCCTCCTTCTGGCTGGAGAAACGCCACGTTTGATTGATGAATGGCAGATGGCTCCAAGCCTTTGGGACGCCATACGTTTCACCATCGATCAAAGGAAAAAAGAGAATCAATTCATTCTTACTGGCTCTACGTGTGTGGATTGGAATTCTGTTTCCCATAGCGGAACGGGAAGAATTTCTCGTATGTTGATGCGCCCTATGAGTCTTTTTGAGTCTTTAGACTCTTCCGGTGTGGTTTCGTTGAAGGCGCTTTTCGACAAAGAAAAAAAGATTCAGGGTTCTTCAAATCATTCGATTTCGGACTTGGCAAAACTCATCATCCGTGGCGGGTGGCCTTCTTCGATTGGCAAAAGTGATACAGTTGCTTTGCAAAAAGCCATTGACTATGTCGAATCCATTATTCAGATTGATATCAGCCGTGAGAATGGCGTCGAGAAAAACCCTGTTTTGGTTCGTGCATTTATGAAGTCTTATGCCCGCAATTTGGCAACCATGGCCTCCATTCCAACCCTTCAAAAAGATATCGTTGGTTATGATGAAACGCTCTCCGATAAAACCATCGCTTCGTATATTCAAAGTCTTCGCAATCTTTTTGTGATCGAAGATCTTCCGGCATGGAGTCCTGCACTGCGCTCAAAGACCTCGATGCGAACTTCCCTCAAACGGTTTTTTGTCGATCCTTCGATTGGCACGGCTTTGTTTCGCATGACCCCCGGAAAACTGATGGAGGATTTCAATTATTTTGGGTATTTGTTCGAATCGCTTTGCATTCGTGACTTGAGAGTTTATGCCTCAGCGTTGGATGGGGAAGTTTTCCATTATCACGACCGAAATGACGTCGAGGTGGATGCGGTGGTTTGTTTAAACGACGGCCGCTGGGGAGCTATCGAGATCAAATTGGGAACGAGTGAAATTGAGAAAGGCGTCAATCACCTTCTGAAGCTTGCCGATATGGTAGATACCGAAAAAATGAGTGAACCTTCTTTTTTAATGGTCCTTACCGGGACGGGTTATGCCTTTACTCAAAAAGATGGGATTATCGTTGTTCCCATCGGCTGTTTAAAAGATTAATATTTTCTTTTCCTCTTAGGTTTTCCAAAAGCAGTAACCCTTTCTAGGAGGGTGTTTTGATATCCTTTGAGTCCCTTTCAAAAAGAAAAGAGGGATTTTTCATTTCCATGACGATAAGTTTCATCCGAGGCAAAATGGAGTGATAAAATCTGCCGTTTTCTAAGGCTTAAAGGAAAACACTACTGTAAACTTAAACATTTAACGTTATAATAAGGCTATTGAATGAGGAAAAAAGCAATGTCAACCTATGCCATGAAACCCCGTTTTGTTTGGTCCGCTTTTTTGCTTTGCTCTCTTATGGCCATCGCCCTAATTTCCAAAGAGGGAGATCCCCCTTCGCCCATCCACGGCGAGAGTGATTACACGATTACCTTGAACGCTGCCAACGCACCCACGACGTCTTCGACCTATACGGACACGCTTCAGACGGTCCGATACACCGAATTCGCCTATGGCGATGTCAAAGCCAGCGAAGGGAACCACGTGGAAATGAGCTCCAACGCGTGGATCCGTAACAATTATCAAATCACCTCGATCACCGGCATTACCGTCACCTTCTCGGGTGATGGCTATCTGGATATCAGCGTGAGTTACGACACCAGCAATTACTTCGAATATCCTTTGACTTCCGGAGTCCGCAAAGACTTCGCCAATCTTCCCTATTACTTTCAACTCATGTCTTGCAATGCCCCGGTCATCATCGAAAGCATCGTCTTGACTTATTCCTGCGTGGACCATCCCGAAACCCTCGATAAATATGAAATATCCTGGTATGACGAGGATGGCATGACGCTGCTTGAAAAAGACGTCGACGTCGAACCGGGCACTATGCCTTCTTATGATGGGCCGACGCCCACCAAACCCTACGATCCGGGAGAAGGAACCTTCTTTACCTTCGCCGGATGGGATTGGCCCTTAGAACCCGTCAGTGGCAATTTTAGTTATTTCGCGACCTACACACCTTATATGGCGACCTATAGCTTAATCACCGAAGGAACCGCATATGAACTGACCAGCGTTTCCGATAATACCATGGTCCGTATTTCCATTCCCTCGAGTTATGAAGGCCTTCCGGTTACCTCGATTGCCGCCGAAGTGTTCGATGGCTTTACCAGCCTCGAAGCGGTGGATTTGCCTTCGACACTCGTCACCATCGGCGATGGCGCCTTTGCCGGATGTACCTCTTTGACCACGATCCATTTACCGGCCTCGTTGGGCAGTTTTGGTCAACTCCCCTTTGTCGGTGATTCATCGTTGACCTCGATTACCGTCGATGAGGCCAATACGCACTTCTCATCGTTGGACGGCGTTTTATTCAATGAAACCCAAGATACCTTGCTTATTTATCCCGACGGTAAAGGAACTTCTTACAGCATTCCTTCGGGCGTAACCACCGTTGCCGAGGGTGCTTTCTTCCATGCCACCCTCCTTGAAAGCGTCACCATTTCACCCAGCGTTACCACCCTCGGCAGCAGCGTCTTTGGCTTTTGCTCATCGCTGGATAACGTGGTGATCCCGAATACCGTGACCAACCTCGGCGTTTCGACGTTCGTGTATTGCACCGGACTCACCTCGGTCACCTTGCCTTCCGGATTAACCACACTCCCGTCCTCGACCTTCCAAGGATGTTCAAGTCTAGGCAGTGTCACGCTTCCTTCGGGCATTACGACCATCGACATGGATGCGTTCTATAACTGTTCTTCCTTGACGTCGCTGACGCTTCCCAGTGGGTTGACCACCATCGGTACCCGTGCCTTTGCGTATTGCTCGCTCTTAGGCAACATGACGTTACCCGAAGGTTTAGTGACCATCAATGGTAATGCTTTCCTCGGCTGCACCACGATGACTTCGATTACGATTCCCTCCACAGTGACCAGCATCGGCGCGTTTGTTTTCGTCGGCTGTTCCTCGCTCACCGAAATTGTGGTCGCCTCGGCCAATGCCAACTATGCTTCGCTCGCGGGTGTCCTATTCAATAAAGACTTCACGACCTTGATCAACTATCCCACCGGAAAAGCCGATGCGACCTATGCGATTCCCAGCGGTGTGGTGAGTATCCTCAACAATGCTTTCCGCGATAACCTCTCCTTAGCCGCGGTCAGCATTCCCAGCAGCGTCACCTCCATCCTTGAATACAGTTTCCGTTCCTGCCTCAACCTGACGCTCACCATCGATCCCGCCAACACGGCCTATGCCATTGTCGATGGCGTGTTATTCACCGAAGATATGACGACCTTAGTGATGTTCCCCTCGGGAAAATCGGATGCTTCTTATACCGTCCCCAGCAGCGTCACGACCATTCAAGGCAATGCCTTCCGGGATATTTCGACGTTGACTTCCGTAATCATCCCCAGCTCCGTGACCACGATCGGTTACCATGGCTTCTACTTGTGCAATAACCTCACCATCAACTGTGTCGCCAGTGCTAAACCCGCAGCATGGAATACGGACTGGAACGCCAGTAGCCGTCCCGTCGTGTGGGGGTATGTCGCGTAATCGCTGATTACTTATGATGAGCGGTCCTTTGGGGCCGCTTTTCTCTCACCGTGTAGTTTCTTGACACTTACGGTATAATATCTACTAATACCCCATCCTAAATCCGCTTGGAGGAAACCTTATGATCAATAAAAAGTGGTTCTTGTATGTGACCGAGTTCTTTTCGGGTCTATCCGTCATGGCCATTGAAATCGGAGCCAGCCGTTTATTAGCCCCGTATTTCTCAAGCTCACAAATTGTCTGGACCTTAATCATCGGCACCATCATGATTGCGATGGCCATCGGTAATATCTGGGGCGGCAAGAGTGCGGATAAGAACCCAAGCCCTTCAAAACTGTATTTTCGGCTTCTTTTAGCCGCTGTTTGGGTCGCCGCCATCCCATTCCTCGGAAAATACGTGATCGCCGGCATATCGCTGTTTTTGGCCCTTTTCGTGACCAGCAATTATCTCGTCGTCAGTGCGATGGTCTCGTGTATCCTGATCTTCGTCTT
>CALMWE010000258.1 GCA_937873795.1 uncultured Caryophanales bacterium
GGTGAGCGCCTAAGAGAACCTTGTTCGCATCATAGATAATCTTGAAGAAACCGTCCGTTTGATCCGAGGCAACCGCTTTGCAGTTGGCGCGTAAGGGAATCCGTTTGGTTTCATAGGTTATGCCTTTGGCGCGGACATCGGCTTCGGTTAATCCAACGGAGGCAATTTCCGGGAAGGTGAACACAGCGGCAGGAATGGCGGAATAATCGGGTTGAAACTCAATACCCGCCAGATGCATGGCGACTTGGCGTCCTTCGAACGAGGCCTTGTGCGCCAGCATTGGATTACCGATGCAATCGCCGACCGCGTAAATATGAGGAACAGAGGTTTGTTTTAAAGCATTGACGACAATTCCGCGCGGCGAGTATTGCACGCCGGCTTTGTCTAAGCCCAAGCCTTCGACCCGAGGTCTTCTTCCGGTGGCCACCAGGATTTTTTCGGCTTCTAACACGCGTCCGGGATCACTGGTAAGATTCACTTTCATGCCCGTCTCGGTTTTTTCGAAACTGCCGATTTGAACATTAAGTAAAACTTCAATGCCTTCTTTTTTGGCAAAAACGAGAATGCGTTTGGATACATCTTCGTCGGCAATCGTCAACAAACTCGGCAACACCTCGATGATGGTTACTTTCACCCCGAATGAACGTAAGATGAAGGCCCATTCGAGGCCGATATAACCGCCCCCGACAACGATGAGAGAGGCGGGCAGCGTTTGAAGTGATAAGAGGTGGTTGGAATCGAGGACGCCGGGAAGATTGATGCCATTGATCGGCGGCATGAACGGGAACGAACCCGAAGCAAGAAGGATGTTTTTGCCTTCGTACAAGACGCCATTGCAAAGGATGTGGTGGTCGTCGGTTAATTGGGCATGACCCAACTTGACTTCGACGCCTGCGTTTTGTAAAAGCGAAGAAACATCGCCGGCTAGGGTATGAACGGCGTTATTTTATTGAGCCCACAACGCCTTGAGATCGACCGGTCCCACCGTGATGGGTTGTCCTAACGCTTGAAGTTGGGCAATGCCCCGATAATTTTCGGCGACGTGGTGCATCGCTTTCGAGGGAATGCACCCCACCCAAAGGCAGGTGCCTCCGGCGGGGCGTTCGTCGAACATTGTCACGGACAAGCCGTGTTTTCGGGCTTCTAAAGCGGCTTCATAGCCTCCGGGGCCCGCTCCGATAATCAGTAAATCAACCATGTTTGATCGCATCCTTATAGGTCAATATCGGCGTTCTGGCCGCCGTAACTTCATCCAAACGGCGAACCGGCGTCGTATGCGGCGCGCTTTTCACCATTTCGGGATTTTCTTTGGCTTCTTGAGCGACGGTACGCATCATGGCGATGAAATGATCGAGCGTTTCTTTGGATTCGACTTCGGTCGGTTCAATCATGATGGATTGTTCGAATAACATCGGGAAGTAAATCGTCGGCGCGTGGACACCGTAATCGAGCAAGCGTTTGGCGATATCCAAGGTATGGACATCGGTGCTCTTATCTTTGAGTCCGTTGAACACGAATTCGTGCATGCAGAAGCTGCCGATCGGAAGTTCATAA
>CALMWE010000259.1 GCA_937873795.1 uncultured Caryophanales bacterium
CACATTGACCATTGACGCTTATATTCCGGCCAGTTATGCTGGGAAAACCGACAAAATCGAACTTTACCAAGAAATTGAAGCCGCCAAAACGTTCATTCAATTGGACGCCATCCATGACAAAATACGTGATGTTTATGGAAGATTGCCTGAAGAAGTCGAAAAGCTTCTTCGTAAACGAAAAATCGATATTCTGAGTGCGGATGAATCCATTGACGATGTCCGCGAGACCGCTGAATATGTCGATGTCAAAATGTCAGTAAAATTTAGCACCATCAGCGGAGTTGGGAATACGTTATTTAAAGAGATTATCAATTTGATGCCCTATATCAAAGTGAACTACGTCAATAAGGAATTAAAAGCTCGGTTATTCAAGCGGGGCGACTGGCTCTCCCATCTCGAAGAGTTGCTTGCGGGCATCGTTCGAGTGAATGAAGAAAGCAAAAACCCAAACACCAAAAAATTATCATAAAATGAAAGAAGGAGGACTTCATCATGCGTATTGATAAATACTTGAAAGTAAGTCGCCTCATCAAGCGAAGAACGGTCGCAAAAGAAATCGTGGATGGCGGAACGGTTAGCATCAACGGCAAAGACGCCAAACCTTCCAGCGAAATCAAAGTTGGCGATCAAGTTCTCTTACGTCTAGGGAAACATCGTATCCTTTTTGAAGTGCTTGCAGTTTCGGAAAACGCCACAAAGGCAAGTTCTTCCGAAATGTATAAAATCATCAAAGACGAAGTGGTATAGTCCATGCTTTTTCCCTTTGATAAAAACAAAACCTACTTGTTAGCTTGCTCGTTCGGCCCCGACTCCATGGCCCTTTTAAATATGCTTGTGGAGGAAGGATTCAAGCCGATTGTTTGCCATGTGAATTATCATAAGCGGCCCGAAAGCAATTTTGAACAATCGGGGTTGGAACAATACTGTCTTGCACACGACCTCGAACTCGACGTGCTGGATACCACAGGAATGAAGCCCTCGGGTAACTTCCAAGCATGGGCGCGGAATGTACGATACCGGTTTTTTCAAAAGCGTTACAAAGAGCATCATGCCGACGGCTTGTTCGTTGCTCATCAACAGGATGATCATATCGAGACCTATTTAATGCAAAAAGCCCGCAAAACCAAGCTTATTTCTTACGGTCTTTCAGAGAAAACGACGGCCTTTGAGATGGAAATCTTGCGTCCTTTGCTCGACTTTTCGAAAGAATCGTTAAAAGACTATTGTGACCTTCACCAAGTACCCTATGCCATCGACTCGAGTAATCTAGAGGACCATTATCAACGCAATCGCGTCCGTCATGCTGTGGTTGAAAAAATGGATTCAGTTTCACGTCAAAACATCATTTTCGACATCAAAAGCATCAACCAAAGAAACCTTTTGGAAATTCATCTCTTAGAGCATACCTTTGGAACGTTTGATCGAATTGACATTAACAAAGCTAAAACGCTTTCTGACGAGTCTTTTACTTTTTTACTTTATTCGATGCTTCAAAAGCAAAAATGCTCACAATCCCTGAGTTACAATCGGGTTCAACAAATCCGTCGCTTATGTTCTTCTGATCAGCCGAACAAGCAAGTAACTCTTGGAACAAAATGGGCCTTCGTCAGGCAATACGATTTTCTATCTCTCACTCTTTTGAAAAAAATCGAACCGTATTTCTATCTTATTAAGCAGCCGTGCCCTTTCGAATGTTCCTATTTTACAGTGGATTTCTCTGAAGGTTACCTGAAGGATTTTATTCCGCTTGAGGCTTATCCCTTAACCCTTCGTCCTGCACAATCGGGTGACCGCATCCGGGTTGGGAAAATGATCAAACGGGTCAATCGGTTGTATATCGATTGGAAACTCCCCGTTTCACTGAGAAAAATTTGGCCTGTTGTTGTGGATAAAAACGGTGTTCCAATCTATATTCCGCGGTTTCAAAAAGATACTCGTTTCCCGCGGCAGTCAAATTTTGAAATTAAGAAGTCATTTGATTATGTTGAATAATCCGTTTACTGTATAATAATGCTAGTCTGGTAAGAAATGACTAGATAAAAGATTTTATCTAAAAACCACAGCGTCTGACCC
>CALMWE010000260.1 GCA_937873795.1 uncultured Caryophanales bacterium
ACTTTTTCGGCAAAACCGAGTAAATCTTCGAACTCGATTTTCTTGCCTTCCACGGTAATCGAACCGGAGAATTTGCCAAAGACTTGATGCTGGATGGATTTGATGACCACCAGTGAGGTTCCGCTGTAACGATCCAAGATTGGCTTGAACGTGAGTTGGACGGAATTATCCGGACTGGTGAAGGTCCAATCGCACATGAAGCATTCTTTTCCGGTTTTGGGGTCTTTGGGAATATTGAATTCGACCTCACCGAGTTTGTAGGCGCGGTCGTTGTAGAAAAACATATTTTCGGAAGCGGCCGAAGTATCACCGAAACCGTATCCAAGGTTGAACCCGATGCGTTTGCCATGATACCGGGCATTCAGTGAGCTCCAATACCAGGTGTTTTTGTAGGTCCAAACGCCACGGCCCCAGTCGAGGACCCCGAGGGAACCTTCCATATCGTAGGTCTTGTCGCCGAAGACGACTTGTCCGGTGGCTTCGAGAAGATTGATTTTTTGGTTGTAATAGAAATGCTTTTTCTTTTTGAACGGCGTGGCGATGACCATGGAGTCGCGGTTGGTTTCGGCTAAGACCAAATCAAACGACAGGTCTTTGCCTTTCACGAGGTTATCCATGTGGCCCACCAAATGGCGGGTGTCGCCGTCGTTCATGAACGAAAGCGAATAACCATGGCCTTTGATTTTGGTCGTTCCTCCTTTAGAGGAAGAAGGTAAACCGACACGTCCCAAACTGAAGAAACTGATGGGACTCTTGGTGTAGTCTTTTTTCTCGGTGAAATCAAAGAACGTCACGCTGGCCATGGACATATACGAATTGTCGTCGATGGTCAAGGCAATGGCGAACAGGGGATTGCCGATGTAATAGTAATCCCACTCCTTGATGCGGAGTTTGCCGGCTTTGATGTCTTTACGGCGATAGTCACGGACTAAATGATAGCTGTACCCTGCTTCGGCAAGGTTACCTTTGGCATCTAACAGACGCCCTTCGGTCAATTCTTTTTGCATAGGATCCCTCACTTTAGTCTTTATAAGCGGCTTCAAACACCGCTAAGATGAGCGCTTTGGTCGGAATTCCCTCCATGATTTTTCTTCCCTCGAGAAAGAAGCATGGGGTGTAGTAGTAATCATAAAAATTGGCTAATTCGGGTTGGCGGGTCTCATCGATTTCACGGATTGGGATGTTCCGGTACTCGGGATGTTCCAGGAAAATTTCGTGCATGTATTGTTTGGCTTGAGCACAGTATGGGCATCCGGGAATGAAAAAATAGGTTAAAGTTCTCATAAACATGTTCCTCATCAACATTGTTGTCCCACTCGATCATTTTGCGAAAAAACAAAATATTTTCGAATGGCGCCTTGTTTTTTGGTATCTATCTTTAAGTATAAAGAAAAAATAAACGAGTGCCACAAAAATCAAAATGATTTTCTAAAAGATTAGAAAGTGAACGGAAAAATTAAAGAAGCGTGAGGAGGGCGATGCCGATGGTAATCCCGGCTTCGGCGAGTATATAGGGAATCATGATGAAGAAATCCCTCCGGCGGATATCGTGGTAAAAATACGTATACGCAATGAGAAAATCGCTCAAAATGAAGGCTAAACAACCGATCAGAACGAAAATCGGACCAATCATAAAAATATTGTTCAGGCAAAGGACGACCGCGGAGGACGCCATCACCACCAAAGTGAATGCATAGAAAGTCGCGGGAATGGCCATTTTGCCTAATCGTTCATGAACCAAGCGGTAACCGATGGCGATAAAAAGCACGCCGATACCGGCGACGATGGGATAGATGACCCATGGGACGCGGAACGAAAACAGGCGCACGATTTCGGCAATATACAAGGCGTGTCCCGCCAAAAAGGCGAACAAACCAAAAAGCAAAAACCACTTACTGCGCTTTTTAAAGATGAGAAAGATGTCGCCGATCCATCCAAAAAGGATGCCTAAATAAAGAGGAATTTCACGGGAGGTTAAAGCAAAGAGTGAAAAGGCCAACAGAGGCATGATGAAAATCTTGCTCCAATGGCGCCCCTTTTCGTTTTCTTTGAAACAGAAAAACAAGTGCAGGCAAGTGACGGCGATTAGAAGCGAAAGACCGATGATTAAATGGGTTCGCATAAGGGTCCTTTTGCTAAACTTTTCCTCATTTTAACATATTTCAAAAATATCGAATCCATTTCTTGTCATATCGCTATTTGTGTATAAAAAAAATGCCGACATGCGGCATTAGTTTTCTGGCGGAAGATGAGAGATTCGAACTCTCGCGGGACTTGCATCCCCTATC
>CALMWE010000261.1 GCA_937873795.1 uncultured Caryophanales bacterium
ATGCCAGTTTCCTTAAAGTCATGATCGGCAACATCCAAATCTCGCCGTTAGCGATTGCCACGGTCGTTGCCGTTCTTCTTAACGTCATCATTCCCGAACCCAAGAACCGCTAGTTTTTCATTGAAAAAGCCTTGCAAGGAATGAGTTTGTATTTCGCAAAAATGCAAATAACGCAAAAATGCGAAATGAAATTCCTTCAAAGAACTGTTTGTTGATGGATAAGATTTCTATCAATCCGTTAGTGATGGTCCTTATCGTGGACATCCATTCAAACCCATCATTCCCGAATCAAGAGCAAAGGAGCCGCACTTCATTAAACAAAAACGACCAAAAGGCCGTTTTTTGTCTAACATCTTGCGTACCAAATTTATTCCAATTAGGTAAAAACAAGCAAAAAATACCGAATTGAATTACAAACGGTAATAGAGTGAGAAACGTCCTTTTTGGACGAGCTGAATCTTTTTCTCTTTGACTAGTTTTTTCAAACTTTTTTCGATGGAATCCCTGCCGAGAGTATAAAGAACTTCCTCAATGTCCGCTTTTGATATAGGGCGGCTCGATTGGTTGATGACATACAAGGTTTTCTCCTCAGCCGTGGTATTTGGCAAATGATTGGCTTCAAGCACAAAATCCAGTTTAACGTAACCGGATAAAATCATTTTTAAAAGGAAAAGGACGAATGCTGTCGCGTCGCTTTCATTCTCTTTCCACCCCCGATCACTGGTGTGGAGTGCTTCATAATAATCATCAAGCGAATTTAAGATGAGGTAGGACAGCGAATAATAGCGATCCAAATCGTATCCGTACTTTAAAAGCAAAAAAGTAGTCAACAGACGTGAAACTCGGCCGTTACCATCATCAAAGGGGTGGATACATAAAAAATTTTGAATAAAGACCGCAATCAAAACGAGGCGGTTGATGGTGGAATCGCCCGCATAGAGATTAAACTGGTAAATGAGGTTGTCCATCAACATCGGTGTATCGCGCGGAGATGGAGGTGTAAAAATCATTTCTTTCGAACCATCTTCATGGATTGCTTGGATGTAATTTTGATTTTGTTTGTAGCGGCCTCCAAAACCTGGGTTCCATCCTTCATATAACTGCCGATGAAGGTCACAAATGAAGGAAGCATCCAAAACTTGATAGGAATAATTCGAAAAGATGCCTTCAAGCGCTTTGTTATAGCCCGTCAGCATATAGTCTTCGAAAGAGGAGGGTGTTTCCCCCATCTCAAAAAGTTGCTTTTCCCGTAACGGAGTCACTTGAATGGCTTCAATCGCATTGGATGACGTGGTGCTACGCCGTTTGCTGAGGCTATGAAGCCGATTCAGCTTTTTCATTGCCGGAAGAGCATAAGTTTTGCCACGATAAAACTCGATACTTTCCAGCAAGGTATTGATCACGGGTTTGTTTAAAGCTAAGACGTCTTGGTTGAGGTTGAATATTTTCATATAGTCTTATTTTAATGTTCTTCGGATTGAAAAACAAGTTTAATTAGGTAAAAATGACTTAAAAATACCTAGTTAACTTGCCAAAAACGTTCTACTTTCGCGTTAACACTCGTAATCGTTGGGAGAATCAAAAATAGAAAAAACAGTCCCAAGAGGTTATAATCAAGTTATCTTGACTTAACGACCTTTACCACGAGGTATTCATCATGGATTTTGTCAAAGCCAAAGCGTTTATTTACGCCTATGCCCGCCCCCTCGACTTAGCCCGTTACAAATTTCACTTTGAAAACGGTAGCCGAGACGATGTTTTGGCGTGCCTCGGTGCCTATCAAAACTTCGATGGTGGATT
>CALMWE010000262.1 GCA_937873795.1 uncultured Caryophanales bacterium
CGAATGCTTCGTAATTGGTGAACGGTTTATTTTTTGTGGCGTTACCGGTGATGTAGCTCTTGTAGTGAGCTAAATCGCCATCCTCGTAAATCCCGAGAATCGGTGTTTCTCCGGTCTTGACCGGTAATCCGTAGAATTCCTCTTGATACTGGATATCGTCGAGTTCAAGGGTGTACACAAGCACGTGATTTTCGGTGATGAATTGTCTTAGAATCGGCAAGAACGTCGTGGTACAACTGCAGGATAGATTGGTAATGACGATGACAAAGGTTTCTTCGCTTTCAACTAAAGTTGAGAAAGCCGAATATTCCGTCAATGTTTCGTAGGTTTCAAGGTTGCTGTATCCCGTGACTAAATTCACGCGGTTATCTTGGGTGGTCGAACAACCGGTTAAAATCAAGGCGGCAGCGGCAACGGTTTTCGCAAGCGTCCATTTCAACGATTTCATAAGGTTTACCTCGTAGGATGCTTTTATCTTAGGGCATATGCCCGCACGATGCAAACAATAAACTCTTTTCAAGAAGGGCAAAAAGGCACGCTTTTTCGGCCTTTCTTTTTTCATTTCAAAACCCGTGAAAAAAAAGAATTTAATCAACTGTGTGATTTTTCGGTATTTTTGTTGTCTTTTTTCAAAGAAAAGTGTTATATATTTTTTAGTACCGTATCCCCGAAAACTTCCTAACGAATTTTTGAGGCCGCCTCGGTACCAAATTTGCAAAGAATGGTGGGGTAGGCCAATGGATAATGACTCGGTTGTCATTTCGCTTCAGAATGTCTCGAAAGAATTCGATGGGAAATTCGCCGTCGAAAATTTTAATTTGGATGTCAAAAAGGGTGAATTCGTCACCTTTTTAGGCCCTTCCGGTTGTGGCAAGACGACCACGCTTCGCATGATCGCCGGTTTTGAAATGCCGACCCAAGGCAAAATCATCCTCAACGGCCAAGACATCTCGCATGTCCCGCCTTATCAACGCCCGGTTAATACCGTTTTCCAACGTTATGCCCTTTTCCAACACTTGAATGTGTATGACAATATCGCGTTCGGTCTCAAACTTCGTAAATACGATTTCGAAGGGACCGACGAAAGCGGAAAGAAGGTCACTGTTTCCCGCAAGCTGACGATCGATGAAATCGACGAACGGGTCATGAAAGCCCTCAAAGTCGTTGACCTTGAAGAATTCGAAGACCGCGACGTCACCACGCTCAGCGGTGGTCAACAACAACGCGTCGCCATTGCCCGCGCCATCGTCAATGATCCGAAAATCCTTTTACTCGATGAACCCTTGGGTGCCTTGGACCTCAAGATGCGCAAAGAAATGCAACTCGAACTCAAGGAAATGCACCGTAAACTGGGCATTACCTTCATTTACGTGACCCACGACCAAG
>CALMWE010000263.1 GCA_937873795.1 uncultured Caryophanales bacterium
CCGATGGCCACACCGACGGCAACCGCTAAAAACAAATAAGCGATGTCTTCGGTGGATTTTTGCACGCTCCGGAACCGGGTCAACGCAAATAAACCGCCGACGGTAATGCCGGCCGCCAGATTATCACTGATTAAGAAAATCACGATGCTGGAAACAGGAACCAATAAAACGACGGTGATCGGGAAATCGCTGAGATAGCCGTTTTTCCGTTTCACGAACATGTAAAGGATGGCAATCACTAAGCCAAGGACGACCGCTGCCACCAGGGCAATCAAAGCCGCGTATTGGGTCGCATAGATATCAAAGATGGAATCAAACATTTTCAATGAGCTCCTTTCGCTTCAAAATCTCGAATTCTTTTCCGTACTTCGAGAAACTACCTAAGTAAATACCTAAATCGGATAGACTGTGAGCAAACCATAATGGCATCGCATCGTGAACTTTGACTTCCATCAGCACATGGTCACTATCCATGATTGATTCGCCGACCGGCCCATAGTCAAATTCGAGATGGTCGCGTCGTGTAGTGATGTTCGTATCATAGGTCAGACGGAACTCGGGATTGTCTTTATCAAAGAAAGCCAAGCGGTCATAACTGATGAATACTTTGGGAACCACCTTGTGGGTGGAGAGAAAGTAACTTATCTCGGCGATGATTTGCTGGCCTAGGTAATCCTCTCGATGGGGAGGTTTTCCGTGAGCCAAGAAGTTTTCAGCTTCCTCTGGGGTAACCTTGATGCGCCTTTTGGTTACGATGCCCGTAATCTTCTTTTTGATTTCGATGTAAACCTCGGGGTTGGAATGTTCGTAAGAGCCATATTTTCGGACGCGGATTTTTTCTTTATACCGTGGTTTTTCAACCGATTGGCGAATCAAATCGTTATCTTCCGTATCCCAATAGATGTTGCGGATGAAGTAGCTTTTTCCATTGAGGCAGAAAGGGTCTTCGCTCATGTGCGCCCGGATAATGGGTAAAAGAGCCTCGGCTTGCGCGCGGGTCATGATAAATTTTTTTTCGTAACGTTTGAAGACGTTGACGCTATCCATGACAAGACTCCTTTAGCACATAAACGTTCGCTTCATCCATTATAATGGATAATTCGATGAATTCGGCAAAAAAGTCCAAATTCGCAAAGAAAAAACGCCTGTAAAGGCGTTCTCTATGTTTTAAACTTGAGCTTGGTTATAGGCAAGAATTGCGAAGTTGGCTAGGTAATTGAAGTGGCCGCGGTTGCTGATGGCGTAATCGACCATCAATATCGGCATTGCCGAGAACCAATCGGCAAAATCCGTTTGGCGGACAAGCCGCGAATTGAAGTAACTGGCCATATCCAATAAGGACCAACCGACGATGGTATCGAGGAGGTCGGTTCCGCTGATAACGCCCGTTTTCTGGGCTTGATTCACTCGGAAAATGTCGTCATATGTATCGCTTCCGGAAATATTTTCATATTCCTCACGGATTCCGTTGAGCATTTTTTTGCTGTCGCTGGTGTTATGCCAAAGCGAACGGATGGAAACGATGTCGGAACCTTCGGTATCGCCCTCACCGCGTTCATAATGCTTTTGAAGCGTGGGGGAGTGTTCGGTTTTGGCCAAAAGGACGACACCGCTTTTGGTTCCTCCGTCGGTGACGTCATCGTAACGTAAATCGCCCAGTGCGATCGTTGTGGGATCAAAATGGACGAAATCCAACAAGCTTTTGCCGTCGACCTCAAAGGTATCCAAATAGGTAAACAAATCATCAAATGTGGCTTCCCCAAGGTAAACATGTTGAATATCAAAGACGATGAATTCGCCCGGATGGTCATCCAAAAACGCAATCACATCGCCTAAGTAATAGGATAATTCATCCGAAACCAAGGCATGTTTGGTATACCAAGTTCCTTCGATATACGATAGGCGGACATCCAAGTAACGGACGCCGTTTTCCAACATCTCGGTGGCATCCCCACGTTGAGATTTGGATAAACGGGCGAATAATCCATCCGCAAAAAAGGCCACGGTCTTATTGCGAATAATGCTGTCTTCCGCTTCACCGGGATCGACCGGAGAGTCTTTGGTAATGCGGCTGGAAAAGGCATCGTGGGCTCCCAACATCGCGATATCGACGATGCGCGGGTTCTTGTCGGCAACGCCTAATGAGATTACGTCGGAATAATCATCGCCATCTTCGATATATCCGGCAAACGAGAAACCGGCTTTGCCAAAGACCAAGACGAGCAAAATAGCACTTAATAGAACAAACGAAGTTATGACCGAAATACGTTTAATTATTTTTTTCATAGGGCCCACTTTCCCGATTTGCCGAAGAAATACCGCTTGAATTTGATGTATTCAAAAATGACATCTCTCTTTTTATTTTATTACTTAAAGTAGCGAGATGATGAAAAACTTTTATTTTTTAGATAAAAAAACGAAGAGGGTCACTCTTCGTTTCGTAAGTCTTAGTCGAGCGAGGGAACGCTTTTGTGATATTCGCGTTTGCCGACGCCGTGATCGAGTTCCATCAGACTCGCAGGGTTTTTGCCATAAAGGCCAAATGCCAAGATGAGGTCGTTGGCATTCTTTTCTTCTTCGCCTTGTTCACGGATGAACCATTGCAAGTATTCTTGGGTCAAATAATCCTTTTCCTTGATGGCTTCCGCTAAGATGTTGCCGATGGACGTCGTGACGAATTGCTCGTGACGGAGTTGCTCTTTCAACATTTCTTCGATGTCTTTGTAATTGCGTTCGGGCTTGGAAATCGTTTCGTACACGACCGGAGCTCCGACGTGTTGCAAGTACTCGACAAAATAGAGGGCGTGGTCTCTTTCTTCTTGTGCTTGGACTTTAAACCATTTGGCAAAGCCGATGAGGCCGTGGTCGTTGGCATAGACTGACATATCGAGATACATATAGGCAGAGTAGAATTCGCGGTTGACTTGTAAATTGATCAGATCGACGAGTGATTTTTTAAGCATTTTTAGTTTTTCCTTTCATTGAAGTGCTATCGATACTTCCAAATATATTTTACGATAGCGAAAGAAAAACTTCCTGACACATGCTCAAAATCAGGCAAACACCGGAACGACGGCTCCACCAAACGTGGTGAGTATATAATCACGGATGGTTTCGGAGGTTAATGCCTCTTTCAAAACCGTGATCGCAGCTTCGTTTTCATTGCCCGCTTTGACGGCAATGATGTTGGCATAAGTGAGTGCCGCTGTGGATTCGGAAGATTCTTGGGCAAGGATGGAATCGGTGACTTGAGCACTGAGTGCATAGTTGCCGTTAATCACGCCAAAAGCCACATCCCCTAAAGCTGAGGGAACGGCTTCGGCATTCGTTTGATAAATGTCCAATTGATAAAGAGTATTGTCGAAGTCGTCAAGCGTCACCGCGATGCCTTTTGCAGCAGTGCCTTCTTTAGCGGTCAATAACCCTTCTTGGGCCAAAAGCAAAAGGGCACGTCCACCGTTCGTGTTATCGTTGGGAATCGCGATGCGGTCACCGGTAGCAACTTGGGACAAGCTGCTCTTTTTCCCCGCATAAATGCCTAACGGTTCGAAGTGGACTGCCAAGGCACTGACCAAATCCGTCTCATTTTTGACATTAAAGTCTTCCAAGTACGGTAAATGTTGGAAATAGTTGGCGTCCAACTCCCCGTCTTGAAGCGACAAATTTGGAAGAATATAGTCTGTGAATTCGACGATTTTTAAGGTGTAACCGGCGGCTTCGATGGCGGGTCTGGCGGCTTCAAGAATTAACGCATGCGGGGTCGGTGAAGCTCCAACCACGAGGGTTTTGTCGGCGATTGTGTTTTTGTTTCCGCAGGAAGCAAGGAGTAAAGCGAGAAGTCCGGCTGAAGCGACAAATTTGATACTGTTTTTCATAGGTGTTAACCTTCCTTTTTTTATTTTTTGTGATTGATTTTTTTTGCCACGAAATTGAACGTGGTTTGAAGCAGAATGACGATGACGACGATGACTAAGACAGTATAAATAACTAAGGTTGTGTCATAACGGTAGTAACCTTCCGTAATGGCATAATTTCCGAGGCCGCCTCCACCCAAGGCTCCCGCCATCGCGGAATAACCGATGATGTTGATGGCCGTGAGGGCAATTCCACGGACCAGAGAAGGCAGAGCTTCGTTGAGGTATACATGGAGAATGATTTGCCACGGTTTGGCGCCCATGGCCAAGACCGCTTCAATCGTGCCTTTATCAACTTCTTTTAAGGATTGCTCGCTGACTCGGGCAACGAAGGGAATGGCACAAAGCGTCAAGGGGACAATGGCGGCAGTGGTTCCAATGGCAGTTCCCATCACCCAGCGTGTCACCGGAACAATGAGAATCATCAAGATGATGAAGGGCACCGAACGGGCCATGTCGACAATCCATCCAAGAACTGTATTCACTGTTTTTCTTGGAAATAAACCATCACTTTGGGTCAGAATCAGAAGAATGCCTAAAGGCAAACCGATGAGATAACTGATGACCAGAGAAACCAGCGACATATACAACGTTTCGCCTGTGGCGAGCAAGATATCACGAAGGATTTCCAAAGTCGGTCACCTCCTTCGCGCCTAAC
Organism: uncultured Caryophanales bacterium; assembly: GCA_937873795.1. Classification (GTDB taxonomy): domain Bacteria; phylum Bacillota_I; class Bacilli_A; order RFN20; family CAG-826; genus CALMWE01. Next base: position 4,573 of record CALMWE010000263.1, read on the forward strand.
AACAAACGTGTCATAGGACTTTGAGGACGGGTGAAGACATCACTGACCGAACCGATTTCAACGACGTTTCCTTCATCCAACACAGCTACGCGTTGGCAAATGCTTTTAACGACACCGATTTCGTGGGTGATGATGATAATCGTCACCTTCCGTTGTTCACTGATTTCTTTTAGAAGGGAGAGAATTGAACGGGTCGTGACGGAATCGAGGGCACTTGTGGGTTCATCCAAAAGTAAGGAGGAGGGGTCACTGGCCAACGCTCGGGCAATGGCCACGCGCTGTTTTTGACCGCCGCTGAGCATCGCCGGGTAAGCCTTGGCCTTGTCGGACAATCCCACCAACTTCAAAAGTTCCTCGACGCGTCGCATTCGCTCATGCTTTTCAATCCCACGTAGTTGTAGCGGAAAAGCGATATTTTGCTCAACCGTTTTCTGCATCAGCAAATCAAAATTTTGGAACACGATGCCCAATTGACGTTTGACTTCGTCGCCGCCATGTTTGCCCACTCCGGCAATGCGGACACCGTTGACATCGACGTATCCCGAAGTCGGGGTTTCAAGTTGAGCAAGAATTCGAAGCAGTGTGGTCTTTCCGGCGCCGCTTTTGCCGATCAGACCGAAAATTTCACCCGGACGAACCTCAAAACTGACGCCTTTTAAAGCAGCGTTATCTTCGGTTTGTTGGGCATAGGTTTTGGATAAATTTGACAGAACGATCATAGAGGTACCTCTTCCCGGGAAATAAAAAGCTCCCGTCACAAGGACGAGAGCTAAAGCTTCGTGGTACCACCCATGTTCGCCTTTATTTTGCAATAAAAGCCTCTTCGGGTTCAAACAAACCCTAGGGCTTTAACGGGCCCACCCGACGCTACCTACTTAGTTTCGGAAGCGCGACTCAGAGACCATGTTCATCGATTGAATTCGTGCCTACTTTCACCATATTAGGCTCGCTGTGAGGAACGCAATCAACTACTCTTTCTCTTCCGCATCTTTGAATATATGCAACAAGTATAGAAAATGCTTTTTGCCTTGTCAACCGCTTTCGTAAAAATCCCAAAACCTCGGAAAAATCGTCTCTTGGGATGTGTTTGCCGTATACTTAATGTCAAAGGGGATTCATTTATGGAATTGAAAATCGGTCGTTTTGAGACCCAAACATTCGCTTTTGCTTTCTTTACCGGAGAAGGCGTTCCCGCCAGTGCCACCGAAGGCATTCGTAAGTACGCCGAGCTCAATCATCTTGTTTCCGATCAAGTCAAATCCTATTTTGCCACCATCGTCGTTACCCAACATGGTGTTCGTAATGTGACTTACATCCAATATATTGCGGTTCAACCTGACACTGTCCTTCCGCCCGGATTCCGAAAAGTGGTGCTCCCTGAGGGCCCATGCATCCAAGCCACACTCACGCCGCAAGAATTCAAAGAAATGGAAGATGGCACAAAAAAAGAACTCATCGAAGGTTTCTTGAGGAGCAACAACCTCCGTTTGGACATCAAAAACGTCTTATATCTTGCCGAACGAAAAGAAAACGGCAGCGTCTTTATCCGCATGCCGGTGAAATCGTAAGATCGAAAAGCAGAAGGCTAATCCCTTCTGTTTTTAATAAGCGGAACATCGCGAACGACAAACCACAGATACGGAAGACAAACCACGCCGATGACGCCAAACCCGAAAAAGGTTAAGGCGTTGAACCAATAGGGAACGATGAGCCCTCCCCAGCAAATACTACCGGAAGGGCAGTAGGGCCAATTGAAAACCAGGGGACCGAGATACGTAAAATAGACATAAACCAAGGACAAAATCAAAAGCGTTCCCGAAAGAATCAACCATAGGTTGTTTTTCTTTGACGTTAGCGTTCCTTTTTCTTTTTGTTTCATCCGCACGAACATAAAAACTGCCGGGATGGCAAAAACAGTCAAGCCACAGACGATGAAGAAAAGCACAGCCGAAATAATGACTCCGGCGAACAAATCAAATCCGGACCAAATACCGAAAAGCGATATTAAAAGGGGAAGCAAAAGGATTCCCAATGTAATCAAAGGAATAAGCCACGCCAATCGTTTTTCTTTGGGATTCATGATATAAACCTCAAGGTCAATTTCTTATCTCTAATTTTAGACCATTTCGTAACAAAAACAACGGATGTCGACGATGCCGCCAAGAGAAAAGCAAAGTCGATAAAATATTTTTTGCTTTACTACGTAAAATAGCATAAAATACAAATGGAAGCCCTTACAAATGGTTTCTACACTGACACTCAAGGAGTCAAAAATGAACATTCTTTTCTTCTTGAAGCCCAAGACCGAAGTTATTTTTCTAAAAGAAGACGATACGGTACGAAACGCCTTAGAGAAGATGGAGCATTACCGACACGCAGCCATTCCAATTTTGAAGAACGACGGGGGGTATTTGGGAACCCTCAGCGAAGGCGATCTGCTATGGTTTCTCAAGAGCAATCACAACATGAACCTGCTGGAGACCGAGGATATCCCTTTGATCAAAGTCCCGCGTTATTTCAATGACAAAGCGGTACGTGTCGATACCAACGTCGAAGAGCTGTTTATGCTATCCGCCCAACAAAACTACGTGCCCGTGGTCGACGACCGTGGAATGTTTATCGGTATCGTAACCCGAAAAGACATCATCAATTACATGGTCAAAAACCAAAAGTCACATTAAAGTAAAAGCGCCTCGAGGGCGCTTTTATTTTCTTACGCTTTTTTCTCTTTCTTTTTAAAGATGGAAGCAACTTTCATTTTGAAGTTGGCAAGCCAAGCTTTCCGCTTTTCTTGCCGTGCTTTCTTCTTTTCCGCACAATGGACTTCAGCCAATGCTTTTTGTTCCGCCTTGAAATCTTTTTTGATGACCGAAGCGATTTCTTTGGCTTTCGCGGTGGTCTGGATACCTAACGAATCATCCACGAAAATCGCTAACTTCTTCAGTTTTAAAGAACCTTTATTCCGGAGTTTAAGGAGATCTTCCAGTTCTTTGACCGGCAAATCGAGCCAAATCAGGCCATGCGCCAAAATAATCGGATTTTCGGTAGGAGCACATCCGTGGCTGGTGCGGTAACGTTCGGTATAGGTAATCCGTTCGCCATTATAAATTAGACCGAAGTCGTTGATTCGGACATCATTGAGATTGTTGTTGTAAACCGTCAAGGTAAACCCATCTTCTTTGGTGTCTGGATTAACATCGAAGCTGGCTTTGACACGGAACTTGCGGTTGGCAAAGTATTTACTAAAAGTAAATAGAAGTACCAAAGCGAGGATCATCAAGGCAATGAGAATCACAACGGCGGCAAGGATGGCGTAAATGAAATATTCTAAGTTTTCTGGCATAGTATCACCTCTTGTTTTATTGTAAACGATTAGCCAAAGAATGTAAGTATGAAGGCAACAAAAAAACCCTCTTTCGGAGGGTTTGACGGAACAATGAAATGTTGTGGGATTTAGGCAATCAATTTTTCGATATCGTGCGCAATGTCTTCGGGTTTGACCGCGGAGGCATAGCGTTTAACGACTTCGCCTTGGCGGTTGATGAGGAATTTGGTGAAGTTCCAATGAATCCGTTCACCGAGTAATCCGCTTTTTTCCTTTTTAAGGAACGTATACAAGGGGCTTTCTTTTTCGCCGTTGACATCGATTTTGGCGAAGCGCGGGAAAGTCGTGTGGTATTTCAAGGTGCAGAACGAATCGATTTTTTCAATGTTATCCGGGGCTTGACCGGCAAATTGGTTGCACGGGAAGTCGAGGACCACGAAACCTTTATCTTTATAGGTTGCATAAAGTTTTTCGAGTCCGTCATATTGCGGGGTAAAACCGCATCCGGTCGCTGTGTTGACGACTAAAAGTACCTTGCCTTCGAACGTTTTCATGCTCACTTCGGCATTTTTCATATCTTTAACAGAAATATCGTAGAGCCCCATCGTGATCATCTCCTGTCATCATGGGTTTATAAACCCATTATAAAGGATGACTTCGAGACTTACTTATTTAATGCTTTGCTCCAGACTTCGATCAATTCAGAAAGACTCATTTTGGCATTCGCCGGGCTGGTCGAAGGAAGAACTTCGACGGGTAGGGGAATATCCGAAAAGTATTTTTGATAAAGGGCATAGGCTTTTTGGCCGTTGCAATAGACGCGGGAAATGTTACTTTCCGCAAGGATGGCTTTGAGACGGCTGGGTTGGGGATTATGGATGGTCGCATCCGATGATCCTTCGATTTGGCAGCGGCCGATGACATCATGCAACGCAATATGGTGGCTCAAAAGAATGCGTTTTTTTTCATTCCAATCCACTGAGACCAAATCTTCGTTCAAAAGCGCACTCATGACCGCATAAAATCGGTTGTGCGGGTTGGCGTAATAATAGCCTTCTTTGACGGACTTCACCGAAGGAAAACTTCCGAGAATGATAATCTCGGAAGCTTCGTCGTAGAGGGGATGGAAAGGATGAGCCAGTTTTCGGAGCTCAGCCATAAACTAAGCCACGAAGTTCAAACGGACACTGCCGTTGGTCGTGCTTAAATCCAATTTGTTCGGCAAATTCGTGTTATAGGCGTTTTGCGTCACTTTGACATCATCGATGTACATCGAACCATTGACGGTTCCGAGTTTCACATAATAGTCGCTTAATTCACCATGGATTTCTAATTCGACATCGCCATTGACGCTGTGGCCGGTCACGTCGTCGGCCGTAACGCCGGTGCCTAAGACTTGTCCGTTTGAAGTATTCGCTAAGATGGTCGGAGCAGAGACTTCGTCCATATCGATCGTTCCGTTGGCGGTCAATAAGTCGATGGTTCCGGTGACGGCAACATTGGTCAATGAGATTTCACCATTGGTGGTCACGGCGTCCAAGGCATCCAAACCGGGTAAATTGGACACATCGATATTACCGTTGGTGCTCGTCAAATCAAGCGTCGTCACTTCGGGTAAATCGGAAACATATAACGAACCATTTTCGGTTTCCAGCTCAAGATCGACCGCCAACGCTGAAGGAATGTAGACGGTGACGGTCCGCTCTTGAGACGTAGACATCATGGAAGGCCAGGTAAACCAGAGCCAATGAGAGACGTCGTTGGTCACGCTGATCACGCCGCCGGCAGAGGAAATGTCGATGGTATCATAGGTGCTTTCGGCATAGGTAATCGTAATTTGATCATCCGTTGCCGGTTCGACGATTACGCGGCGGTTTTCGACGGTAAGATCGATCGTGCCGACGCCCGCGGTATCCGTGATGTAGGGATCTGCCATTTCGTAATTGTCATAGCCATGCATCATGCCCATGCCTTCGCCGGAAATGACTCCGCCGACGATGGTCAATCCTAATCCGACAGCCACCAAGATGGCACCGGTTGCTAAGAGTTTAAACATGTTTCGAATCCTCCTTATTGAGTAATTCTTGAAGTTTATCAAGTAACTTCTCCATGCCTTTTTTGGCATATTTGAAGAACAGGATGAAGAATGAAATCGCCAAGATAATCAGCCCGGCGCCTAAAATGATTTGTCCGGCGCGGGTCATCAAGACCATCGCGGCTTGGGTCGGATCGGCGACGATGTCGACAATCGCGGTAACCGCCATCATCGTGCCGCTGGCAGCAAAGCTGCATCCTAAGCCAATGACCAAGATGGCTGCGAACACGAAGAGAATGTAACCGATGACTTTCGCTGTAACGCTGATGGCCTCTTTGGCTTCCGGAGAAAGTTTGTTCCGGACTTTTTTGACGAAGCCGGAGTCTTTCCGGACGGTATCAACGATGGAGTCGATACTGCCTAGGCTTTCGATGAAAGCTTCTTCGGTTTGTCCGCCTTCGACGGCATCCTGGATCATTTCGTCATAGTATTTGACGACATCTTCCCGTTCTTCTTTCGTCAAGAAGTCGAGTTCGATGCGCAACTTTCGTATAAAATCTGTTTTGTTCATGGGGTTCCTCCTACCGTAGGATGTAATCGAAGATTTTCTTCATTTCGCGGAAATCCGTATCGGAATCCTCGAGTTTCTTCAATCCGGCTTTGGTGATTTGATAATTGCGGCGAATGCGTGAGTTGTGTGTGGTTTCGTAGGTCGTCACGAAGCCTTGGCTTTCAAGGCGACGCAAGATCGGATAAAGCGTAGATTCGGAGATATCGACCACATTGGCGACTTCTTGCGAAATCATATATCCGTAGGAGTCTTGATACTTCAGACTGGCTAAGACGACGACTTCCAGGAATCCTCGTTTGAGTTGACTATCCATGCGAATACCTCCTTACGCATAATACTATATATCGCATAGTATCCTCACGCAAGAGTTTCTTTGATTATTTTTCTAAGCACTGTATAAAAAGAAAAAACGCCTTATAGGCGTCTTGTTTCATCGATGAGATAAGCTTATTTGGCTTTTTGGATTTGTTGGTCTTGATGTTTGCCAACGCGCTTGGATAAGCTTCGAAGGCCAAACGCCAACCCCGTGACCAGTAAGAGCATCATGAGAATCCAGTAGACAATGCCCAGTCCGGCATCGGAAACGGTAAACCACCCGCGCGTGGTATAGTCCAAGAAGTAATAAGGAACGCTCGCGCCCTCGGCAAATTTGATCCCGGCAAAAGAAAGACCTAGCGCGAACACCAGATAATATAACGGCGGGATTAACGTCCAAAGCACATCTTTTTTCCGATAGACATATTTCGAATCGAAAAGAACGAAATCGAGCATCGCGCAGATCGGTGCCAAGAAATGCATGCAGAGATTGGATGGCGAAGCCAAATAATCCAATGACATGAACGGCGAGAGCAATAACGCAAAGACGACAAACGTTAACGCGATTGAGACGGTAAAGACATATTTAACCATGGCCAACCAACGGGGAATCACAACCTCGTGTCCTTGGTATCGGCGGACAGCCAAGACCAAATAAACCCCCATGGTGACTAAGATCCAAATGTTGCTTTGAATCGTAAAATACAAAATCGCCTCGTTGGATCTCACGATGCCATCGCCTTTGGAAAATGAAAAGGAAAGGCCGATAAAACCAAACAAAACACCCAACGATTTGAGAAGAATCGAGAACTTTAAGGAACGTGCATTTTTCATAACACGGTTATTCTATCAAACGTGGAACTTGCGTGCCAGTTCGGAAATGACGATTTTTTTAGCAAATAAGAAGCAGCCGATGATGGTGACCCCCGAAATGATGGCCGCGGCAATCGACATCGACATCGGATTGGCAAATCCAACCAGCGCTAAAACCAAGGGTGCAAAGCCGATGATGCTTAAGGCAAATTGTGAGATTAAAAAGTCGCGCATCGTGTGTTTTTTGGCAATCATCAAAATGTTTATAATCGCGATAAACAGAATGTCAATAAAAGGAATCGCATAGGTCGCCGCCCATGTCAAACTGGCTTCGCTGACATTGGTGGAAAAGATATTGATGATGACCAAAAGCGCAGTCAAACCGATGGAATGGCTCATGAGTTTAACACCCAACAAAGTTGCTTTACGGAACGTAATCAAACCACATAGCCAAACATAAAGAACACCTGCTGTCACGATCATGCTCCAAGCATGACCGGTCCAAGTAAAAATATTGACTAAAATCGAGGCCAAAATAACGGTGGCGGAAGAAATGGATGTGGCACGGACAATCTTTCTCCAACGGTTGCGGCGTTTGGAATACGGCGGAAACGAAACGACGCCCTTTTCATCGTTGGGATTGAGAGCTTGATGACAAAGCGGGCATTTATCGGTTTCGGTGAGAACTTGGACTTGGCAATGGGGGCAGTATTTCATCTAGACCACCTCTTCCCGGAGATTGCTTTCCACCGAGACCTTCAATCCGAGGGAGGCCAAACGGGAGAAAAAGAACCGTTCGACTTCATTCGAAACGATGGACCGGCAGAAGCAGACATTCATCTCATCCTCAAACGTAATCACGCCGATGCCGAAAGCCAATTTGTTTTCGGGCGGTAGATTGAATTCAAAATCTTGGATCAGCGGTTTCATTCCGGAGGGAATTTTGACAACGCCGATATTGGACATGGCACAAGTTTCAAGATTGGAGCCTAAGGTATTGGCAACCAAGCTCAACGCCAGTTTTTTAAGGAATAACGGAGTTAAGCGAAGCGCCATGTTCTTTTCCGCAGAAACGTTGGCGTTCAACGTTTGTTGCATTTTTTCTTGCGTCAATTCGGTTTGGAACGATTCTTTGACGATGCCTAAAACTTCATCGAACGTCAACCCCGGATGATGGTACACCGAGGTATGGAAAAAGAGAGTGAAATTTCTAAGGCTGTTGGAATTGAAAAATTTTCTTAGGTTCACCGGAATCGAAACGTTGATTGGACGTTTGCGCGGAATACGCGGTCCATACGCTTGGGCAATCGCGTAAATCAAGTTCGCCACCAAGTACTGCGTGACCGTCGCTTGACTTTTTTTGCTCAACGCCACAAATTCTTTGGCACTGAGTTTGCCATTGATAACACCGTTGCCGACGCCTAAAGGCATTTTCTTACTCTTGACGTGGTACGCCTTTTTAACCGGGCTTTTCGCGCGTTTTTGTTTGGCGTAGTTTTTAATAAAACTATCTTCGATTTCGGTGTTGTCGGGCGCTTGTTCTTTGGTAATCACTAGGCCTTCGCTGTCGAGGGCTTTTCCTTGAAGTTGGAAATAATGGAAAACGACCGATTTAAGCAGTTCGATGGCGCTGCCCCCGTCACAAAGCGAGTGGAAGACTTCCAAGGCGATGCGGTTACGGTAATAGTAAAAGCAGAAGAGATACCCGTTGTTCGTGGTCTTATCGATATGGTGGCCTAAAAACGGACCTTCAGGTTTCAATAGCGGCATCTTTCCATTACTTTCGAGATAATACCAAAAAAGCCCCTTTTTCAGTTTCACGAACATGGTCGGAAACCGACGACGGGATTCGATGATTGCTTGTTGCAAGATCTCGGGTTTGATGTCCTCTTTGAGATTCACCGCCACCCGAAAAACATAACTGGACCGGGCATTGGTGATGGCAGGATAGATTTTAGCGGCGTTATCGAGGGAATACCACCCTCTGTTTTTGTTTAAAATAATGTCCATGGATATCCTCGTGAATCAAGGTTTTGAAAAGATAGAACAAAGTGTTTTCTAATTTCTAAAGTTATTGTATACGAAAAAGGCAAAAATGGGGTGGTGAAGTGTATCACCTGTTCAACTTTTTTTGAACGATTTGATTTTTCTTAATAAAAGACCCGAGCCAAAGAGCAAGATTGAACCCGCGTAGACGATCCATCCCACCACTAAAAAATAGGGAGGATAAGGTGAAGCCGTCCCGGCGATTTCGATGACACCGCTTAAGACACTTCCCAAAAGCAAAGTCGCCATGCCGGTATTAAACGCATTATAGGCCAAACGGAATAGGGGAACCTCATTGGCATGGTCGACAAAAATCCATGCTAAACCTAAGGGCAAAATGCCACCCAGCAAGGGATAGAGGAAAAGCCACAACATATAGGGTGATTCAACCCCATGACCTAAAAGAAAATAGACGCGATCGAGCACAATGCAAAAAGCGGTCAAGCCGAGATACACAAGCAAGGGCTTTCTCAATTTTTGATTCGTAGAAATTTTAAGCATAGCCGAGATAGACACAATCGCTCACGCTCCTTTCGGAGATCGTTGATCCGCTGTTAACGGGTTGATTGATAATACGGCCGTGAAACCACATCGTCGAAGAGCCACCGCCATCAAAGTTGTAAGCTTGGGTGCATCCCAAAGCATCGAATTCTTCCGCCAACTCCAAAAGCGATAATCCTGCTTCATTGGTCAAACGGCCATCCGAAACAATGCACACATAATGGCCGACATCGATTTGCCCGATAGCGGTTCTCGGATTGGAAGAGGAAGATTGGTTGACTTCGCTGGAAGCATTCACCACGATGGTTCCATTGGTAATAAGCGCCGGTCCAAATGACCAGGCATGCAACGGATGGGCATCGATGAGTTCTTGACGCGAGGTTTGGCTTTCATCCATGACCAGCAAATCACCTTCGGTATTCATGATTAATGCTTGTGCGGACGCACTGGTATTTTTGGTGCTTCGATACAGTGTTCCGTTACGGACCACAAAGCCATCGCTGCGAGCACCGTAATAATCGCCGTTGATGGCGAAAAATGCTCCATGATTCGTAGCCATCGAGGACGTTTTTTGCGTAATGTTCCGGCCATAGGTATCGTGCGCCAACGCGGTCTTCAAATATAGAGGATCGTCGACTTGGATATCCGCCACATAAACCGTGGTGTTGTGACGTCTTAGAGTCGTTATCGTCAAACTCATATGCTCATCGACATAACTGTTGTCGGTGAATGTTGGAACGATGGCACTGCTGGAAGAGGACGAAGAAGATTCGCTCTGAGAAGAGCTTTCGGAAGAGGAAGACGTGGGAATCGAAACGATGACTTCGCCCGAATCACCCACGCGCTGAATGACAAAAGTATCGAGCAATACAGTCACGCTCGAAGCGGATAATATCGTGGCGGCGATGATGGCCCAAGCAAAGGGTTTTTGAAAGAAATTTTTCATCGATGAGGACTCACTTTTGTACTTCTATGCTAGAAGCATCTTTTGAAACTTTTTTAGAACGGAAAATGAATGTTTTTTGAATAAAATAGGAGCCGATGAAGAGCAAGAAGTCAATGACCGCTTTAATCAGAGTCAGGTGCGCCGGCAACATCGCAAACAACTTGACCAAAATCCAGCTGAGGAGCATTTGGGTTACAAACAAGATACCATATTCAAAAACTTTGCGGGCATTTTCGCCTTTGGATTTAAATGTCTAAGTTTTATTCAGGATAAAGTTGAAGATGCCGGATAGGACTCGAGCACTGACGGTGGAATATAGAAGGCCACTGGCGGAGTCGTCCCATAAAGCCCATTGGAAAAGCGTAAATAGACCCAAGTCCAAGGCGGCGCTCAAGAGCGAGACCACCACCATTTTCAAAAAGCCCGACAAAAGCGGTAAATAGATGCGAACGGGATCTTTCCATGCATTGAAATGGGATCCTTTATTGTCATCTTTATAAACAGTCTGAATGGCCACCGGGAAAAACGGAATGTCAGCCTTTGCCATTTCCGAAAGCATATTCATTTCATATTCGTAACGGTCACCCGTGATTTTTAGTGCGGTAGAAATTAGTTCGGATGGAATTCCCCGCAATCCAGTCTGCGTATCCAACACTTTCCGATGGCTGGTCAAGCGGAACACAAACGTCGTAATCCGGTTCCCCCACCGGCTTTTGAAAGGAACGTTTTTGCTTCTTAACGAACGGGTGCCCAAAATGAGGGCATCTGGATGGCTTTCAAGCGCATTGCCTACGGCAAGAATATCGTCCGCCACGTGTTGGCCGTCGCCATCGGCGGTGACGACGCCGGTTAATTCGGAATAATGACTTGAAGCATACGCAATCCCTGTTTTTAAGGCTGCGCCTTTACCACGATTTTGCTCATGGGCAATATAATCAGCTCCTGCTTCTTGCGCTTGTGCAAAAAAGGGCGCCGTTTCAGGCTTTGATCCATCGTTAACAATCAAGATGGGGGTCTCTGTTTTTTGGCGTAACGAAACAATCAGCTCAACAAGAGCTTCGTCGGGGTTATAGGATGGAATCAGAATGGCGAAGGGCATGTGTCAACCTCTCTACTTTATCAACGAAGTAAGGCGCCTTATTCTTTGCTAATCTCTTACAATTGTCAATCGTTGGCACCTTTTTAGAGCCTTTTGCTTTATGCTTAAGAAGAAGGTGTTTATATGGAGCGGAAGGTGCATTTATGCAATATGCGTTGATTACGGGAGCAAACTCAGGACTCGGCAAAGCCGTCGCCGAAACCCTCTTGAAAGATGGGTTCTATGTTTTTGCCGCGGATATCCGTCACACCGTTCCTTTTCCCCGCCCCAACTTTATTCCAATCACGATGGATGTCTCTTCTTCCGAATCGGTGACTCGCGCCTTCGTGCTCATTCAAGCCAAAACAAAAACCCTGGATGTCGTAGCCAATTTTGCCGGCGTTGTGGTTCTTGGTTCATTAATTGAAAAAGATCCTGAAGAAATGTTACGGATCATAAATATCGGTTTGGTCGGTATGATGCGTGTCAATCAGGAAGCATTCCCGATGGTGGAACGGGCTCATGGCCGTTTCATTAATGTTTCCAGCGAATATGGATTAATCCCTGCCGTTCCCTTCCATAGTTTCTACACCGCCACTAAACACGCCGTCGAAGTCTATAGCGACGGTCTCAGAAAAGAATTACTTCCGTTCGATGTCCGTGTCATTCTCATCCGACCCGGTGCTTTCAAAACCGACATGCAGCAAGGGGTCCAAGGGCAATTCGATGGCTTGGTCAAAAACAGCCGCCACTATTCCGAAGCGCTCAAAAAGATGGAACGCATGATGGCCGCCGAATTAAACCGTGCCAAAGATCCCGCTTTGGTGGCGAATCTCGTCCTGAAGATTGTGCATTCCAAGCATCCGCGGCGGACCTATAACATCAATCACAGTTTAAAAATGAAGTTGATCCGATGCCTGCCCTTGTGGTTACAAGACCGCGTCTTCTCTATCTTTTATTAAAAGAAAGAGGCTCATGAGTTTACCTTAGAAAAGGTGTTCCGGCCTCTTTTTATTTTAGAAATAACGAGTGAAGATTTTTTGGTCTTCGAGCAATTCTTCTACTGAATGAATACCCAAGCGGGCAAGCATTTCGATGACATAAGGATTGTCTAACGGCGTCTCGTAGGGTGATTTCTTCGCGTACTCAATGACTTTTTGCTTGGCAACTTCACGATCGATTAAGGCTCTGGGTCCACCGACGCATCCGCCTTTGCAGCCCATGCCTTCGAGGAAGTTGGCTTTGACTTGACCTTTTTCCAAATCTTCGATGAGTTTACGGCATTCGAGCACGCCATCGGCTTGGATGGCTCTTACTTGAATGGCTTTATCCGGACGGAGGCGTTTGAGGGTCATCTGCACCGCTTCGCTGACACCTTTATTGACGGCATAAATACGGCCCGCCGCGGACGAGTGTTCACGAATGTCGGTCTTAAGGTAATCTGGATTTATTTTGGCGGTTTCCATGATGTCTTTGACTTCACGGAAGGTTAAGACGACGTCAATCGCATCTTTGATGTCTTCTTCTTTAGCTTCGACTTTTTTAGCTAAACATGGCCCCACGAAAACCGTGAAGGCATCGGGAACTAATTGTTTGATGGTTCTTCCCGTGGCCACCATCGGAGAAACCGACTTCGGCACGTGAACCAACAATTCCGGGTGGGCTTTACGGATCATCGAAATCCATGTCGGGCAGCAGCAAGAGGTCAACATATAGTCGTTTTCATGAACAATCATGCGGTCAAATTCGAGGGCTTCTTTTAAGGTTAAGATATCGGCAAATAAGGAAACTTCCACCATGCCTTGGAAACCGAGTTGTTTGAAAGCAGAACGAAGTTGAGCATCGCTGACCAACTCAAATTGGCTTAAAAACGCCGGAGCAATACAGGCGTAAACGGGACGGTCACCTTGACGGATTGCGGATAGAACCGCCATCACGTCTTTGGATGCCAAAAGTTTGTTCATATTCTCAGCGCCCAAACATTCCTGGCACTTTTCTTTCGGTAAATCAGGCACGAGTTTGCCCGTTTCGTCTTGTTTTATATGGTTGAAAAAACAATCCGCGAAGCTTTTTCCGCTTTCACGGCAAAAATGGTTAAAGGTCTTCCAGCGTTCCGGTTTGGACTCAGGATTGAAAACACATTCGAGGTGAAAAGGATCATATCCAAGAGCCTCAAGGACACTGTCAGGCTTCTTGGAAGTCGAAGCCTCCACAACACGTTTATATAATTCATCGAATGTCAGCATAAGGGGTCCTCCCGTATTTATTATCATCTTTTTTCGAAAAAGAAGCGTGTTTTGACGATGGTTTTCCATCACACGACGGTTATTATACCGCGACCGCCTATGAATGTCTTTCAAAATAGTAAAAAGTTCAAAAGAGAAAAGAGTAAAGAAAAATAAAAAAAGGCGGAAGTTCCGCCTAAGTGTCTTGTGTACAATTTTTACTTCTTCTTTTTATCTTCTTGTTTAATGTTTTTTTGGGCACCTTGGGCAGCAAGTTTCCCAGTCAAAACCGAAACCGGCAATCCTGAGGGTGAAAAGCTCCATTGTCCTGCTTGGAATAGATGTGGGAAAATCGTTTCGACGGAATGAAGAATTTTCGGGAAACGGTGTTCCACCGGAATCATCGGCCCGAATGCCCAACCCGTAATCGCTCCATCACTGCTTCCGACAACACGTGCAATCGTCATGGGCGTGGATGAGAATTGAGCTTTGACTTCGATATCTTTGAAAAGTGTTTTTTGAAGAATTTCTGAAATCGTAGTTTCGGCAAAGAGTTTGAAATCTTCGTACCAGCCTTTTTCTTGGAGAGATTGCGTCAAACGGTAATCGAAAAGCGTGCTGACGATAAGCCCCATTTGGCCTTCAGGCGCTAAAGAGGCATCCCGCATGGCGGGAAGCGAAATTTCAAACGTCGTGAGTTCGAAAAAGCGTTTGATCCACGCAAAGACTTCTTCTTTATTCGTGGTCAAGAGAGTTCCCTTTTCATCGATGATCGGGGCCAATCCGATCGAACGGAGTCCTTGCTCTTCCGGAGTGAAAAAGCAATGTGCTCCGGTGATATGACTAAAAGCCTCTGCTCCATGCGACGAGGTCATATAAACGGTAAGAATGGAGTCACCGCCGCGATGGGCCATAATCGCGGGTTTGAGTTTCAAAAATTTCTTTTGTTGGGCTTTGTCTTTAAGAACGACGGTTCCTAAGGCGTTATAAAGCCGTTTGAGGTCTGCTGCCCAAACCAGTTCGCGGTAAGCAAAGTTTTCACCGTTACGGGTGGTGACCGTGCGGTCGGTCAAACTAATTTTGACGACTTCACTTTCTAAACGGATTTCGCCACCATGCTCACTGATGTACCGGGAGAGTTTTTGAGGAATGATTCCAGTGCCACCGAGAGGATAATGGTAGTCTTTGTATAAATGAAAATAACTCAAAGCAAAAAAGGCAGGAGTGTCTTTGAAAAAGTGTTGGGTCATCACGTCAATCAGCTCTTGGTTTTTGGTAAAACGGGCCAAATGTTGGTTGATGGGAAGTTTCATCCGCATCGCTTTTTTGATGCTCTTTTGGTAACGGAACAGCCAAGGCAAAACAGTCTTTTGGAAATAGGTTTTGTTGGTTTTGTAATCCAAGAAAATGGGGTTATCGATTCCGTAAATGACGTCCATGTAGCGGATTGCACGGTCCATATCTCTAAGAATCTTATCGATGGCCGTAACATCCTTCGGGAAATGCCGCTTCAGCATATCGCCGTATTTCACTAAGTCGTTTTTTCCATCCAAGGGAATGAAATCATCGCCGATGCCGAGCAATACCGGACTGTTGACAAAATCGACGGTGATGCCGAGTTCTTTGAGCATAGGGAAAACAATGCCTGAATTTTCAATGGCGCGTATGCCTCCGTCAAAGGTAAAGCCTTCGTAACGGAAGGAATTCACGAGCCCGCCAAGGCAATGGCCTTGTTCAAGCAATAAGACTTTTCGGCCGTATTGTGAGGCGTAAGCAGCGCTGGTTAACCCGGCAATGCCGCCTCCGACCACCACAATGTCATAACTACGCGTCGGTCTTGCTGCCATGATCGTACTCCCTCAAAAAAGACATGATGTCGGTGATTGCCACCGGAGTCCCGTTTTCCAGTTTTTCGATACATCGCTTTTCAAAATCTTCGCCGATAAAGTCACCATTCTGTTTCATATACTCATCCAAACATTGTTTTGCGCCGACAAAATTGCCTGCAGCAATGCGACGGTTAATGCCACGGATATCCAAACGGGTCATCGCCATGCAAGTGGGATGTTCGCAATCGCGGCATCTTCGGGCTTTGAGCATGATTTTCTTTTCAAGCGGAGAAGCCTCGGAGTAAAGGTCCTTCATGATGAACGGTGGTTCAATGATGCGGACAAAGTTTTTCTGATTGGGGTGATACACAAAGGGTTCCATCCCGCGATCTTTTAAAATTGCATTGGCTGCGGAAATACCACTGACGGTCACCGTCGGTGTTCCTGTTCCCATGACGGTGGATTCGCCCGCACAATATAAATGAGCAATATCGGTCCGGATGTGTTGGCGTTTGAGCATGTGTTGGCCAATCATCTGTTTAGGTCCCGCCACCGCTCCGCCGTTTTTGTGCAAGTAACGTTCAATCGTCAAAGGAGTGGCCAGTTCCACAAAGCGGACATGGTCTTTAAATCCGGGGAAGCGTTTTTCGAGAACACCCAACAAACGCTCTTTTTCGGCTTCTTTTTGTTCGAGATAAACTTTTTTATCGGTCGTGTTCCATTTCACGAAACTCGGGCCGATGGCCGTCACCGAATGATATCCCGGAGGACATAACGTTTTGTCATCGATGGATAAAATATAGGCGGTGACTTCGCTATCGTCGATGCGATCGGGTGAACCCACCAACATTTCAATGGGTAAGGTATCTTCGGGAATGACATTTTTATCCACGAGCGTATAAAGCACACCGCTGGGATAGGTCGGAACCAACGAATTGACCCAAGCCAGTTTTTTCTTTTTCACGGCTTCTTTGGGTAGAAGATGTTGATATAAATTCCAAACAGTGCCGGTAAAAATCACATCGTCCGCTTCAATCAGTTTGCCTTGGCCCAAATAGACTCCTTTGGCAACGCCGTCTTTGACGTAGATTTGCGACACGGTGGCTCCATAAAAGAAGGTTCCCCCGTGTTCTTCGATGCTCTTTTCCATCTTTCCGGGAAGCATCTGCGTCGATCCGGCAGGATAATACGAACCACCGAAATGGTTATCGACAAACATTACCGCGGCTAAAACCGCAGGCGTCTCTTTGGTGGTCGTGTAGCAATAAGTCGAGGTTAATTTGTCAAAGAATTTGAAGATAGCGGGATCTTTGAAATACCGTTTCAAGAGTTTATAGGCGCTGATGTTGAGCAAACCAATAAAACGGATGAACGAAAGCGGGTGCTTCATCATCCCTTTAGCGGAGTTCTTCTTATCTAATTCGTCGGTGGAAGCATAGGTCGGGTTGTCCATCATGATATGACGGTACATGGTCCCCATATCGCCGTAAAACTTTTTAAGTGCCTTCTTCTCGGAAGGGAAAATTTCGGACAATTGTGCAACGAAACGATCGATATCCGGATAGAAAATGATGCGTTTTCCATCGAAATTGACCGCGTAGAGCTCTTTATGGCGGATCATCGTGATTTCTTCTTCAATGCTGTTGAAAAGGAACCGGTGGGCATTAAAACCCCGTTCCCCGAAGCCATAGAGCATAGCTGAGCCGATATCAAACTTGGTTCCTTCACGGACAAAAGTCCCGCACGAACCGCCGGGATGGTAATTGCTTTCAACTACAGCGACTTTTAATCCTCTTTTGGCAAGCAAGGAAGCGCTCGCCAATCCGGATAAACCAGCGCCGATGACAAGGACGTCGTAATGCACCATAGTATTCCTCCGAGTGAATGTTTCTGTGAACGACTCTCGACTATTTCCGTTTTTGAATGGCGTTTAACAAGCGTTCCACGCGTGGGCGGTTGTACCGCTGTGCCATCCAACAAGGAAGATTGACTAGCAGCGCATAAACCAAGAGGATCGGCCACGTATACCAAGGAGTGAAGAGAATGAATGCGAAGAAGGGGATGAAGCCGAGTATGTGGGACAGTTCCGCCCGCTTGGATTCGATGATGAACTTTTCCAGTCCTTTAGGGCTCATGTCGTTAAGATGCTTTTTTTTGTACTTTCCTCCGTCGGGAAGATACTTTTTCCATCTTGAGACACGGAATACGCGGTCATAAAATTCGCCGCTTTTTTCAAATTTCCGCAACCGGAACATCCAGTGGTTTTTGCTATACCATCGGTCCGGGACCGCCAAGGCAATCAAAGCGCCGGAAAGTTGAAAAACCAAGCATCCGAAGATGATGGCTAGAAGAAGATAAAATCCTTCCAAGTTTACGAGCGGCATACTATTTTTCCATCCAAACTTTGCGGTCTTTCCAGACGACCTTGCGCTTAAAAATTTTCTTGAACAGGGACACAAAGAACAAAAGATAGAAATGAAGGGTCATCAGCGGATAAATGAAAACGATCCAAAACCGGTAGTGACCGATGCGTCGTGCTTCAAGCCACACGGAAATGCCATAGATGAGATAAACCGCAGCAAAGATATAGGCGAAAGTCCAGTTTCCGTTCAACAAAGCAATCCCGACATTTCCGATCGCACCCAAGCCGGTTCCGGTCCATAAAACAAGGCCGATCAACAACCAAAACGGCGTAGCCGCAGCACCTGTGGCAAAGTTTTTGACCCATCCTTGCCAAAGCGAGCGATAACCATCGGGGTACATGCGGAACGAAATGTCGTCTTTCTTCCCCAAATAAATGGAGAAGGGAATATGAGCGTTACGAAGGCTGATGCCCAAGGAGAGGTCATCCACCAAGGCGTTCTTCACGCCGCGATGGCCTTGAATCGTATCGTAGGTGGTTTTGGGAATCAAAATGATCGGACCGAAAAGTCCTACTTTTTTACCCCGGAATAAAGGCGTCACGCCATCAGCGCACACTTCGACCATATTGAAAAACAAGGAAAAACGTTCATACCCTTTTTTCATCGAGTGATAGGGTTGAACCGTCACCACTTCGCCTTTTTCCGAATAAGCCGTTACCAGTTTGGCAAGCGCATGTTTTTCAAGACGGACATCGGCATCGATAAAAAGGAGTAAATCCCCATGAGCGTTTTCACTGCCGATATGGCAGGCCCATGTTTTACCCATCCATCCGGTGGGTTTTTCCACCACGCTTAAAACAGTGGCTCCGGCTTGTAAAGCAAGCGCATGGGTTTTATCGGTGGACAGATCATCGACGACAATGATTTCCAGAGGTCTGAAGGTTTGTCCTTGTAAGTCGTGGATCAACGAAGCGATGTTGCGTTCTTCGT
>CALMWE010000264.1 GCA_937873795.1 uncultured Caryophanales bacterium
AAAATAAACCATCCTATCAAGCGGCCCTTGTCGCTGCTTCCGTGGTGCTTATTTTGTTGGCCGTTTTCGAGTATGGGACGTTCCTACAAAACATTTTTCCGAGAGCTGTGGTGGCAGGGTCCTTGATTGGCACCTTGGCGTTCATTGCTTTACGCGGTGTTTCGTTGACTTTCCCAACGGGCTTAAAGATTGGCAAAATAAACTGGGCATGGACTTTGCTCATCGTCGTTCTCGGGCTAGGTCTTTCCGGTGTTTCTTTCTATAACAACTTGACCCATGTTTGGGATGCGTTTTTAATACCGGGCGGTTTATCGCTGGCTCCGCTTTCGGTGATTGTGTTCTTAGCGTTTAGCTGCTTCTTTGTCGTGACCTTGATCCAAAATAGACGCGCCTAATCTATCACTTTTTCCTTTCAAGATATAAAAATAGTTTTTGCTTCTATGAAATGTCTTTGCTATAATGTGTCCATTATTATGTAGGGAAGCGACATCGTCTGATTCGCCACCCCACCCCGTTGTGGAGGAAGATTATGAAATTTAAACGTACCCCCTTATTTGTTTTACTCACCGGAATGCTCGTCACCGGTTGCCAGGGCGGCCCCTCGAGTTTGGTCGAAAACGCCAATTTGTATGAGCCCGCCAGTTATGCCATCGAATATGACGCAGTTCGTCGTGCGGAAGGCTATTCTTCAGTCATGCCCTCCCTCGGTGATGTCAAAATCCTTGTCATTCCCGTCCAATTTTCGGATTATCCGTGCTCGACGCTGCCCGGTGGCTGCGAAGGCATGAAAGACAATATCGAAACTTCCTTTTTCGGCACCGCCGAAGAAACCGGTTGGGAATCGTTAACCAGCTACTATGAAAAATCCAGCTATGGCAAACTCCATATCTCCGGTATCGTGACGGATTGGTATACGTCTGAATTCGCGGCGACCGAATTGGCCAATTCCACGGCCAGTAACCCAGTCTCGACGATGATTACCAAAAAGGCGACCAGTTGGTATAAGACGACTTATTCCGATTCGGGCACCCAATTTGATAGCGATTCCGACGGTTACATCGACGCGGTCTGGCTTGTTTACTCGCTCGAATACAATCCTGTGGGTGAAGGCATGCCTGAAGACTCCTCGGTGTTCTGGGCGTTTACTGCCTATAACTCCGGTTCTCAAAACGTTTCCAACCCCGGCGTCTTCCAATACGCTTGGGCCAGCTATAAATTCATGTACGACAACGGTTGGTATGAACGCGATGAAGAAGGCTATCTCATCAAAGATGATAACGGCGATCCGATTTTCCATAACTGGGAAGACAACGAAGGAAATATCCTACTGGATTCGCATACTTACGTTCACGAAACCGGCCACTTGATGGGCTTGTGGGATTATTACACCTACGATGATGTCGACTGGGGCGCGGCCGGTGGTCTGGATATGATGGACTATAACGTCGGCGACCATAACGCTTACTCCAAGTCGTTACTCAACTGGACGACTCCGAAAGTCGTTCAAGGTTCGACCAAAGTCACGCTGGCACCCTTTGAATCCAGCGGTCAAACCTTGATTTTGACTCCCAATTACACCGAAACCTTGTGCGATGAATATCTCATGGTCGAATTCTATACGCCGACCGGCCTCAACCAAAAAGACTCAGTCGATCCGTACGCCGGATATTATCCCAAGACCTTCTCGGTTCCCGGCATCAAGGTTTACCATGTCGACTCCCGCGTCGGCAAATTCAAATCCACGGCCAACGGTTACGTCTTCAACGGCTATACGACCATCTTAGCGGCGGCCTCCAACAGCGGTTATACCGGTATCGCCCACAGCAATACCGCCAGCCGTAGCGGCAATCCCGACATTAAGTTGTTGCACCTTCTTGAAAGCAGTGGTGAAAACACCTTCAAACATGGTGGCAAAGCTACCAACGATTCGCTCTTCGTTCAAGGCGATACGTTCGGCTATGACATCTTTGCCAACTACACCTTCAATAGCGGCACCTTACTTGGCTACCAATTCACCGTCACTTCGGTGACTGAAGCCGGCGCCACACTCGAAATCATCAAGCTGTAAACCAAAGAGCCTAGAGTCAAATCTAGGCTTTTCTTTTTCAAAATTGTCTGGTGACGCCATAAAAATGTTCCACTCATACGTTTATCCGTGGTAACATAACGAGTCAAGGGTGTCCCTTGAAAGAAAATAGAAAGAAATCATCTATGAAAAAAAGAACACTGTCGCTACTTGTCTACTTAGGAGCATTGGTC
Organism: uncultured Caryophanales bacterium; assembly: GCA_937873795.1. Classification (GTDB taxonomy): domain Bacteria; phylum Bacillota_I; class Bacilli_A; order RFN20; family CAG-826; genus CALMWE01. The sequence continues at coordinate 2,260 of CALMWE010000264.1, forward strand.
CTATCCGCCTGTGAAGGACCTAATTCCTCTTCTAGCGTGTCGTCGTCTTCTTCATCCTCTGAGAGTGAGACATCGTCTTCATCCTCGGATTCTTCGTCTTCATCAACCCCGATTTCATCGTCTTCTTCTTCAGAATCGTCTTCTGAAACAGGAGTCTTTACCTTAAATGTCAAAAACACGTATCCTTTTGCCAGCGACAATGAGGATATTTCCACGAAAATCGTTGCCTCACCCGACAGTTATTTCGATTGCACCGGAGTGACCCTATTTTCGGCAACCGCCACGAAAATCTTTGCCAATGCCTCCAATGATGCCCTTCGTTTTGCCTCGAGCAAAGGGGCGGCATCTTTAAGTTTACGGTTAGCCCAAAACGTGATTATTTCACAGATTACCCTAGAGGTTTCTTCGTATTCCACGACCGACGCTTCGGTGACCGTGGGAGAAGGGTTCACCGAATCCTCCCAAACCGTCAGTGCATCGACCACCGAAATCAGTTATGATTTTGCCGGCGTTTTGGCCAGCAATACCGTAACCATTTCATCGGATGTCGGTAACCGTTTCTTCCTTTACGGCATCACCTTGATAGCCAATTCGGAAAGCTCTTCCTCTTCGTCCTCGGAATCTTCTTCTTCCGAAGATACCGGGTCTGGATATTACAAGGCCTCTGCCTTTACGACCTCGTTCAATGATATGAAAGAAGCCGCAGGATATGTGAACTTACCCTCGACCGGCACTCAAAAAGTCTTGGTCATCCCAGTGAATTTCACCGATTATGGGTGTGCCAATCTCTCTCGCGGTTGTGCGACCACGCGGACCGATATCGAAACGACTTTCTTCGGTAGTTCCTCCTCGACCGGATGGCAATCGGTTTCCAGCTATTACGCTTCTTCCAGTTATGGCAATCTCAATTTGACCGGAACGGTGACGCCTTGGTTTACCTTGGATAAATCCAGAACCCAACTCAATGCTTTGACCGGTTATAACGACCCGACCTATTATGTGCTTCGTAAAGCGGTGGAATGGTACAAAACCCAAACCGGAACGACACTCACCGAATACGATCAAAACCAAGACGGCTATTTGGATGCCGTATGGCTCGTGTATGCCAACAATTACAGCACGGCCTCCGACTCCATCTACTGGGCCTATACTTTCTGGGATTATCAACAATCGCCCAACCTTAGTTCACCTGTCGCTAACGTCTATGCGTGGGCCAGCTATAACTTCATGTGGGAAGGCGGTTATACCGAAAGCGGCAATCCGAAAGTGGACGCCCACACCTTTATCCATGAAACCGGACACGTCCTTGGTTTGGACGATTACTATACCTACGATGACGGCGACTGGGGCGCTGCTGGCGGCGTCGACATGATGGACTATAACATCGTCGATCATAACGCTTATTCGAAAATGGCTATGGGTTGGACGCTACCTTATGTCACCGACAAAACCGCCCACGAATTTACGATTACGCTCAATCCCTTTGAAAGTAGCGGCGATTGCCTGATTTTGAAAAACAATTGGAACGGATCGCCATTGGACGAATATCTGTTGCTTGAATTCTATACGCCGACAGGGGTCAATGCGCTCGATTCGGCCACCGGCGGATATCCGGGCAACGGCTTAGCGGGTTTCTCCGTGCCGGGCATCAAGATCTATCACATCGACTCACGCATGGGAACGTTCAACTCTTCCTATGAATTCGTGAATTTCACGGACACCATCGTCAATAACAACAGTTACTATACCGATTTGGCCGTTTCGAATACCGCGAGTTACAGCTACGCCAATCAAAACTACAAATTGATTCATTTGCTCGAAGCCGGAAAAACCAACACCTTCAAAAGTGGAGGCACGGCCGATAACGACACCCTCTTCTTTGCCGGGAAAACATTTTCACCCTCCGCTTATGCCAATTTCTTCTACAACAGCGGTAAATTCAACGATAATACCGCTATCGGATATTCCGTTTATATCAATTCGATTTCGCCGACTTCCGCGACCTTAACCATCACTCAAGTCGCCTAGAAGCGTCTTGTCGGCTCTCGCATTTTCATATAAAGCTCTTGGTGGCTATGGTAAAATGAAAACCAAGAAGATGTTTTGCTTTAATCACGAAAGGAACGACCCATGAAACTTAAAAACTGCTTAATCCTATCGGTGACATCGATGATGTTGTTGACCGCCTGCGATTTATTCCCGTTCTATTCCATTCCCAGTTCGTCGGACGGGACGAGCAATTCCCAAACCAGCAGCGGGGATGGTTTTTACACCCCCGATTCGTACTCCGTGACCTTGGCCGATGTTCGTTATGAAACCGGCTACGTCAACCTCGATGCCATCGGTGAACAAAAAATCTTGGTCATTCCCGTGAATTTCACCGACTATGATTGCTCCGACATCGCCCGTGGTTGCGATACCACCCGCAGCGATATCGAGAAAACATTCTTCGGCGAAGCCTCCGACACTGGTTGGGAATCGGTGGCCAGTTTCTACGACCAATCCAGCTATGGCAACTTGACCTTAAGCGGAACCGTCACCCCTTGGTTCAACTTGGACAAGAGCACCTCGCAACTCCAAAATTTATCGGGTTATAACGACCCGACCTATTATGTGCTTCGTAATGCCGTCTCGTGGTATAAAACCTATTCGGGATCCAGTTTGACCGAATACGACCAAAACAGCGATGGTTACATCGACGCCGTATGGCTCGTTTATGCGACCGATTACAGCACCGATGCCGAAACCATCTATTGGGCCTATACCTACTGGGATTATGAACAAGAAGCCAGTCTTACTTCTCCTGTTGCCAACGTGTATGCTTGGGCTTCCTATAACTTCATGTGGGAAGGCGGCTACGGTGGCCTTTTAACTCCCAAAGTGGACGCGCACACCTACATTCATGAAACCGGACACGTTCTCGGTTTGGATGACTACTATACCTATGATGACGGTGACTGGGGTGCCGCCGGCGGCGTCGATATGATGGACTACAACATCGCCGACCATAACCCGTATTCCAAGATGGCGCTTGACTGGACCAAACCCTATGTGGTGGACGGCAGTGCCGACGAAGTTTCCTTAACGCTCAGCCCCTTTGAAAGCAGCGGTGATTGCATTCTCATTAAAAACGATTGGAATGGTTCTCCTCTCGACGAATACCTGCTGGTCGAATTCTATACTCCGACGGGTCTTAACGAAGCTGACTCCGAATTGGGCGGCTATCCCGGTAACGGGGCTCGTGCATTCTCTTACCCGGGCATCAAGATTTACCACATCGACTCGCGCATGGGTAAAATCGGCTATCCCAGTTACGAATTCATGAGTTTCACCGACACCATCCAAATCGGTAACGATTATTACACCGATATCGCCGTGTCGAATACCGCCAGTTACTGCTATGCCGACGATTCCTTCAAACTTGTCCACTTGATTGAGGCCAGTGGCGAAAATACCTTGATTGAAGGCTATATGGCGGGCGATTCGGCTTTATTCCTCCAAGGCGATACGTTCAACCCGACTTCTACGATGTTCCGGAACTTCTTCGTCAATTCCGGAAAATACAACGACAATTCGGCGATCGGTTTCTCGTTGCATGTCGATTCCGTGTCTTCGTCGCAAGCGACCGTGACGATCAGCAAAGTTTAAAAATCATCTTAAAGGCTTCCGCAAGGAGGCCTTTTCATTTGTGGAAAAACACCCCTATCTATGCTATATTTTGGATATCGGAAAGGAGCATGAAGATGAAAAAGAACGTTCTTTTGTGGCCGCTTTTATGTCTCTTGGTTACTTCGTGCTCGCTTTTTCCTTTGCAATTCGTCGCGTATCACGATTACGTTGAAATTCCTTCGCAACCTGCCGCGACGGTGAAAGACAATTATTACATTCCCGAAGCGTATTCCGGCGACTATACCACCGAATTCCGTTCGCATAAATGGGAGACGGAACGCACCATCAATCTACGATCGACCGGAAGACAAAATCTGCTCGTCATTCCTGTGGAAGTCAGCGACTATCCCGCCAGTGGCCTTGAAGCCGGCATAGAAGGTTCGCGCATTCTGATTCAAAACGCCTTTTTCGGCAAGGCCAACAAGACCCAATGGGAATCGGTCGCCAGCTATTACAATCAATCCAGTTACGGACGCCTGGTATTAGGCGGTTCGGTCAGCGAATGGTATCCCAGCGGATATTCGGTGAACCAACTCAGCACGCTGGCCAACAATAAAGGCAAAACCTATGTCAGCGAATTG
>CALMWE010000265.1 GCA_937873795.1 uncultured Caryophanales bacterium
TCCACTGGTTCCCATACCGGCTCCGGTCGCTACGCATTGGGTCTTAAAGACCATGGTGGCTAGAGGTCCGAGAATGGCACTGGCAATAATCGTGGGAAGCCAAATGATGGGTTTCTTAAGAATGTTCTTAAATTGAATCATGCTCGTTCCGATGCCGGTTGCAAGGGTCGTGCCGATCGGATTGTCTTTACGGCCTTGGACCGCAAAGCCGACCATTTGGGCACAGCAGCCCACCACCGCGGCTCCTCCGGCGAGACCGGAAATGTTGAAAGCAATAGCAATGGCGGCACTCGAAATCGGAAGCGTCAGCGCAATCCCCATCGCCACCGAGATGGCAATCCCCATGAAAAACGGCGCATAGGTCGTCGCATTATTGATGAATAAACCGACCGCGGTCGTCACGGAGTAGACCGGGACATAAATAATGATGGCGATGAGATAACCGATGATGGAGAACAGTAAAGGAATAATGATGATGTCGACGGAAGTTTTCTTTTTCAAAATCAAACCGACGAGGTTAATCGTGGCCACGACCGTAATATAAACCACCAGCGGATCGGCTTTGGCACCGACAATCGTGCTGCCGGCGATGCCGCCCACCGCTCCTGCGCAAATCAGACGTAAACCTTTGAGGTCCAATGACCAGGCGACACCGATACCGATGCCGACACCCATGAGGCCTTTAAGGACGGCTCCAAGACCCATGATGTTATTGCCGATGTTGATGATCCATCCGAAAAGGTTGACATCAAAGTCGAGCAAGGAGCCGATTTGGGTAATGATGACGCCGATGATCAACGTGGAAAATAATCCGAAAGCCATGCCATTGGTCGTCTTCACCAAATAATCGAGAAGCCCTTTCCAAAAAGCTTTGCTACGGAAGATATTGACTTTCTGTTGTTCGGTTTCGGCCATAAAAGGTCCTTCTTTCGGGTTTATGGGTAAATTCACGCGTTGAGAATATTGTATAACAAATCAGAGATAGATTCGATATCAACCCAATAAAAAACGGCCCACAAGGGGCCGTCTTTAAGTGGTTGACTATTTCTTCGCGGCGAAGAGGTATTTGGCGGCAAACGCGGCTAAAGCGGC
>CALMWE010000266.1 GCA_937873795.1 uncultured Caryophanales bacterium
TTATGTCTCCCCGAATAAGCCGCAACAGATTACCTATGGAAAATATGTGGCTTTGGTGGGCGAGATGTTTGAACGCGGCCTTATATCCAAGCAAAAGCGTGATGAACTGCTTCTCGATGCCTATCGGGATGACATCGTCTTCCCGCCACAAGAAGGCGAATGATGATGGCCCGGAAAGTTTTCCTTGATACGGATTTTCTGTGTTCTTTCCTATGGATTGGAAAAACCAATTATCTTGCCAAGGTCCTTCCCGGTTATGAAGTGATTGTTCCCTTTCAAACCGCTTCCGAGATTAAACGGCCGCTCAAAGGATTAATTCCACTTCAAGCGAAGTATCATGCCGCCAAAAGCAACGGGGATTTCATCGAAGCCGATGACTTTGATACGGGTTCTTCCGAATACAAAGACTATCTTTGTTTGACCCATGGACTCGGCTATCCTAAAGCCATTGGCTCAGGAGAAGCCGCCGGTATTGTCCTTGCCAAAAAACACCAAGGGGTATTGGCCAGCAATAACCTTCGGGATATTGCTGATTTGGTAGACCGTTTTGGCATCGCTTTGATTACCACATGTGATATTTTATTGGCTCTTTATGACCAATGTTTTCTCAATGAAAAAGAACTTTCCAAAGTTTTTTCCGATATGCTCATGCAAGGACGGCAACTCCCGTATCCGACTTTTGCCGCCTTACTTCAGGCCCGAGAAGACGGAACGTTTATTCAACGCCCGATCCCCGAGTGAGGTAACCCTATGTCCCTGACCGTTACCCCCGAAATCGCTGCCTTTCTTAAAAAGAAAAGCCCCGCCCTTGGAGAAATCATCGACCAAGTGGGATTGATGCACATCAAAACCACCGGCTGTATCTTTTCAGACCTTGTTTCCTGCATGATCGGACAAATGATTTCCACCAAAGCGGCGGCGACCATCGAAGGCCGTTTTGTGGACCTTGTCAAAGAAGTCACTCCGGAGAATATTCTTAAAGTGGATATCCTATCCATCAAAGCGTGTGGGATGTCCTTACGGA
>CALMWE010000267.1 GCA_937873795.1 uncultured Caryophanales bacterium
CTCGATTGCCGACGCCCTAAAGAAAATGGCTCGCATCGAAAACATGACCCAAATTACCTTAACCGCGATTGACATTATGAGCGGTTCCCAATTCAAGGGTTGGTGCAAAGACGCTTTGGAAGAAGCCTATGATTGTGAAGTTGAAGAACTGGTCAATGATGACAACGTCGATTTCTTAATCCAAAGCAACGAAAAAATCCGCAAAACCGTCGTGCTTGTGTTCCGTCAGGAAAAACCCATCTCCTCCACCCACATCAAAGCCGTCCAAAACGCAGCCTTCGTGCATGACGCCGACAGCGGTCTGATCATCACCAACGGGGCGTTCACCAAACCCGCTCGCGATTTAGCCGCCGGGACTTTGGTCACATTGATGTCCCGCAACGAACTAGTTAATTTGATTGATAAATCCAATAAGAAAAATCATCGCGAGGTCGAAGAATGATTGTTGATGCCCATGCCCATATCGGTCAGCTCCATCGCTTAAAACCGTTACAAACCCAAGCCATGATTCTTCATTCCATGGCGAAATATAAGATTGATTTCACGTTAATCTCCAGCGGCAGCGCGGAAGAATTTTCCGCTAACGGCCGTCTTTTAAAGTCGCGTCCGTCACAAGCCGTCTTGAATCAAGAAGTCATCGATTTCGTCAAACTGCATCCGGACCGTTTAGGAGCGCTTCTTTGGTGCAAACCGTCTCAAGAGACGGCGGATTCCGCGCTTGAAAAATTGATTAGGGAGAATCGTCGCTATATCTTTGGTTTGAAGTTTCATCCGTTCTGTAGCCAAGTCGCTGCGAATGATGCTCGGATGGAACCCTATTATGCGTTAGCCAAGAAGTATGATTTACCGCTACTATTCCACACCGCAGTGGATCGATGCTCCAGCATCCTCTTTCTCGAAAAAGCCGCTCAAGCCCATCCCGATTTAACGTTTGTCGCAGCGCATATGGAACTTCTCAGCGACAATCTCGAAGCCATACGGGTAGTCAAGGAGAATCCCAATGTTTATGGCGATACCGCTTGGGTAACACCCAAAAAGGCGTTTTTAGCCATTCAAAGTTTCGGCCCGGACAAGCTGATGTTCGGCACGGATAATCCGATTGACGGGCTCGATACACTGAATCACCCCTACTACAAAACCTATCGCGGACGATCGTTCAAACGAAAGATCGGTTCCTCGGCTTATTCCAAGCTCATGAGTGATAACGCGATCAAGGTCTACCGCTTACCCCTAT
>CALMWE010000268.1 GCA_937873795.1 uncultured Caryophanales bacterium
CTATGCTGATCGATGAATTAGATAACCTCAATCTTTTCCTAAAAGAATACGCTCTCTATCTTGCTTTGGCCGGCGTTGCGATTATTCTGATTGCAGTTTTTTTGATTTACTTTTCGGGGCGTCGCAAAAAGACCGCCGAGAACTATAATCCATTGATTACGGTTTTAGGAGGAAAAGAAAACATCATCCATGCCGAGGCCCGAGGATCCAGGCTAACGCTTCAAATCAAAGATGACACGAAAGTTGCTTACGACCAATTCCCCAAAGAACTCGTTTCAAACTATATTAAAATGACCGGTAAGTTAACTCTGGTTGTGGGTGAAAAAGGCAAGCAAATCGCGGATGAAATTAACAAAAAAGCGGATTAGTCCGTTTTTATTTTTAGATGCTTAATAATGTCTTCCGTGGGGAATCCCATGACGTTATCATAACTTCCCTCAATGTGATCAACAAGCGGGAAATCTTTGTCTTGGATTCCGTAGGCACCGGCTTTGTCCATTGGAGAACCGGAACGTACATAGCGATCAATTAGATCGTCCGATAATTCTTTGAAATAAACCTTTGAGACAACGCTCCGGGAGAGTTCATAGTTTTTGCTAATAATCGTGTACCCAGTGATGACAAGATGGGCTTTTCCGGATAAACGTTTGAGAATTTGTTTGGCATCTTCATGATCAATGGGTTTTCCAATAATCTCGTTATCGACGAGGACGACCGTATCACTTGCGAGAATAGTATCTTCAGGAAACTTTGAAAAGACGGCATATGCTTTCATTTTCGAAATTTTCACTGGCAATTCCCGTGCGGTTGCTTGAATCGACTTCTCATCGATGTCGCTGACGACCACACGAAAATCAGGGGTTATCTTCTTTAAAAGCTCTTTTCTTCTAGGGGATCCGCTTGCAAGAATTAACATATTAGGAATTTTTGTTCATGATGACCGGAATGATCATTGGGTTTCTCTGCGTTTTTAAGAAGAGGTATTTACCAACTGTGGAACGGATAGTGTTTTTAATTTCACCGAAGGTCACTTTACCCTTCATCAATTCTTCCAAAGCGTCATTGACGCGGCGTTCAGCGTGAGGAATGAGGTGACCGCTGCTGACATAAACGAAACCACGGGTAGAAATTTTGGGCGTGGTCAAGAGTTTGTTTTGACGGGAATCGATGGCCACCAGGACGCTCACCATGCCATCGTCGGCTAAAACCTTGCGGTCACGGATGACGGCGGTGCTTAAACCATTGATGTCATTGCCATCAATGTAAATATCGTCCGCTTGAACGCGTGGACCTTGGGAGCAAACACCGCGTCTTAAAACGACGGTATCGCCATTGGCACAAATAAAGGTGTGATCGCGCGGTAAACCTAAACTGACCGCGATGTCCGCGTGGAGTCTAAGCATGCGATACTCACCGTGAACAGGCATGAAATAGTGAGGGTTAAAAAGTTTTAAAGCAATTCGCAATTCTTGTCTCGCAGGGTGACCGGACGAGTGCAAATTGTAGAAGACTGAATTCGTTAAAACGTTGGCGCCGGCACGGGTTAATGCGTTGACGACACGGTCAATCGACATTCCGTTTCCGGGAATGGGGGAGGAAGAGAAAACAACGGTATCACCAGGGATAACGTGAAGTTGTTTGTGTTCGCCGTTTGCGATACGCGCCAAAGCAGCCATCGGCTCACCTTGTGAACCCGTGCAAAGAACGACGGTTTCCTCGGCTTTTAAGGTCCGGATATCTTCAATGTCTACGAGATTGGCATCCGGAATATGGATGTAACCGAACTCGCGTGAAGTGGATACGGCATTTTCCATGGAACGTCCGATAATGACGATCTTTTTCTTGTGATTGACAGCAGCTTCGACGATTTGTTGAATACGGGAAATATTGCTGCTGAAGGTTGAAATGATAAGGCGTCCGGTTGCTTTCGAGAAAATCTCGTTAATGGAACTGACGACGTTACGTTCGCTAGGTGTATAGCCTTCAATTTCAGCGTTGGTGGAATCACTCAGAAGTAAATCAATGCCTTCGGTACCTAAACGGGCCATCTTTCCAAGATCGATATCGGGTCCGATCGGAGTCAAGTCAATCTTAAAGTCACCGGTCGTAACGATCCGGCCTTCGGGAGTATCGACGCAAACGCCAAAAGCATCCGGAATGGAGTGGGTCACATGGAAAAATTGAACATTAAAATCATCAATCTTGATCATGGAATCAGCATTGTATTCGATGATCTTCACTTGTTCTTTAATTCGGCCTTCCTCGAGCTTGTGTTTAATCAACGCCGCCGCGAGTCGCGGGGCATAAATAACCGGGATATGCACGGTTTGAATCAAAAAAGGAATTCCACCGATGTGGTCTTCGTGACCGTGGGTAATGATGAGCGCTTTGATCTTAGAACGGTTATTACGAAGATAGGTATAATCGGGTATGACATAATCAACCCCGGGGAGATCCTCTTCAGGAAACCGCACACCGGCGTCGATGATAATCAACGTTTTTTCGTTTTCAATGCAGTAGGTATTTTTACCTACCTCACCGAGTCCGCCAAGCGCAAAAACTTGCACGGGCGAGGACAAAAGAGAATTTGCCATAAGAAATCAACTCCTAACATAGTCTATATAACTTATTAAAATTATATGAAACATTTCAAGGCAACTGTATTATAACGGTTGAAAAGCCGAAAGTAAAGCAAAGTACTACACGTGAAAACGCTTAAATGGATATTGCGTTTTCGTCTTGTTTCATCGGGCTCGTTTTATCAATTCGGTCGTAGAATAAAATGCCATCCAAGTGGTCCATTTCATGTTGCAAGACAATCGCTTCAAAACCGCGGGCCACAATCTCGACCGGTGCGTTTTTGATGACATCAAAAGCTTGAATCGTTACTTTATTCGGACGATAGACGTATCCAGGATGTTCGGAGTCTACGGAAAGGCAACCTTCACCCGTGGATAAATAAGCCATTTTAACGCTATGAGCGATGATTTTGGGATTGACTAAAGCGTGGACGATCAACTCTTCGTCTTTCTTAAAATAGACGGCAAGCATGCGCTTATTCAGACCAATTTGAGGAGCCGCCAAACCAACGCCTTCGCGGATGTGATGCTTCTCGACAAATTCGGGATCTTGGCTGTTTTTGAGATACTCAACCATATTGAGCAATGTCTTTTTATCATGTGCGTTTAAAGGGAGTTCCACGGGAACGCTTTTTTCACGCAACTTTTTTTCGGTATCTTTAACAATGGTAAACATAATTTCCTCAACGAAATATTACCATAAGACCTTCTTTAAATAAAGAAGTACACATTTTAACGACACCTAAAATTTGTTATGATTATCAAGGGGGTAAGAACATGACTGAAAAAGACATCACGATGCTTGCGTTTTCTCTAGCGGACAGCATTGAAAAAGACCCCCGCGTCCTGGCTTTGAAAAAAGCGGAAAAGGCCATGGAAGAAAATGATGAAGTCGGTCGCTTGGCGTTTGCTTTCGATACGGCTCAGACCCGCTATAATGATTTTTTGAAAATCTACTCTGAGACATCACCCGAAGTTCAAAAAGCACAAAAAAACTTGTATCTTCATAAGAAAACTTTGGACGAGCATCCTTTTGTTCGCGAATATCTCTCATGCTATCAAGAAGTTCGGAAAATGTATGATGAACTTCAAACCGTCATTTTTGCGCCTTTTAACGAACATCAATGCGGAGAAAAGAAATAATGAGAATCATCGGAGGCCTCTATCGGCATCGCAACATCGATTTTCCTTTGAATGCTAAAACCAGACCCACAAAGGATATGGTTCGGCAAGGGATTTTCAACGCGATTGCCCCGGATATCAACGGCAAAACCGTCTTGGATTTATTCGCCGGAAGCGGAGCGATGGGGATTGAAGCCATTTCCCGAGGAGCAAGTAAAGCAATTTTCATTGACCACGACTATGAGGCTATTTCTTGCATCAAAAAAAACCTTTCTTCATTGAATATCACGGCGTTTGAAGTTTACCGCATGGAAGCCCAAAAAGCTCTCGATTTCTTTGCCTCTAAGCAATATGTCTTCGATGTGGTTTTCTTAGATCCCCCGTATGCTGAAAACCTATTTGTTTTAATCATCGGACGTTTGATTAACGAGGGTCTGCTGGCTCAAAATGGTATAATTGTTTTAGAAAACCAAAAGCCCATTATTCCGGACTCAATTCCATTCAAGAAAAGCAAGACTTATCATTATGGAATAACCGAAGTCACGATCCTGTGGAGGTAATTATGAAAATCGCAGTTTATCCAGGAAGTTTCGATCCCATCACCAACGGTCACCTTGAAATCATTCGCCGGGCGATGAACCTTTTCGACCAAGTGATTGTCTTGTTGGCGGTTAATCCCGGGAAAAAGTACACCTATTCTGTTGAAGAACGGTTGGAATTGATTCGCGGCGCTGTAAAAGGAATGCCTCATGTCAGCGTGGACGTGAACTATGGCCTCTCTGTTCAATATGCCAAAGAAAAAGGTGCGATTGCGCTGGTCCGCGGCCTTCGCGCGGTCAGCGACTTCGAATATGAGTTTACCCTTTCTGCCGGTAACGAATTCATCGACGGTTCGATTGATACGGTATTCTTCATGAGCCGTGCGGAGTCGACCTTCATCTCTTCTTCCACGGTCAAAGAACTCAGCGAAAACGGTGTGGATGTCTCCAAATTAGTTCCCCCAAATGTCGCCGAATTCTTACACAAACAAAAATAAAAAAAAGCCCGCTGGGGCTTTTTTATTTGAACTTGATGACCGACATTTGTCTGCCAGTCAGGTTATTACGCCGATAGGAGAAGAAGAGGTCTTTGTTTTCGAATGTGCAATAATCAGAAATCGTGATGTTGACGGCTGGGACTCCTTTTGCGCGGAGCTGCAAGAAATTTAACAAGGGAACATCGAGGAACGTTTGCCCATTGGTTTCTTTCAAGCCGAAGACATAATCTGGGCCCATGGCAATGATCTTCTTTTTAGTTTCTTCATCAATGACATTGTGTGAGAACGTCAACGAAGGTCCAAGGTGCGCATAGATATCTTTGGGGTCAACGCCCTCAAAATCGATTAAATGTTGGATGGCGATAGCGGTGACTTCTTTAAGAGTTCCCGCTTGGCCGGCATGGACGATACCGATAATGCCCTCTTTTTTAGCGTATAGGAAGACCGGAACGCAATCGGCGTGGAAAATTCCTAAGGCAATATCCTTTTCTTCCGTATATAAGGCGTCTGCGGGAATTCCAGTTTCATAAGCGGTTTCTCCGCTGCCATAATGCTTGGATGAAACTTTGGCGATGGTTGTGCCGTGGCTTTGATAGGCAGAAATGAGGTGCAGAGGTTTGATTTTATAATCTTTGTAAAGAACCTGACGGTTTTTCAAAACATCGGCGTGATTGTCGCCGACATGATAGGCAAGATTGAATGTATCAAAAGGCGGAAGGCTGTTGCCTCCTTGCCGTGTGGTCGTAAATGCTTCAATGTCAGAAAATCGATCCCATTTAATGTATCCCATAATCGTTATCATCTCCTTATTTATTATAGCAAGAAAAGAAAAATAGGCATAAAAAAACCGCTCATAGAGCGGTTCATTTTTTTACTTAGCGCCGGCAGCCGAGAATTCTTCGGTATGCGTCCAGCAGTGAGCCAGTAATTCGGCTTTGTCGTAAGACGTATCGCCGGTAACACCGAACATCACTTCGCTGATTCCGGTGACGCCACTGGAATTGCTCGCAGTGTTGTCATAAAGGAAGAGCGTCGGAGTGGTCATATTCGATCCATCTTCCAAGCCTTCAATCGCAGAATCTTCGATGTTGCCCCAGTACTTGTAGTAGGAGTTGGCAGCGACGTCCGCGGCTTTGACAAGGAATTCATCGTTACGATCGATGAAGGCGTCCCAAGGAGTGGCGTACTTGCCATCTTTGTCGTCCCAATCGGCATCGTTCAATTCTTGATCCGTAAAGACCGTATAGAATTTAAAATCACCAAATTCTTCGGTATCGTAGAAACGGCTGGTTTTTTCTTTGAGAAGTTTAACCGCCGGTTGCATTTCTTCGCATCCAGAGCATCCTTCTTGAACGATCATCAGGAAGAACTTGTCTCCGTAGGTGTCTTCGTCATTGACCATGGCGTTGACAATCTTTTGAACTTCGCTGTCTTCATCGTATTTCAGCGACTTATCAAACTTTTTGTAGTAGGTTTCGGCACTGGTCGCGCTATCGGCTAATCCTTGAATCCAGCTGGTCACGGACGGGATCGAAAATATGACTCCGAAGATGATGCCTACAATCAATAAGGGCTGAATCCAGGCGGTCTCCTTGATCCAAGACCAAATTTTCACGAAGATGGCACCGATTCCGGCTAAAACATTTTTCATCGAGATATCCTCCTATATATACATATAGCACGATAATATTATCATTTAGAAACCGTGATTTCAATACAAAGTTACTTTTTGTCCTTGGTACAAAGTTTAACCTGAAAAACCATACACGCGCAAGCAAAAGATGATTGTATTTATACCCATATTTACTTAAAATACGTTCGTAAGAAGGTGATCACTTTGTTTAAGACTGAAAAAATTAAAAAGAAATATACCGATTATATGTTCGATCACAAGGGTGCGCGGTTGGCTTTAGACTATGGCATCGCAACGCTGGTTACCATACTTTCTGCGTTTATTTATGCTTTCGGCTTCAAAGCGTTCTTGGCACCCATGTTTTTTTCGGATGGGGTCACTCCGGTTATTTCATTTGTTACCGGGGGTGTGAGCGGACTTGCTCAAAACATTATCCTTTTATTCAAAATAATCATCGGTGGAAACAACTGGAGTCCTGATACGGTGTATACGCTCCAATCCGTCATCTATTTTGTTTTGAATATTCCTATTTTTATTGTGGGTTATAAAGGCGTGGGCAAACGCTTCGCCATTTTCTCTTTTCTTAACGTCATTTTCGTCTCGTTATTTGTCAAATTCTTGCCGACAATCGCGATCGATGAAATTCTGACGGATAATCTTGGAAGAGCACTGTTTGCGGGTATCTGCACCGGGCTTTCCAGTGCGATTGCTTTTAAGTTTGAGACCAGCGCCGGCGGCTTGGATGTTATCAGTTATTATATTGCCTACCATAAATCCACATCAGTTGGAAAATATTCCATTGCTTTCAATGCTGTCACTGTTACGATATTCACACTCTTATCCTATATTTTGAATCCAGGCTCAGGTTGGACCGTCTTAACGATTACCTTATATACGATTGTTTACTTTTTCACTGCCTCGATGGTGGTGGACGCGCTCAATACGAGAAACAAAAAAGCAGAGTTGCAGATTATTACTTCCAAGCAAACTCTGCCGAAGATCATTTTGGCCAATTTCCCGCACAGTTGTACGGTGGTTCCGGCCAAAGGCGGTTTCTCCAATGAAGATCGCATCATTATTTATATTGTTGTGTCCAGTTTTGAAGTCAAGAGACTGGTTAAAGTCGTCCGTGCGGTGGATGCCGAAGCTTTTATCAACGTCAGCAGCTCGTCGCAAGTCTACGGCAAATTCTTTATCAAACCCGTTAAATAAAATATTTACTTGTCATCAAAGTGAATCTTGGTTTCATCGTACCGTTCTCCCGGCACTCTCGTTTCGTTTGGATGCCCGATGGCGATAAGTCCGATAGGAACCATGTTTTCAGATAGTTTGAGTTGTTCGATGATGGGCTTATACCAACGTTGTTGACGTAACGTTCCTAGCCAACAGCCCCCGAGGCCAAGGCCGTTAGCAGCAATCAAAATATTTTCGATAACCGCACTGCCGTCATCAATCCGTAAATCCGAATAGGTTTCAAGCGTTTTATCTGCTACGATTGCTAAACATAAAGGCGCATGAGCCAACATACGGGCGTTAATGTTGTTATGGCTTAAGATATCCAAAGTTAGTCTGTTTCGGATGACATAAATGTGAATGGGTCGACGATTGCAAGCGGAAGGGGCTGCCAAGCCGGCTTTCAAAAGCAAATCCAAATGCTCGTCGGAAATAGGTTCATCGGTAAATTTGCGAACGCTTCGTCTGGTAAGAATTGCGGTTAAAGTATCCATAAAACCTCCAAGAAAAAAGTTGCCCGAAGGCAACTTCATTATAGCGGATATTTGATCATTTGTTTGTGCATGTGAAGAATGATATCTTTTCGCGTCACAATGCCGATAAAGAGTTCCTGATCATCGAGAACGGGAATAAAGTTTTGATTGATCGATTTGGCAACCAAATCATCAAAATTGGTCGTGATTTTTACTGCAAAGTTATCACGCAGACGCGGAATTCTAGAAACCGGAGTCTCTTGGGCCTTTTTGAGACTCAATTGTTCATTGTTTTTCAAAAACCAAAGAATGTCACCTTCGGTAAGAGTCCCGATGTACCCGCCTTCATGATTAAGAATCGGAATAGCGGAGTAACGATGAAATTCCATTTTTTCAAGCGCTTGACGCAAGGAAAAATCATCGAAAATGTAAGCTACTTCACGCTTTGGAGTTAGTAAAAGAAGGATATTCATAGACGATTCCTCCTAAGTAAGTCAATTATAACATCTTTGGAAAAAACACAAGGCGAATGTAAAGCGACTACTTCAGCAACGATTTCAAAGGAGAAATATGTCCGCCGATTAAGCTTCCGATTTCATTATTAACAATCATGGCGTTCGCATCTGCCAGTTGAATGTCCTTAATTAAAGCCTCGCTTCCGCGACGGTTGGTGTAGATCATTAAAATCTTGCGAGCTTCAGCCTTTCCTTGGGCGTCAACAATCGTGACGCCACAGCCTTTAGCACGCAAAGTAGTGGCGATTTGCGGTCCTTTTTCGCTGGAGGTAATGACTTGAATCAACACTTTGCCGAAAGCAATCTTGGATTCGAGCAAGGAACCCATGAAAATGCCCGTGGTGAATCCCAAACAGTAGGCAACACCTTTGATGGGAGAATCTGCGACCCCGGTAATAACGCGGCTTGCGACGAAGACCCAGAGGAAGATTTCGACTAAAGAAAGAATGACCGCGGGTTTCCGGTATCCTTTATTCATAAGGATCGAACGTAATGTACCGATAGACACTTCGATGATTTTTGCAATAAAAATAAACAATAATTCAACTGCCGTCGCGTTTCCGATTAAACCGTCCCAGACCTCTTGTAGCCAATTCATAACATACCTCTATGCACTCTACTCTAGGAGCGCCCAATCATTATATATTACCTAAAGTGATTTTTGAGGGGGCAGCAAGACAAAATTTATACAGTGTCTATTTTTGTATAGATTTTTTAGATTTGGTCGCAATATTTCAAAAAAGAAAACCCGGTAGACCCGGGTTTGAAATCATTCTGGCGGAGAAAAAGGGATTTGAACCCTTGCAGGACTTGCATCCTCTATCAGTTTTCGAAACTGACCCCTTCAGCCGCTTGGGTATTTCTCCAGCGAGAGTAATTATAGCATAAACTAAGCCGATTTCTAGATGGAAAACGCCCAAAGCGGAAAAAAGCTAAACGAAAGCTGAAACCGGTAAATGGCGAAACATTTAATCTTCAAAGAAGATTATTTTAGGAATGTCGCCGAGTAAATTTCGTTGTTTAAAACCGACCCAAAGTATATAATACCTATTAGGGTGAAACGCATGGCTCCTTATTTCTTACCAGTCCCAGATAACACAGGCGATTTGATCATCGTCTTCATCGTTGCTTTAATCATCATCCTCCTTGTTTTATTGGGGGCTTTTGCTGTTGCTAATACCCGAGATAGCCGGAATTTGATGCTCATCCGCAACCAGAGCAACAGCATTCGCGTCTATATCATTGATATGAATAAAAACGAGGTTCGGCACTTTAACCAATCGGACCTTCGAAAGCAAGAACTTAAATCGGTTGAAGATTTTTACCAGAAGTTTGTCGAATCTGACCGCAAAAAAGTGGAAGACTGGATCAAAGCGATTCTGAAAGATACCAGCGATGTCCCTCATTATCTTGAAGCGGACGTGAAAATTAACCGCGACAAGAAGAGTTACTTCTCCTTATTAGAGTTGAAAAAAGCCGATACCCGCCAACAAATCATCCACTTGGAAAGTTATATCCTGCGTTATAGCTTGCCCAAAAGCCGTAGGGCTCGCAAAGGCAATTCCCTTGTGGCTACCGAAGAACAAATTCAAACCATTCTGACCGATACTCGCAACAAACAAAAAGGCGCAACCTATGTTCTTCGCTTCTTCCCTGTGAAGCGAAAAGGTACTCCGACCAAAGAAATTTCGAACATCTTCATGTCTCAACTTAAAGGCCGCATCTTCCCATTCTTGAGTCCGACCCGCTACTTGGTGGAAGTCACCGATAACGAGTTTGCCATTGTGGATACCAAAGCCTCTTCCAGCAATGCTTGCATGCAATTGGCGCACTCGATTGCCCGTTCGATTTCCCGATACCTGGATATTAACGCCATTCGCGAAGACTTCGGCTTTGTCGTCGGTATTTGCGAAAACAAGTATTTCCCGGGCGATTTCCAAAAACTTTATAAAACAGCACGCATTATGTCCCTGGTTTCGCAAAACCGGTCAGTCCGTGTCTCGCTGTACGATAAAACAGTCAGTTTGACAGAATTCAAAACAGACTCCTTCAACGAAGAAATCGATTTGATGATCGCCGAGAACCGTTTTGAATACATGTATCGTCCGGTGCTCGATGTTCGTAACATTTCGACGTTTGGTTATTTCTCTTACGTCAAAGCGAAAAGTTCTGTATTCACCAATGTTAACGAAGCAAAAACCTACGCGCGGACATCCAAATTTAACCAAGACAAGGATTTGTTCGCGGCGATTGCCAGCAACATCGTTCCCAGTTTCATATCCCAAAGAGATGGCGAACACCTAAAACTCTTCTTCAATATGTTTATGGCGGAACGCGTGTTTATCCCTGAAGTCCTCAACGTCATTCCAAGAGTTAAAGAGGCCAACTTAGTTCTAACGTTCGATGAGCAGGATATCCATACCTTCACTGTCGAGAACTCCCAAATCATCCCCGAACTTTTAAAATTAAAAGAGAATGGCTATGAATTGGCATTGACTTTAAATAATAAAGATTTATTATTGTCCTCGGAAATCTACTCGACGTTTGATTATTTCATCGTCGACGGCAGGATGACCAAAGACATTGACCGTAATAACCGCCGCCGACAATTCCTTTATACCCTTTGCGAAAAACTCGTTCGCTATAAAAAGCCGATCATCGCAACGGACCTTGACAATTGGAACAGCATTGAACTGATGACCAAATCCGGCATCAACATGCTCTCCAGCAACGTCATCAGCGAGTCGGACGAAATGGTCCTTCCGTTCGATCGTAAGAAGATTCCGAAGATTAAATCATTCAATGTGGCCAACCGTGCCTAAAAGAGGAAACACCATGAACAACAACGCAATCAAAAACGATGCCATTACCAGCCGTGATGCCGACTTTGCCCAATGGTACACCGATGTGTGCCGCAAAGCCGAGTTGATGGATTATTCATCCGTCAAAGGTTTCATTATTTATCGTCCCTATGGTTATGCCATTTGGGAGCAAATCCAAAAATATCTGGATGACAAATTCAAAAAAACCGGACATGAAAACGTCTATATGCCGCTCGTCATTCCCGAATCTTTATTTAATAAGGAAAAGGAACACGTCGAAGGATTTGCTCCGGAAACCCTGATTGCGACTATCGGCGGCAAGAACCAATTGGATGATCGGCTCATCATCCGTCCGACCTCCGAAGTCTTGTTCTGCGAACACTATGCGAAGATTATTTCCAGCTATCGTGATTTACCGAAGAAATACAATCAATGGTGCTCGGTCGTGCGGTGGGAAAAAACTACCCGCCCGTTCTTAAGAGGATCTGAATTCTTGTGGCAAGAAGGACATACTGTCCACGCCACGGAAGAAGAAGCCCGTCACGAAACGCTCAAAATGCTAGACATTTACGATGGCCTGGGCAAGGAACTCCTTGCGGTTCCGTTCATGACTGGACGTAAAACCGAAAAAGAAAAGTTTGCCGGCGCCAAAGAAACCTACAGTATCGAAGCTTTGATGCACGATGGAAAAGCACTTCAAAGCGGTACCTCTCACTATTTCGGAACGGGATTTGCTGAAGCTTTTGGCATGAAGTTCCAAGATAAAGACAATGTTCTTCGCTATGTCCATCAAACCAGCTGGGGCGTCTCGACCCGCTTGATCGGCTCCATCATCATGGTCCATGGCGATGATAACGGTCTTGTTCTCCCGCCCTATGTCGCTCCGATTCAAATCGTCATCATCCCTGTCCAACAACAAAAAGAAGGCGTGTTAGCCAAAGCCCGCGAAATCGAAACTGCGCTTTCCGCCAAAGGATACCGCGTCAAACTCGATGACAGCGATCGCACGCCCGGTTGGAAGTTCGCCGAATACGAAATGAAGGGTGTCCCCCTCCGAATCGAAATCGGTCCTCGAGATTTGGAAAAGAACGTGGCTGTTTTAGCTAAACGCAATGATGGTATCAAACACACGATTGCCATTGAAGAATTACCTTCGCAAATCGAACCGATGATGAAAGCCATGCATCAAGAAATGTATGAACATGCTTTAGCCCACTTGAACGGACACATTACCGAAGTCAAGACTTTGGATGAACTCAAAGAAGTCGTTGACCACAAAGGCGGTTATGCCAAAATGATGTGGTGCGGCGATGTCGAATGCGAAAACCATATTAAGGATTTGACAACCGCGACCGCCCGCTGCATGCCCTTCAACCAAACCCCGTTTGACGAGACTTGTCCGGTGTGTGGCAAAAAGGCTCATAAAGTCGTTTTATTTGCCAAAGCTTATTAATCACAAAGACGTCTCAAAAAAGGGACGTCTTTTTCATTTTTTAATTCCTTGAAAGCCATACTTTCCTATGGTAATATTAAATGCGCTACGGAGTAATACCCAAGCGGTGAAGGGGCGTCCCTGCTAAGGACGTAGGTCGGGCAACTGGCGCGAGGGTTCAATTCCCTCTTACTCCGCCATTTAAAATTAACGCCGATTCAATCGGCGTTTTTTTATATTTTCTACTAAAAACCATAAAAGTTTCACGAAATTATCAAAATAACACTTTACCAATTTAGCGTAATAAAGTATGATGTTTGTATTTCGGAGGAAATTTTATGAAAACGAAAAGTATTAAATCGCTTGGATTGATGGCGGCCATTACGTTGGTGGGTTGCTCTCAAAATCTGAATTTTGGAAGATCACTTGTGAAAGTTGATTCGATGGTCGATATTTTGACCGAATTAACCGCAGGAACAAGTGATGTCGGCATTATGGATTCGATTATGGCCAATTATTATATGTCGATGGATTCAAACTATGGGAATTCGCTCATGGTGATTCCCAATCTTGTGCTTTCCCAAGAACAATATGGGATTGCCGCTCGGAAAGACGCTCAATACACCGCTGCAAAAATCAGCCAAAAACTTGTCCAACTGATGCAAGACGGAACCGTCACTCAAATCGCCGATCGTTATGGGCTCAACGACGATGTGATCATCGATGACGCTTATACGGTCGATCTTGAAACCCTTTCTGGGACATCGGATTGGGACTATATAACTAATAAAGGAACCCTTGTCATCGGTTACACCGTGTTTGCTCCCATTGCCTTTGAACAAGACGGAGAGTTTGTCGGTTTTGATATCGATTTAGCGAAAGCGGTGGGTGCGGCATTGAATCTACAAGTTGTTTTCCAAGAAATCAATTGGGACACGAAAGAAATCGAACTCGCCAACAAAAATATCGACCTCATCTGGAACGGAATGACGATCACCGAAGAACGCCAACAAAGCATGTCCATTACCATTCCTTATTTGGCCAATAAACAAGTCGCTATCATCCGTCAAAGTGATGCCGAAAAATACCAAACCACGGATGATATGAGTCAAGCGACTATCGTGGTTGAATCAGGATCGGCCGGACAATCCGTCGTCGAAAAACAATCATAATATGATGCTCGCTGTTTCTTTTTGGGAGGTCACCGAAGCTCTCTTAACAGGATTCGGGAACTCTTTGATCATTTTCTTCTTCACGCTCCTTTTTGCTCTTCCTTTAGGTTTTATTTTTGCCTTTGGTGCCATGAGCCGAAAGAAATGGATCCGTTTGTTATTCAGAGGGTTTATCTGGGTGATCCGCGGGACTCCTTTGATGTTACAAGTTATCCTAGTTTTCTATGGCCCAGGGTTGCTTTTCGGGCCGACGTTCTCGTTTCAATCCCGGCTGGCTGCAGTCATCCTTGCATTTGCCATCAATTACGCTTGTTACTTCGGCGAAATCTATCGTGGTGGAATTGAAAGTATTCCTCAAGGCCAGTACGAAGCTGCACAGGTCTTAGGTTTAAATCGAAAACAAACCTTTACCACCATCATTTTTCCGCAAGTTGTCAAACGCATTATTCCGGCCATGAGCAATGAGATCATCACGTTGATTAAAGACACCGCTTTGGCCAACATCATCGCCGTGGGAGAAATCATCATGGTGGCTAAGGAAACCGTTTCAATCAATGGCGTTCTTTGGCCGTTATTTTTCACCGGTGCATTCTATCTTATCTTCAGCGGTTTATTGACGCTTCTATTCTCAAAATTTGAAGCGCATTATCGCTATTACAGGAGCATTTAATGGCTTATTTAGAAATAAAGAATCTTTCAAAAAAATATGGGGAAAAAGAAGGTATTCAAAACCTTTCGTTCAACCTTGAAAAAGGAAAAATACTCACTGTCCTTGGCGCCAGCGGTAGTGGAAAAACGACGCTTTTGCGGTGCTTAGTTGGTTTATCATCCCCCGATCAAGGAACAGTGACCCTCGAGGGTAAAAATCTCATACAAGTCTCGCAAGAAGATAACATATTCTCGCGAATCGGTCTTGTTTTTCAAAGTTTCCATCTATTTCCGCATTTGACCGTTCTCGAAAATGTCGCGTTAGCGCCCCTTCTTGCTTCTCAAAAGAAGATCATTTTTAAACAGAAAACGGTGCTCAACGATGACCGTGCACGAACCGAAGCCGAACGTCTTCTCGAATGGGTGGATATGTCGGCAAAAAAAGATGCTTATCCGTGCGAACTGTCCGGAGGCCAACAACAACGCGTTGCGATTGCCCGTGCTTTGGCTTTAAATCCTGAGATTCTCGCGTTCGATGAGCCCACCAGTGCTTTAGATCCGGCTTTACGAGGCGAAGTCACGCGTTTGTTTAAGGACTTGAAGAGCCGAGGCAAGACGCTGATTGTGGTCACCCACGATTTAGACTTTGCCCGATCGGTCAGCGATGATGTTTTATTACTGAAAGATGGAAAAATCGAGAGCCAAGGCCCAGCCAGCGAAATGTTTCAAACCTCCATTCCGATAGCATTTGAAAAAAATCTTGTCGAGTAAATCACGATTTACATTAAGGTGAACAAACGATACTATTAAATGGGTGATTCCATGAAAGCATTTAAACCCTCTAACGAGAAACTCTTCGAAGCCTTAACGCATATTGATTCGGTCGATGAGGCCAGAGATTTTTTGGATGACGTCTGTACCATCAAAGAGATTGAAGAAATGAGTCAACGCCTCGAAGCCGCAAAGCTGCTTTTGAAGGGCATGACCTATGATGAAGTCATCAAAAAAACCGGCATCTCGTCAGCGACGCTAAGCCGGGTTTCAAGGTGCATCCGTTACGGTAACGGCGGTTACAAAAAAATCATTGATAAAATCGAGAAAAAAGCCGGATAATCCGGCTTTTATTTTAGCATGTAGAACATAAAGAAACTGGCGACTACAATCGCGGCGAAGAAGAAGCCGCTGACTATTTTGTATATGGTTTTAAACAGGCACGGTGTTTTTAAGTGGTAGAAGAGCCCCAGCGAAAGCGGTAGGGCCAAGATCTGCGCAGCTGCGATTCCTTTAATTTTCTTTGAAAGCACGTAATATAGACGGAAACCAAATAACGTAACCGGTCCGCCGATGAAGGCAATCCAGAACGCATAAATCATGGTGGCAATTCCTAACTCAAACATGTTGTTTACCTCCCATGAAGAACCATACTAACCCAGCAACGGGTAAAGCAAAGAAGTAATAGAACCCGGTGAAGAAAAAGCCGATGATTGCCCAGAAAAATAAACCAAAGACAACGAAAATTTTATCGCTCTTTTTCATACTTACAGCTCACTTTCTACGAGGAGATAAGATGAGAGCACATGGCCGGCATCGACATCGATGATGCGAGCGCCTCGTTCCAAAATGCCATAACCGTTATATCCGGTGCTTTGGCCATACGCCAACAGAATGCCATCTTTCATAAAACTGAAGTTGTTATTGTGGTCATGACCCACGAATAAGCCTTTGGTCATGCCTTCATCGACCATCGCATCAAAGAACCCGGTATCGACGCCTTGGTAACAAATGACGCCTTCTTCCATCACACCATCAATGAGTGTAGAAGTGGCGTAATCTTCGTATTGAACGATGGGCATATGCATAAAGGCCAAGGATTCAAGACCATCGATTTGATCTTGTGCGGCGTGGGTCCGATACCAAGCAACTTGATCAAGGGTCATGTAGTCGTAACCGGATAATGTATTGTCATTCTCGGTTCTCGAATCCATCATATAAAGATTCATAAACGGAGTTCCGGAGACTTCGGTTTGAATGATGAAGTTGCCATAACTTCCTGTGGTAATCTCGGGTCCTGCTTTAAAAATCAAGTATTCCGGATCTTGGATTTGAGCGAGATAACGGGTGTAATCCTTAAAATCGGTTTCGTGATTGCCGAAAACAAAAGTCCATGGAATTTGTAAACGTTCCATGCGGTTATAGAGCGTCTTGAAAAGCGACGGTCCCATCGGGGACATCGCGATATCACCGGTGATGACGATCAAATCGGGATCGGTGTATTCGGCCATATCTTCAATCAGGCGAAGCGTCATTCGGTCGTGGTAATCGATGCCATAGGTCAAATGCAAGTCGGTTACCTGCATGATACGTAGGCTCGATTCCGGTAACGAAAGCGTCAGAACAGAATCATCCGTGTAGTAATCGAGAGTTTCTCCCCCGCAGGAGGATAGGCAAAGGACTGCGGTTCCTAAAAGCAGCCAACGGCCTCGTGTTTTCATTCGTTCATCCCTTTCTTGGACTTCAACACTATAAACGTCAAAAATGATTAGTTTTATTGTATTACATTTTCTGACATCGTGGCGATGCATACGAATTATTCGAGCAAAAAAGCGCATTTTACTATATGATAGTATCGAGATTAAATTTTGTCAGAAAGGATTGCCCATGAACATTGCCATTATCGGCGGCGGAGCTTGCGGGCTTGTGGCCGCTTACCAATTAAAAAAGCAACGTCCTTCTTTGAACGTCACGGTTTTCGAAAAGAATCCCACCGTCGGAAAGAAAATTTTGATGAGCGGGAATTCTCATGGCAATCTTTCAAATACGCACGTCAATCCGAACGCTTATAACCATCCCGAATTCGTTGCTCCCGCCTTGGCTTTTGACTCTTCCTCATTAAGAAACCTAGCATCCGAACTCGGGGTCGATACCTTTGTGGATGAAGAAGGCCGCATTTATCCTTTCAGCAATTCCGCTAATTCATTTCTCGATGCGCTCCGTTTGGCTAACCGCGAACTCGGGGTCGTCGAAACCACCAATTACGAAGTTTTCTCGCTCACCAAAGGAAAAAACGGGCAATGGTTAATCAACGGGACCGAACCTTTTGACCGCGTCGTCATCGCCACCGGTTCTTCCGCGGGTTATTATTTGAAACGCTCGACCATCAACCTTCCCAAAATGGGCCAAGGGCTCCAACATGTCTTGACCCCTTTATATCCTTCGTTAGCTCCCATCGGAGTTCAAGAAAATATTCGTTCTTTGACCGGCTTAAGGATATCATGTGGGGCCGCCATCGAAATTGACGGTGTCCGTTACTATCAAACCTCAGGTGAGATTCAATTTAAAGACGATGCCTTAAGCGGCATTGCCATTTTCGAACTTTCTTCTTTCCTTGCCCGCAAGATGGCCACCGGTAACGTCGGTTATGCCAACGTCGAATTGGATCTATTCCCGGATGTCAGTGAAGATGACCTCTTGGTTCAACTGAAAAACCGCCATGCCCATTTCCCGCAAAGAGACGGCGTCGCTTTCTTTGTCGGCATGTTTGCCAAAATGATCGGATGGTATTTGGCAACGCGTCTTAATCTGCAACAAATTCATCCCGAAACCCTCGGTGAAATCGCACATTTGTTGAAACATCTCCGTTTTGCCGTTGATTTAACATATGTCGCAACCAACAACCAAGTGGTGTGCGGTGGTGTCCGTCTCGACCAAGTCCACCCCGAAACCTTGGAGTCGCGCGTTGCACAGGGTTTATATTTCGGTGGCGAAGTGCTCGATGTCGATGGCTTATGTGGGGGTTATAACCTCCATTTTGCCTTTGCCTCGGGTGTCTTGATTGCCCAGTCGATCCTCAGAGGGGTTTCCGAATGATACAAGTACTCAATATCCGCCAGGATTTGGACGAACCGCTTGAAGCGGCCAAAACCCGTGTTTTCAAAAAATTACATATTACCGAAAAGGACGTCACTTTTATCCATTTGGCGAAGAAATCCATCGACGCCCGCGATAAAAAAGACATTTTCTTTTTGTGCCATTTTTTCGTAAAAACCACCTTTGATGAAAAACGTTTTTCTTCGCTTCCCAATGTGCAATTCATTGAAGATGATTTCTTAACCAAAATGCTGCCATCCGGCCACCTCCATATCCCTCGCCCCGTTGTCGTCGGAGCGGGTCCTGCCGGACTGTTCGCCGCCTATGCTTTGGCCAAGATGGGAACCAAACCGATTTTAATCGAACGGGGACAATCCATCGAAAAACGCGAAGAAGCTTTAACCCGCTTTTATCAAACCGGCGAACTGAATCCCGAAAGCAACATTCAATACGGCGAAGGTGGCGCTGGCACCTACAGCGATGGCAAGTTAACGACCGGAACCGGTAACGAAATCATTCCTGTTTTAATCAACGAATTCGTCGCCCACGGAGCCCCCGAAGAAATCAAATATAACAACAAACCGCACCTTGGCACCGATAACCTCAAAGACATCGTCAAGAACATCCGGGAACACATCCTTGCTCTCGGCGGTGAGGTCTTTTTTGAAACTAAGCTGGTTGATTTCCATCTCAAAGATCAAACCCTTAAAGGCGTGGTAGTGGACCATCACGGTGAACAACGCGTCATTCCTTGCCAAGACGTCATTTTGGCTCTCGGCCACTGTGCCCGAGATACCTTTGAAATGTTATTGAAACGTCAGCTGACCATCGAACAAAAACCCTTTTCGATGGGAGTTCGGATTGAGCATTTGCAAAGCAAAATCAATGAAGCCCAATACGGTCCTTCCGCCCATCATCCCGCTTTACGAAGCGCGGATTATAAACTTGCGGTCCATCTTCCCAATGGTCGAGGGGTCTATACGTTCTGTATGTGTCCCGGAGGCGAAGTCGTCGCCGCGACCAGCGATGTCGGAGGGGTTGTCACCAATGGCATGTCCTATTTCTCGCGCTCGGGAAAATTTGCCAACAGCGGCCTTTTGGTGAACGTAGAAACGTCCGATTTCCCGAGTACCCATCCGTTGGCAGGCTTTGATCTCCAACGCACCTATGAACAAAAAACTTATCAACTTTCCAAAGGTTACGGTCCTGTGGTCCAAACCGTCGGTGACTTTATGGCGAATCGCCCCACGACCCGTCTTGTCCGTGAGAGTACATGCGCCATGGCGGTGACGCCCGGAGAAGTCCATGCGTGTCTTCCGCCCTTTGTCACGTCATCACTCAAAGAAGCGTTACCGATGTTAGGCCGAAAACTCAAAGGCTTTGATGATCCGGATACGCTTTTATATGCGATTGAATCGCGTTCTTCCTGCCCCATTCGCCTGACCCGCGAACTGGATTTCCAAGCGATTGGTTTCCAGGGCATCTATCCTTGCGGAGAAGGTTCGGGATATGCCGGTGGCATCACGACTTCGGCGGTGGACGGCATTCGCGCCGCTCGCGCTTTAATGGCCAAATACCTCTAGCAAAAAGGTGCCAAAAGGCATCTTTTATTTTTCTCAGTGGATGGAATGCCATTTATTTATGGAAAGTTCGGATATTTCATTCCAAGCCGGTCCGTTGCAATGCTATAATCATAATATGATTCGTTAGGGATTGCCCCAAAACGTCTTCGTGTTCGAATGAAAGAGGAAAACATGGAAGAAAGTATCGCCGCACCCGCAGAAACCGTCGGCAAATCGCATAAAAAAGTATTAGTCATCTTGACAATAATCACCACGATCCTCAGCTGGGCCATCGGGTTTTTATTCGTGGGTGATTCGGTCTTCGGTTTCATGGATCCCTTTAAGGAATTTATTGCCGGACTCGGTTCATGGTCATGGATCGTGTTCTCGATTTTGTTTGTCGCCATTACCAGTTTATTATTCTTTGTCGGTGGTATCGGAAGTTCCTTCATCCAATTGTCGGTTCTTCTGTTTTCTCCCACATGGAAAGCGTTTATCCTTTCAACCGTCTGCATTTTTATGGCGTCGCTGGCCCAATATTGGATCGGCCGTCGCATCGGTGTCAAACCTTTTAAATGGGTGATCGGCGAAAAAGATTACGAAAAAGCCGTGAAGGTCACCGGATCTCCGACCATCATCGGATTAGCGTTACTTCTTCCGTACTTCCCCGACAGCTTGGTCTGCTTCTTGGCGGGCGCAAGCAAGAATAAGTTCTCTTCCTTCTGGATTATTGCCCTCATTATGAGAACGGTGGGGGTTGCCGGCATTTGCTTCGTCAGCTCATCCGTTTTGAGCTTATCGACATGGCAATTGGCCATCACCAATATCGGTTTGGTTCCGACCCTATGCATTATGTTCAGTGCAGCGGTCAGTTTTATCTTAGTCATTGTCTCATTATTTTTTGCCGGCCGTTGGCTGGAAAAGAAGACCGCCGAACATCACCGCAAACACGAAAACACCGAACAATAAGCGCTTTTTCTGCCCATTCATTCGCTCACCACAATTTCGAATTTCATTGAAGAAAATCGGCCAAACTCCAGTCAATGAAAAAAATACCGTTCTTTTTGTTTTTCTTTAGTTTAAAATAAATACATAAAAACATCGCTTCCGTGCGTTCATATAGATGAAAGGTTTTATCCTCAATGTTTGAAAGAAACAAAAAGAAACCCATCGTGAGGTTTCGCCATCGCTTCTTTAATGGCATCTTAAGGACTTTCTTCGGTCCTATTTTTAGGCATATGTATCGCTTTCATGGCAAATTGAACCGTCTACGGAAGAAGGGCCCCTTTTTGATTTTGGTCAACCATACGGTCAATCTAGACCCGATTCTCTTGGGCACCGTCTTTAATTTCCCGATTTACTACGTCGCTTCGGATCAAATCCTCAACCAAGGCTTTACCAGTGCGCTTTTGAAATATTTCTTTGCCCCGATCGGCAAAACCAAATCGATGCCGGATATCGCCGTGATCACGACCATCAAACGCATCATCAACCAAGGCGGCAGCGTTGCCATTTTCGTCGAAGGCAATGTCACAATGACCGGAGAGACGGCCACGATTCCGCCCGCCATCGGAAAATTAGTCAAATTGGTCAACCGGCCCGTTATTTTTTACACCAACCACGGCTTGAATTTCAACGATCCGCGTTGGTCGGTTCACCGTAAACATGGCTATGCCACGGGTTCCATCAAACGCATCATGCAACCGGAAGAATACAAGGATGTTTCGGCTGAAGATCTTAACGACTTGGTTAAGGAAGAGCTTTATGTCAACGCGTATGAAAAAGACCCTAAGCTTGAATACAAAGGAAAGAAACGGGCCGAAGGGCTCCAACGTTTAGTGTTCGTTTGCCCGCACTGCCATCAACCCTTTGGCATGTCTTCCCACGATGACAAACTGCTTTGTTCCCATTGCGGTTTCATCGGCACCTATGACACAAAAGGTTACCTCCAAAGTGAATTAGGCCAACAAACGATGATCGAACTCAACCGCACGACGCTCAACGATTGGACACATTTCTTAAAACACAACCCCGACACGGTTTTGAAGGATTCTGCTAAAATCTTCATTACCTATCGAAATGCCCGCAAACGCACCCGTAAGGGCAAGCAAACCTTCTCGGTAACCCCCTTAGGCGTCACGGTCACCCGCAACGAAGAAATCCAAAACTTCACCTACAATGACATCATGGGTTTTGCCATGCAGCAGAAGAATAAAATCATCGTCTATCTCCACGACCAACTCACTATTTTTGTGAAGTTCAATAAATGCGTCAGCGCCTATCAATACTTGGTGACTCTGCAGCTCTACCAAAATCGCTATACAATCCAAAAAGGAGAAAAAACATATGACTATTTCAGCGTGGACGAGCCTTGTCAATATTTGGGACTATAACGTTTACTGGGCGAACATCGTACAGATTGCCATCGTTTGTGCCATCTTGTTGGTGTCCAACGCCATCCGTCGAAAGGTCAAATTCATCCGCAACAGTCTGATGCCGACCGCCATCATCGGTGGCTTCCTCGGGTTAGGCATCAAGTACTTGCTCATGGGCATTGCCGATTGGACCAACATTCCCGAAATTGCCATTTTGACGAATGACTTCTTAGGTGTTATCACGTACCATGCCTTAGCCCTCGGTTTCATTGCCATCGGCTTAAAAGAAGTGGAAAAAAATAAGGAAACCGGTAAAGCCATCGGACGTCCGATCAAAAGCGGTCTCTTCATCGTTTGTAACTACGTGCTCCAAGGTATCTTAGGCCTTGTCATTACCATTGGTCTTTCGTTCGTCTTCACCAAAGTTGCGCCTTACGCTGGAGTCCTCTTACCGATGGGGTATGGTCAAGGACCTGGACAAGCGTTCAATATCGGCACGATTTTCCAAACTGCCGGATTTGAAGGCGGGCAATCCTATGGATTGATGATTGCCACGATGGGCTTTGTCAGCGCCAGCGTCGGCGGCGTCATCTACCTCAACGTGATGGCCAAAAAAGGAAAACTCAAACGGAAAAACAATGAAGGCATGAGTGAATCGCAAGAAGGCGGTTATGTCGAAGCTACCAACGAGATTCCTTTAGTCGAATCCGTGGATAAACTCACCATCCAAGTCGCCTTGGTCGGTGTGACCTATCTTCTTACTTGGGTGATTTTGACAGCATTGACGCTTGCCATCGATAACAGTGGTGTTAACTTCCTCATCAATAGCGTCAAACCGCTGCTCTGGGGCTTCAACTTCATCTTCTCTATCGCTATGGCTAATCTTGTCAAATTTATCATCAAACGGCTCAAAAAGAGAAAACTGATGAACCGTACCTATACGAACAATTACATGCTCAACCGTGTTTCCGGCGTGGCCTTTGACTTCATGATCATCGCGTCCATCATGGCCATCGACGTCCAAGCCATTTCTAACTGGGGTTCAATCATTTCACTCATTATCATTTGCGTCTTAGGCGCTGTGGTGACGATGTGGTACGACTCCTACGTTGCCAAACGCGTTTACAAAGGCTACGAGCAAGAAGCGTTCCTGGTGTTCTACGGCACGATGACCGGAACCGCCTCGACCGGTATCGCCTTGCTCCGCGAAATCGATCCGGAATTCAAAACTCCGGCGGCCACCGAAATCGTCACCGGTTCCTCGACCGCCATCATGTTCGGGTTCCCGCTGTTTTTGATTACCGGCGTCATCTTCAACGGCTGGTGGTGGATCATCGGCTCGCTTGCCTTATTGATCGTGATGTTCATCGTGTTCCATTTCTTCTTGTTGCACGAACCTAAAAACAAAACCGCTAAACCGGTCGCCCAAAAAGAATAATGGACTCTCAAGCCAATTCCCTCGTGGAGTTGGCTTTTTTTATGCGTCCAAGTTGTCAAACTTGGGCTAAAAAGTGATAATTGGGAATGAAGAGGTACAACACTATGAAAATCATTATCGTCGGAGGCGTTGCCGGAGGAGCCAGTGCCGCTGCTCGGTTACGTCGCTTAAAAGAAGATGCCACCATCGTCATGTATGAAAAAGGCCCGCATATCAGTTATGCCAACTGTGGACTTCCTTATTACGTCGGCGGAGAAATAACCGACCAAGAAGAATTACTGTTACAAACCCCAGAAGACTTCAAACAACGCTTCAACATCGACGCCCGCGTCAATCACGAAGTTTTGTCGATTGATAAAGCCAAAAAGGAAGTCACTGTCGTAAACCGGATCAGTGGCAAGACTTTTGTCGATACCTACGATAAACTCATCCTTTCGCCCGGTGCCGAACCGGTTGTTCCTCCATTTGAAGGTTTACCTTCCCCGTTAGTTTTTACGTTAAGAACGGTTCCCGATACCATCAAAATCCGTAAATTCATCGAACGTGAAAAACCCAAGACTGTGCTTATCGTCGGTGGGGGCTATATCGGCGTGGAAATGGCTGAGAACTTATCCCATGCCGGTCTACAAGTGACCGTAGCCGAACTCATGGACCACGTCATCATGCCGCTTGACTTCGACATGGCCGCTGAAGTCCACCAATACCTTCGTTCCAAAGACATAAGTCTGTTATTGAACCAAGGCGTTCAATCATTCCAAACCCAAGGCAAAAAAGTCAAAGTCAAAATTTCCGATATCTTCTATGAATTTGACATGGTTTTGCTTTCCGTCGGCGTCCGTCCCGATACCAAATTTGTCGCTTCCACCGGTTTGGCTTTAGGTCAACGCGGGGCGATTGCGGTGGACGAACACATGCTCACCAGCGACCCGAATATTTACGCGGTCGGTGATGCCGTTACCGTGAAAAACTTCATGACCCAACAAGACGGCTACATTCCTTTAGCCGGACCTGCCAATAAACAAGGCCGTATCGCCGCGGATAACATCGCCGGCATTCCTTCCACCTACAAAGGCACCCAAGGAACCGCCATCTTACGTTTATTCGATATGGTGGTGGCGACCACCGGTCTCAACGAAGGCGCAGTTTCCAAATTAGGTTTACCTTACGAAAAAATCTACAATTTCGATGCCAACCAAGCGGGTTATTATCCCGGTGGCACGAATATGACCATTAAACTGGTTTTTAACCCGAAAGACGGCAAAATGTATGGCGCCCAAATCGTCGGTTTTGCCGGCGTCGATAAACGCATCGATGTCTTATCAACGGCCATCCGCTCCGGTTTAACGGTCCATGACTTGGTTGACCTTGAACTGGCTTATGCGCCTCCATTCTCCACAGCCAAAGATCCGGTCAATATGACAGGCTATATGGCGGAGAACGTCATCAATGGCACCATCAAACAATTCTATATCGAGAATATCTGCCAACTTCCCATCGACGGAAGCGTGACGTTCCTCGATGTCCGGACGCCCGCCGAATACAAACGTGGCCATTTAGAGACCGCTATCAATATTCCTGTTGATGAACTTCGCGACCATCTCTCGGAACTGGATAAAAACAAGAAAATCTACGTGAACTGCCAAAGCGGCTTCCGCAGCTATTTGGCCTGCCGTATTTTAACCGCCCATGGCTTCGATTGTGCCCACTTGGCCGGAGGTTATCGGCTGTACCGTGTCCTCGATAAAGAAGCCGAACATGAAGGCGGACTTCGTGGCCGTTGCGGGATGCCCGTAAAATAACAGGCTTTATTTTTGTTCTAAACATTTTTGAAACGAAAACCGACAAAAATTGACAAAGTGTTGGTTAATGGTTATATTGGACTGGGCTCGACTTTAGTCGGGCAAAGAGGTTTTTGATATGATTATTACCATCATCTGCGATGTCCTTGGCGAGGAAAATAATGGGACGACCATTACCTCCAAACGGCTCATCGATAATTTAAAAGCCCGTGGTCATGAAGTCCGCGTGGTCTCACCCAGTCCCATTAAAGAAGCAGGGTACTATCAAGTCGGTACCTACAATTTTGGGGTCTTCAATAAATATGTGGCCAAGAACGGTGTCTCGTTAGCCAAAGCCAACAAGCCCACGATTCTCAAAGCCATCGAGGGTGCGGACATCGTCCACATCATGCTCCCGTTCTCATTAGGTCAAACCGCCATTAAAATCTGCAAAGAACGCCATCTTCCGGTCACCGCCGGATTCCATACCCAAGCTGAAAACGTGACTGCCCACGTCGGTCTTAAAAACGCACGTTGGGCCAACAATTTGGTCTACAAATACCTTCGTCACGTGCTCTATAAGAAAGTGGATGCGATCCATTGCCCGAGCCGGACCATCTCAGTCATCATTTCCAAACAGAATTTCCGCGTCAAGAAATACGTCATCAGCAATGGCGTCGATCCGATGTTTAAACACATTCCTACTCCGAAACCCGAGGGACTTGAAGACAAGTTTTTGATTTTGTTCGTCGGCCGTTTTGCCCATGAAAAACGCCACGACCTGCTCATCGATGCGGTGAAGTATTCCAAACACGAAAAAGATATTCAGCTCATCTTCTGCGGAGAAGGCCCCTTGGAAGAAAAAATCAAGGCTCGGGCCAAAGGATTGACCAACGCTCCGATCCTGGGTTTCCATCCCAAGCAAGAACTCGTCCCGATTCTCAATTATTGCGATCTCTACGTGCATCCCAGCGATGCCGAAATCGAAGCCATCAGCTGCTTGGAAGCCATCACCTGCGGTCAAGTCCCGGTCATCTCGGATTCACCCGCGTCGGCCACCAATTCGTTTGCCTTAGGACCTGAACATTTGTTCAACCACAGAGACCCCAAAGATTTAGCCAGAAAAATCGACTATTGGATCGAACATCCCGAAGAGAAGAAGCAAGCCTCACAAAAGTATCTCGAATATTCCAAGCAATTTGCTATCGAGGGCAGTATCGACTTGATGGAAAAGATGTTCAAAGATGCGATTGCGCTGCATAAGGAACCTTTGAAAAAATAGCGATGAACAAAAAAACACGCCCACTTGGACGTGTTTTTGTTTGCCCTATTCGATGGTGATGTATTTCTTGTTCTTTTCTTCGGGTCTTTCTTTCGGGAAGGTGATGGTGAGAACGCCTTTTTCGTAAGCGGCTTTGATGGTGTCTTCTTTGACATCGCCCACATAGTAGCTGCGGGTCATCGTGCCGGAGAGACGTTCGTGACGGATGTAGCGACCTTTCTTATCTTTCTCATCGGTCTCTTTTTCATGTTTGGCGGTCACGGTCAAGTAACCGTTGTCGAGGTTCAGGCTGAGATCGGATTTTTCGAATCCCGGCAAATCAATATCGAGGATGTAGTCGTTGTCGCTTTCTTTAATATCCGTTCTCATCAGGTGGGGCCGATTTTCATTTAAGAAAGGCCAATCGAACCAATCTTCCAAGAAATGTTCTTCGGGCAAACTGACTTCTGCTTTTTTTGTAGGAAATAATACCATAATGTTTCACTCCTTTTAGCACTCCGTTATCTCGAGTGCCAAGATTATTGTAGCATATAAATTGGCACTGTCAAGCAATGAGTGCTAAAAAAATTATGACACGTGTTTTACCCCCCAAAAAAGCGCTTTACCAAAAGAATAAATTCTTTTATGCCCATTTTTGATTTATTAATTCTGGTTTTGTTATATGATAATCCTGTAAAGATTAATCCATAAGGAGGATTGAATATGCCCTACATCGTAGATGTCTATGCCCGTGAAGTCATCGATTCACGTGGCAACCCCACAGTCGAAGTCGAAGTTGTGACCGAATCCGGTGCCTTTGGCCGTGCCATTGTCCCCAGCGGTGCTTCCACCGGCGAACGCGAAGCGCTTGAACTCCGCGATGACGACAAGAAACGTTTCTTAGGAAAAGGCGTTTTGAAAGCCGTCAGCAACGTCAATGACATCATTGCTCCCGAATTGATCGGAATGGATGTCACCCAACAAGTCGAAATCGATAATAAATTACTTGAATTAGATGGCACCAAATTCAAATCCAAACTCGGCGCCAACGCCACCCTCGGTGTCTCGCTTGCCGTCGCCCGTGCCGCTGCCGATTTGCTCGGCGTCCCGCTTTACCGTTACATCGGTGGCGTCAATGCCAAAAAGTTACCGGTCCCGATGATGAACGTCCTCAACGGCGGTCAACACGCCGACTCCTCCGTCGATTTCCAAGAATACATGATCATGCCAATCGGTGCGTCTTCGCTTAAAGAAGCCCTCCGTATGGGTGCTGAAACCTTCCACAACTTGAAGAAGGTCCTTAAGTCGATGGGCGCCGTCACTGCCGTCGGCGATGAAGGCGGATTCGCTCCGTCGCTCGCCAGCAACGAACAACCGCTCGAAGTCATCGTCGAAGCCATCAAAAAAGCCGGCTATGTCCCGGGCAAAGATATCGCCATCGCGATGGACGTAGCTGCCAGCGAATTCTACAACACCGACACCAAAGTTTATGAATTGAAGAAATCCGGCCAAGGAACCAAAACGACCGAAGAAATGATCGCTTGGTACGAAGATCTTTGCAAACGTTTCCCGATCATCTCCATCGAAGATGGGTTAGGCGAACGCGACTGGGATGGCTGGAAGAAACTCACCGATCGTCTCGGTGGTAAAATTCAATTGGTCGGCGACGATATCTTCGTCACCAACCCCTCGATCCTTGCCGAAGGCATCGAAAAGGGCATCGCCAACTCGATCTTAATCAAACTCAACCAAATCGGTACCTTGACCGAAACGCTTGATGCCATGGAAATGGCCATGCGCGCCGGTTACACGACCGTCGTCAGCCACCGCAGCGGTGAAACCGAAGATACGACCATCGCCGACTTGGCCGTTGCGCTCAACGCCGGACAAATCAAGACCGGTTCGATGTCCAGAACCGACCGTATCGCGAAGTACAATCAATTGATCCGCATCGAAGATGAACTCGGCGAACAAGCCATCTTCCCCGGAAACAAAGCCTTCTACAACGTTAAGAAATAACGGAAAACAACAAAAGAAAATCGGCTCACGCGAGCCGATTTTTTTATATCAATTTTTTGAGTTTCAGATAATCGATGACTTGAGAGGCTGCCTTCGAGCGGTGGCTGACTTTGTTTTTATCATCCTCGCTTGCAAGCCCGAAACTTTGATGCAGTTCAGAGCTCACGAAGATCGGATCATAACCGAAGCCGTGACTGCCTTGAGGTTCGCTGTCGATGCTTCCTTGAGCGATGCCGGTGAAAACCAGCGGCCGAGGAGTCAGGTTACAAAGCGCGATCACGCAGGTGAATTGGGCGCTTCGATCTTCATAAGGTTGCAACATGCGGATGATTTCTAAGTTCTTTTCAAAGTAGGAATGACCTTCCATGAACCGTGCGGAATAAATCCCGGGGAAGTTTCCGAGCGCTTTGACTTCCAGCCCGGAGTCGTCCGCCATGACCGGTAAAGAGGTCAGCTGGGCAATAGCTTCGGCTTTAATCAAGGCATTTTCGGTAAAGGTCTTTCCGTTTTCGATCACGTCTTTTTTGATGCCCACATCGCTCATGCTCAGTAACTCAACCGAAGTTGAGGCAAACAAAGCGCGCATTTCGCTGAGCTTGTGGGGGTTGTTGGTAGCTAAAACGATTTTCATAACGGTTTCCTCATTCACTACATTCTATTTGAGAAAACGTTTTTTGTCATCGGGTAAATCAAGACCCAAGGTGCCTCCCGGATTCATGATGTTGTCCGGATCGAAGTGTTGCTTCAAGGTTTTGATCGTGGAATATTCAAGACGTCCCATTTGTCCTTCAAGCCATGGCCCGAACATTTTGCCGATGCCGTGGTGGTGGCTCATCGTCGCTCCCGATTTTTGGATTGCATCAAGAATGCCACGGTGATAGGACAAATAATCATCCAACGTGTTCATCTTCGCAAAGAAAATAAAGTAGAGGTTGGCTCCTTGCGGATAGGCATGCGATAAGTGCGTGGTCACGATCGTATCGGGACGGCTGTGGCAATATTCGCGGACTTTATCGTGGACTTCCGCCATGTTTGACCACATGACGGTGCATTCCAAGGTATCGGTGATGATGCCGAAATCTTGCATCGTATCACGTAAATACGGGTCGGTGAAACGGCCTTTTTCCCAGGATTTGGTGACGATTCCGGTGAGACTCATACCGCCATATTTCTTGGCAATCCGATGGATATTTTTTGCGACATTTTTGCTGAATCCTTTTTCGCCTTCGCTCCAACCAAGGAACAGGCTGCGTTTCATGGGTTCATAACCTTTGATTGCGAAGAGCTTGGCTAACGGGCTTTCATCGACACCGTAAAGACGCATCATGACATTGGTTTCTTCGGCATCGGAAAGACGGAACACGCTGGCGAATCCCGCTTCGCATTGCATCATTTCGCGAGTCGCATCCATGCCGTCCTGCCATGTTTTGAACATATAGGAGAACATCTTGCGATTTTCTTTGGTAAGACGGAACACGCGCAAGGTCACATCGGTCAACACCCCGAAGGCGCCTTCCGAACCCATCATGATGTGGTTCAAGGACGGTCCGGTGGCTTCGCGCGGATAACGGGAAGTCACGATATTGCCAATCGGAGTGGCGTATTTTTGTTCGGTTACGATGTCTTCAATTTTGCCGTAATAGGTGCTGTTTTGTCCGGCGCCGCGGGTGACGACCCAACCGCCGACGGAACTGTATTCAAAACTTTGCGGGAAATGGCCACAGGTATAGGCCCGTTTGGCACCAAAAAGTTTTTGTGCATCATTCAGCGTTTGTTCCAACTTCGGGCCGCTCATGCCTGCTTGCACGGTAATGGTTTGGTCGATTTCGTTGAACGCGATGACTTTGTTGAAACGAAGACGCATATCTAAGGAAACGCCGCCTTTGACACATTCCACGCCACGAGTGACGGAACTTCCTCCGCCATAGACATAAACGGGGATCTTATGGATCGAGCAATAAGCCACAATGGCTTCAATCTGTTCGCGGGTATCCGGATAAATGACGGCTTCGGGAAGATTCTCGATGACGTTTTGACGGATCCGTAACACGTCGTACATGGTTTTGCCATAAGCGACGCTCAGGCGGGCATAATCATCGGTACGGACAAAATCATCGCCGACGATTTTTCGGAACGCCGCTAAGTGTTCTTCACTCATTTTCGAGGGATTGGCAAGGCGGACTTCCTCCATGCCGGTGCTTCCGTCATATTTCTTAAAATCTTCATCGGTCATATGGAAAGCTTCTTTGAGCATTCCATAGAGGTTTTCTTTGGGCCAAGAAAAATAAGCGGGATCGCCCCAACGGAAAATGGAACGATACGAATTCTTGGGGGCTTCTTTGGTAATCCAGGCGGGCTCGAATCCTTTGTAATGGGTTTGTGACATAATGATTACTCCTTTTTTAAGTTTGCGGTGGTGATGATGTCGACGTGGGTATCGAGAATGTTAGTGATGACGACGGAACCTGAGGGCAAGTAGTCGTTCACGACGACCCGATTGATGATTTTCATCATTTCGAAGATCAGCGGCTTGGGCACTTCGCCGGACGTTTTGACCGGTACCACCGGGATTCCCGGAAGTGATGTTCGGACGGTGGTGGTCAAGGTCCGCATCGGATGCGTCAATTCGTTTTGGGCGAAGGTGACCCCGCGGGCACATTTATTGCCGGTCACCGCGTGGGTGACTTCGTCAATCGTGAGGTGGCAGGAGTTTGGACAAACAATGCAAATGAATTCTTTCATGTTATTTTTCCATCCTGAATTCTACGGAGTGGATGGCTCCGCTGGTTTTCAAATCCAACGCCCAACGTTCCATCTCGGGCGGTTTCAAATGGGTAAAGACACGTTGCGCGAACATTTTGCCGTTTACAAACAGCTTCACCTTCATCGTATCGTATTCGGCACTGCTGCGGAAATAGAAGACGACCGGTGATAAAGGTCCTTGGACATCGATGTGTGAAGGAACCACATAGCCAAAATGGTTGTCAAAACCGACTTTAACTAATTCTCGAATCGTATTCTTATTTAACGATGCGGAAAGGCCCGCCAAATCGCCTGTTTCCGAAACAAAATCGGCCAAATCGCTGACGTGAAGCGCGTTCCCGCAGGAATAGATATTCGGTTGCAAGGTCATCAAGGTTTGATCGCAGAAAGGTCCTTTGGTTTTGGGATTGAGTTTTATTTGGACCATTTCTCCGATTTCGTTTTCGGGAATCAAACCCACGGAGAGAATCAAAGCATCGCAAGGAATAACTCGTTGCGTCCCTTCGATCGGATTCATTTTTGCGTCGACCGAAGCCACTTCTACAGCCTCTAAGCGATCGGTTCCAAACACCCGTGTGACGGTGGTGGAAAGATGGAGCGGAATGTTGAAATCATTGAGGCATTGAACGATGTTCCGAGTTAATCCCGAAGGGCTCGGTTTGATTTCGTAAACACCTTCGACGGTGCCGCCTTCCAAGGTAATGCGACGGGCCATGATCAATCCGATATCGCCGCTTCCGAGGATGACGCATTTTTTGGTGGGCATTTTTCCAAGGATATTGATGTAATATTGTGCGGTTCCGGCGGTGAAAACACCTGCCGGATTGGTGCCTTGAATGAAGACCTGACGGGAGGTCCGCTCACGGCAACCGGTCGCTAAAATGATTTTCTTGGTTGTAATATGTTTCATACCCTTGCGAGTAATGAGGTCTAAATGATAGAGATCGTCTTTGCGTTGAATCGCGGAAACAAACGTCAAAAGTGAAACATGGACAGTAGTCTGTTCAAGTTTTGCAATTTCTTTTTCGGCGTATTCGGGCCCACTAAGTTTGGTTTGAAAACGGGTGACGCCAAAACCATCATGAATGCATTGTTTGAGAATGCCACCCAGTTTGCCTTCGCGTTCGATGAGCAGCGTCTTGGCACCATGATTGGAAGCAGAGGTGGCAGCGGCGATTCCGGCGGGACCGCCGCCGATGACTGTGACTTCATACATTTCCATGAGCTTCACCTTTTGAATTTCCGAGAAGAATCTTCCCTGTTCCTTTTTTGGCAATCGACTCGAGATCCAGTTTCATCTCCGAAGCCATGATTTGCAGAACCAACGGTTGGCAGAATCCGCCTTGGCAACGTCCCATTCCGGGGCGCACACGGCGCTTAATGCCATCGACCGTCAATACGGGCAATGGGCGATGAAGGGCGTCGATGATTTCCCCGCGGCTGATTTCTTCGCAGCGGCAAATGATATGACCATAATCGGGATTGGCCTTAATTCGGGCGTCTCTTTCTTCAAAAGACATGTCACACAGAGGTTTTGCAACTTCCCTGACCGATCTGAAATCGGTCTTTCTTACCAACGGTTTTTCGAGCAAGGTACTCACCATGTGAACGACGTCTTCGGCAATCGCCGGAGCGGCGGTCAAACCGGGTGATTGAATGCCTGCGGCATGGACGATATTACGGGTCCATTTTCCGGGTTGAATGACAAAATCTTCTTCATAAGTAGCGGCGCGGATGCCACTGAAATAGGTAATCACATCGCCATAGGTTACTCCCGGGAGCGTGCGACGGTGTTTTTCCAAAACCGAATCAAAACTGTCTCGATCCGTTTCAAAATTTTCGCGATAAATCGTTTCACGGGCGGTGGGGCCTGCTAAAAGATTGCCATCGGTGGTGGGAACTAGACCGCCGCCTTTGGTGTGGGCTTTGCCGCGGCTTTTTTTACTTTCGTAAAGAGAAATGGTTGTATTGGTGAGTCTCTTTTGAATCTTTTTATCAAAGATAACATCGAGTCCTTCGCGCGGATGGATGGTGAAAAATTGGTCTTCTGCCATGTCGGCAACTTTGTCGGAAAAAACACCCGCCGCGTTGATGACAATTTTGGGATAAATCGTGCCGCGATTGGTTTGTACTCTTTCGATGACATGGTCCTTGACGGTCATGCCCAAAACGGCCGTTTCCAAAAGGACTTTTGCTCCGTTTTCGATGGCGTTTTCGGCAAATGCAATCGTGACATGATAAGGAGATACGACGGCCCCTCTAGGAAAGTGAAGCGCAAACTTGGCGCTATCGGTAATTCCGGGAGCCACGGCTTTAACTTTTTTGGCACTCCAAATCTGCATATCGGGATTTCCCTTTCGGGCAAACATGATGCGTAATAACGGGCCCAAAAGGCGTTCGGCTTTATTTTCGAAAACGACGGTTTGGCCGGTTTTCACATAATCAAAACCTAGGTCTTTGGCCAGTGTTTCATAAACCGGAACAGCGCGTCTCAAATAATGGTACTTTTTGGAATGTCGGCTTAAGTCGGCACCGACGTGAATGCAGCCATCATTATGGGAACTGGCATGCAATGCCACATCGTTTTCTTTTTCGAGCAAAACCGCGTCGACGTGGTATTTGGATAGTTCACGTAAAATCGCACACCCGACGACGCCTCCGCCGATGACTAAAACTTCGGGTCTTAAACCCTCATACAACGAGTCCTTGATGGGACTGATTTTCATCGCTGGTTCTTGGTAGTCTTTTAAGGCTATTTTATTAATGACGCCACCAGAATGAACACGTGCTGCAAGATAGCCGATTTCATTGATTTGATCGAGTGATTCGACGGTTCCTTCCAAAAGCAAACAATCATCTTTTTTGGAGACGCTAATTTGCGGATAATTATGTGCAATGATCGAACGGAATTTTGATTCTTTTAAGTGTTTCATGAGCTACCCAAGTTTCTTGATTTTGGTGATGAGCCGATCGAGGGGCCAATCGCTGGCTTGTATGCCTTCTTGAACCAGCAAACCATCAATAATGAGCATCAGAATATAAGCGGTGGCATCCGGGTCTTTATCGTTGGGGAAAACGCTTCGGACGCCTTTAGTCAATGTCTCTTTCCATTCATCCCACTTTTCGATGTACCGAGCGCGGATCAATTGGTTACCGCTCAAGCATTCGTTGATTAAAAATAAATGCATTTTGGCACGGTCGAACAACATGACACCTTTGCTTAAAATGACTTCCAAAAAGCGGTCGGGTGAAATGCCTTCTTGGTGACGGGCAAACCATTCTTCGAATTCTTTCTTCATTTCGTCGACATGCTTTTCGATGACGTCGAAAATGATGTCGTCCTTGGCCGAGTAGTGGTAATAAATCGTGCCTTGGCTGAGTCCCGAGGCACTGGCGATGTCGGCAATCGAAATGTTCTTCACACCTTTGACGGCAAGCAACTTTTCAACAGCGGAAAGGATTTTCTCTTTGCTTCGGCTTCCAATGGGTCTGGCCATAATTGTTAATTATTCGGGCAAACACCCGAATTACTCCCAGCCCTATTTTACCACAAAAAAAGAGGAATGAAACCCCTTTCTTATGTAATTATGGATTTTTCGGGCAAGATTATGGAAATTTTATACTAAATCAAATTGAAATTATGGAAAAAAGTGATGAATAAAAAGATGGTGACTGAACTCAATAGAGTCGTGGATATGACCAAGAGCCTGGCCAGTTTTGTATCGGCTTTGAGCTGGATAGCCATCTGGTAAGAGGAAACCGCAGTGGGGGCGCAGACGACACATAATAGACCCCCAAGATCCATCCCTCGGAAACCCAGCAAAGCGGCGAGGCCCAAGATGACCGCAGGAACCGCAATCAAACGGAATGCGGTGGATACAACCACACCGGAGATGTTGCCTTCGAACTCGCTTTTGTTGAGGCGGATGTCCGCCCCCAAAGCAATCAGGGCCAAAGGCGTGGCAAACTTAGCAATGGTCGTAATCGTATCGTCGATGAGGGTGGGAAAGCGGAGGCCGGTGAAGACAAAAATGAGACCGATGATGGTGGCGACGATGAACGGATTGGTGATAAGCCCCAACCCGATTTTCTTGAAATTGACCTTTCCATCGTCTTGATATAAGGTCAAAATAATGACGGTTATTACATTCGTAATAGGGATTGTCACGGCGGACAAAATCGCACCGACGCCGCTGGCGGCAACGCCGTACATATTTTCGAGTAACGGGATGGCAAACAGGGTTTGGTTCATCCGCACGAAACCTTGGATGATGGAACCCTTCTTGGCTTTGTCCTTGAACGTGAAATGAATAATCAAAGTGAAAAGCAGTAAAACGATCGGTATCGCAATGAGGGCATACCACAAGAGATTAACGTTGAACGTTCCCAAGTCGGAACGATACAAGTTATAGAAGACCACCAAGGGAATGGTGACCTTATAGGAAAAGGTATTGAGGCCTTTGATAAAGGGTTGATCCACGAGTTTCAAAATGCGAAACAAGTAGCCCAAAGCCATATAGATGACTAACGGCGCAATGATTCCTAAAGCAAACAGCCAATCCATATGCGACCCTCCACGGAAAGCTTCCGCAAGTAATTTTGCCACAAGTGAGCCCATAAAGCAAAACAGATGAATCATCAAAAAACGGACATTTTCACGCGCTCGGGGTTAAGTTGCAAATGATTTTTGTCTATCGTAGTATAAAAACGAATAGAAGAGGTATAATCACCATGTCAACTCTCTCTCTGCAGAACCTCGATAAAATTTACGACAACGGTTTTCATGCGGTCCACAACTTTTGCTTGGACATCAAAGAAAACGAATTCATCGTCTTGGTCGGTCCTTCCGGATGCGGAAAATCAACCACCCTGCGGATGATCGCCCGCTTGGACGATCCATCCTTTTTTCTCCCGTCACATCCATTTGTTGGATTTAACGGTCTTAGCCGATAAACATTCGCCCAATACCGATGGATGCGATCCGGAATCGTGTGACGATGTCCGTATTCTCGGAGTCCGTTTCTCGGTCGGTGATGATTGCATCGCGATCAAATCTGGAAAACTGGCCATGGCACAAAAATTCCATACGCCCTCAAGCCATATTACGATTCGCAATTGGTTGATGAACGACGGTCATGGTGCGGTGGTCCTTGGAAGCGAAATGGGTGCCGGTATCAAAAACCTTAACGTATCG
Source organism: uncultured Caryophanales bacterium (assembly GCA_937873795.1). GTDB lineage: Bacteria > Bacillota_I > Bacilli_A > RFN20 > CAG-826 > CALMWE01. The sequence goes on from CALMWE010000268.1 coordinate 36,923, forward strand.
TACTGTATTTTCGAAAATACCGACCGTGGCGTCCGTGTCAAAACCCGTCGCGGCCGTGGAAAATTAGCGGTGGTAGATGGGGTTACGTTCCATCACATCGTCATGAAAAACGTACTGACCCCGTTAGTCATCAACATGTTCTATAACTGTGATCCACTCGATGGAAAAACCTGGTATGTGTGGACCAAGGAAAAACTCCCCGTGGATGAACGGACACCCTATTTAGGAAAGTTTGTTTTCTGCGATATGGTTTGTGAAGATGCTTCCGCCTGCGGTGGATTCTTCTATGGCCTACCGGAAGCGCCGATTGCCTCAATAACCCTGCAAAACGTCTCGATTTCCTTTAAGGAAAATCCGGAATTGAAAAAACCCGCGATGATGTCGTATCTGCAGCCTATGAAACAAAAAGGCTTGTATCTCAAAAATGTCGATGAAGTGATCTTGAAAAACGTTCAAATCAACAATTTCCGCGGTTCACCGATAACCCGTTCCAATATCGGAAAAATCACGGGCCGTCTGGCCAAGGAGGTTCTATGAAGAAAGAAGAAATCATCAGCCGTATTACTCAAGGAGGAATCGTTCCGGTCGTCCGTGCCGAAACGCCTGAAATCGCCGAGAAAATTGCCTTAGCATGTGTCGAAGGTGGCATTCAAACCATCGAAGTCACGTTCACCGTTCCTCATGCCGAAAAGGTCATTGCGGCACTCTGCGAAAAATTCAACGATGGATCATTACTTGTCGGTGCGGGAACCGTCTTGGATGTTGCGACTGCACGTTTGGCTCTTGAAAACGGTGCCAAGTTTATCGTCAGCCCCGGCTTTGATTTGGATGTTGCCCATTTATGCACACATCATCAAATCCCCTATTTAGCCGGTGCCTTAACTCCGACCGAAATTTACAACGCGATGAAAAACGGCGTTGAAATCGTCAAGATTTTCCCGGGAAGCGCCTTTGGTCCTTCCTATATCAAAGCCATCAAAGGCCCCTATCCGAACGGCCGTTTCATGCCGACCGGAGGCGTCAGCCTTGAAAACGTCGAAGAATGGATCCACAACGGCGCCGTTGCCGTTGGTATCGGTTCCGAATTGACCGCCCCGGCCAAAAAAGGCGACTTTGCCGGTGTGACTGCCTTAGCCAAACAATTTGTTGTAAAAGTCCAAGCCGCAAGAGGAGGAAAATAACATGGCAAAAATCGTTACGATGGGTGAAATCATGCTCCGCCTTGCACCGTCCGGATTTGAACGGTTCGTGCAAGCCGAGCGCTTCGATGCCGTTTATGGCGGTGGCGAAGCCAATGTTGCCGTCTCGTTAGCCAACTACGGTCATGAAGCCTATTTCGTGAGCAAGCTTCCGAAGCATGAAATCGGCCAAGCAGCCGTCAATTCGCTACGCCGCTTTGGAGTGAATACCGCCTATATTGCCCGTGGGGGTGAACGCGTCGGCATTTACTTCCTTGAAAATGGCGTTGCGATGCGTCCCTCGAAAGTCATCTATGATCGTTCGGGAAGCGCCATTGCCGAAGCCAAAGTCAGTGATTTCGATTTCGATAAGATTTTCACCGGCGCCCAATGGTTCCACTTTACCGGAATCACACCGGCCATTTCGGATTCCGCCTGTGCCGTTTTGGAAGAAGCCCTCAAGGCTGCCAAACGTCATCAAGTCATGGTATCCTGCGACTTGAATTACCGCAAAAAACTCTGGACTCCCGAAAAAGCCCAGCAAATCATGCGTCATTTGATGCAATATGTCGATGTTTGCATCGGCAACGAAGAAGACGCCGAGAAATGTTTAGGCTACAAAGCCGGAAGCGATGTCACCAAAGGTGAGCTCGAACTTTCGGGTTATGAAAACATCTTCAAACAAATGAAAGAGGCCTTTGGTTTTAAATACATCGTGACCTCACTCCGTGAATCCCATAGCGCCAGCGACAACGGCTGGAGCGGTCTTGCTTATGATGGTCACGAATTCTACCATTCCAAGAATTATGAAATCCGGATCGTTGATCGTGTGGGTGGAGGAGACTCCTTTGCCGCCGGATTCATCCATGGTTTATTTGCTTATAAAGATGATTTCAAAAAGGCGCTTGAATTTGCCGTTGCGGCCAGCGCTTTGAAACATACGGTGCTTGGGGACTTCAACCAAGTGTCGGTCAGCGAAGTGGAAACGCTCATGGGCGGAGACGCCTCTGGACGCGTCCAACGCTAGATAGGAGGAGCTCTTTATGAAAATGACTGTCCGTTACGCGAATCACCCCGAGGATTCCAAATCTTACGATACCCAAAAGCTTCGGGACCAATACTTATTTGAACCGGTATTCGTCGAAGATGAGATTAACCTTGTTTACTCCCATCAAGACCGGATCATCGCCGGTGGTGCCAAACCCGTCAAAGAGGAACTTGCCCTTGAAGGCGCAGACACGCTTCGCGCGGCTCACTTCTTGGAACGCCGTGAAATGGGCGTCATCAACATCGGGGGTCCCGGTTATGTCCTCATCGATGGCAAACGCTTCGAAATGAACCATTATGACGGCCTCTATGTCGGCATGGGAACCAAAGACGTCGTGTTCGGTTCCAAAAATGTGAAAGAACCGGCTAAATTCTATTTGGCCAGTGCGCCCGCACACCATACATATGCGACCGTCGAGATTCCCTTAAGCAAAGCCAACAAAGTCAAATTAGGCGATCCTGCCACCTTAAATTCGCGCACGATCAACCAATACGTCCACCCCAATGTCTGCGCTTCTTGCCAATTGTCGATGGGTTTGACCATTTTGAATCCCGGCAATGTCTGGAATACGATGCCGTGCCACACGCACGAACGTCGCATGGAAGTTTATTTCTACTTCGGAATGGATAAAGATACCCTTGTGTTCCATTTGATGGGCACACCGAACGAAACCCGTCACATCGTCGTCCGCAATGAACAAGCGGTCATCTCTCCGGCTTGGTCGATTCACGCCGGCATGGGAACTGCGGCCTATACCTTCATTTGGGCAATGTGTGGCGAAAACCAAGTCTTTACTGATATGGATGAGGTCCCCATGGGAGACCTGAAATAGGAGGAATTATGATTTTAGAAGGATTCAAACTCGATAAGAAAGTCGCGATTGTCACAGGCTCTTCGACCGGTTTAGGTCAAGGAATGGCCACTGCGCTTGCCGAGGCCGGCGCGGATATCGTCGGTGTCGATTATGTCGCCGACCAAAAAGATACCGCCGCCCGCATTCAAGCCACCGGCAGAAAATTCATGCCCTATCAAATGGATTTGATTCATGCCAGTGTCGAAAGCTTATCCAAACTGGTCGCCGATGTCGTCAAAGAATTCGGACATGTCGATATTTTGATCAATAACGCCGGCATTATCCGCCGCAACGATGCCGACAAATTCACCGAAGCCGAATGGGACGATGTCATGGACATCAACCTGAAGCATCTCTTCTTCTTAACGCAAGCGGTGGGACGTCAATTCATCGCCCAAGGTAAGGGTGGAAAGATTGTCAGTGTCGCTTCGATGCTTTCCTACCAAGGAGGCATCCGCACGATTTCTTATACGGCCTCGAAGTCAGGTGTCAAAGGCATTACGATGACACTGGCCAACGAATGGGCGAAATACGGCATCAACGTCAACGCCATCGCGCCGGGCTATATGGCCACCAACAATACCAAAGCGCTTCGCGAAGATGAAGTCCGTGCCGGACAAATCCTCGAACGCATTCCTGCCGCCCGATGGGGAACGCCTGCCGATGTGGCGGGTGCCGCTGTGTTCCTTTGCTCCGATAACGCTTCCTACATCAACGGCTTCACACTCGCCGTCGATGGTGGCTGGCTGGCTCGCTAAACTTTCCACTTTCTTCATAAAACCGCCGCTAAACGCGACGGTTTTTTTCTTTTTCTTTCGGACACGCGTATAAAAACGGGTTTTAAAGGGCAAAAAAGACTTATGCTAGGATACTTTTAGAGGGATTCCTCACAAGGAGACACTTATGAATAAAATTGCGGAAAACTGGAAGCTCCTTTTTGCAGATAAGAAACGGTTTATTGTCGAAATCGTCAAAGTCGGTATTGGATTTCTTTTCATGATTAACCTTTCGATTCCGTTTTTCCGTTTGACCGGGGGAACATTGGCGCAAAGTTTCGCCATTGATGATTATCTCGGTCTTTGGGCCCTTGTCATTGTCTTCTTCTTGGCTTGGGTGGCCTACCCGGTCTTACTTCTTATGGGCATGAATAAAATCGCTTGGTTCGTTTATATCGGCCAAGGCGGCGTCGGTGCCTTAATGTTCCTCATCCTTTTATTGACCTTCTTTAACGTGAATACCCAAATCAACGTCCATTTGAGTTTCGGATTCTTTATGTTCATCATTCTGGTGGGCTTGTTATTCGTGATTGCGTTCTTGGAAAAACCGCTGCTGGCAATGATTGAAAAATCTGTCGGAAAAAAGTAAAAAAGCCAAAAAAGAAAACTATGCATCGCGCATAGTTTTTTTTATGTCTGGAGCAGGTGACGGGAATCGAACCCGCATAATCAGCTTGGAAGGCTGATGTTCTACCACTGAACTACACCTGCGAATGGCGGATCAGACGGGAATCGAACCCGCGGTCTCCTCCGTGACAGGGAGGCATGTTAACCGCTACACCACTGATCCTTCTCCGCTATGAAATAGCGAAATAAATGATAACATACTAAAAAATTTAGTCAATGAGTTAGAGGCTAAAAGAAACAACTTAAGCTTTTTCGATGAAGCGGGTGAGGGGGCTTAAGGGCAAATACCCGACATTGCGGGCTTTTTCTTGGCCTTCGCCAAAGACAATCAAGGTCGGAATCGAGTAGACGCCGTAGCGGCTCGAAATCTCGTCCAAAATGTCCACGTCGACTTTTGCAATCGGGGTGGCATCGCCATGTTCGGCCAAATACGATTCAAGCACCGGACCTTGCATGCGGCAGGGACCGCACCAGGTGGCAAAAAAATCGACCAAAACTTTTTTCTGTTTGATGAAGGCGTCGAATTCTTCAACGGTTTCGATGTGTTTAACTTCCATAATTGTTTCTCCTTTGTGAGTTAAATCAAGATATAGCTGAGTAAATTCAGCAGGATGATGTGGAACGGATAGTAAGCATAAGTTCCGAAACGGAACCACTTGGAATCATAACCGCGTTTTCCGCTATAGAAGAGCAGGATGATCCCGGTGAGGGCCGATAAGCTTTGGAACGTGATGAAAACAGTGTCCCAAGACGAATCAATCCTGAAAATAATATACCAAAGGATGTTCGTCGTGAGTAGCGATATGCTTGCAGCCGCGTTCGCATTCGATCGATATTGGCGGGTTAAGGCATACCCTTCAAAATCAATCCCATATTTTCCGCAGGCAGCTTTGCTGGCGGCTTCATTGATGAGGTAAGCAACGTAATAAAACACGCCCATGGTCAACCCATATAAACCGTATTGCGGCGAAGTGAAGGGCGACACCACCGAGAAATTGAGTTTGAAATCCAAGAAAATATAAAGCGCCGGCACAATGGCCAACAGTTTTAAGTATTCTTTTTGTCTTAATAACCAGACCACCAAGGCAATCGCCAAAAGGTCCACGAAAATATTGCCCGTAATCATCGGTTCCCCGCCGATGAGTTGCCCGATCCAAAGCGCCAGCCCGATAAAAATACCGGAAATCGCTAAGCGGGCAAAATAGCGGAGCGGATGTTTCGTATGGATGACGCCTTCGACGACCATGAACACGAAGAGCGGAAAAGCCGCACGGCCGATAATCCGGCTCACCAAATAGAGGCTGGTATTGGCCAAACCGACATTATGCAAAACGATGGCCCCGATATGATCGATGGTCATGGTGGCTAGCGCAATGATTTTAAGGACAAACGACGAAAACGGATATTTTTTGTTTTTCATAAACTAAAGAATTTTGGTGAGTGCGCCGGTCGAGAAAAGATAGGTTGAGAGATAGGAAACCAAGTTGTTGGTGACGTGCGCATAAATGGAAGTCGAAAGGTCTTCTTTATCGTAGGCATAACAAAGGATTGCGCCCGCCGACATGTAGTAGGGGAGGTTGAGCAATTCATTGGTCCAGTTCGTCGTTTGGAAATCAAAGTGGATTAATCCGAAAAGCAAGATAACGACGATGTAAGCGGCAATTTTGCTGTAGCGGCGGATCCCGGAGAATAAACCCAAACGATAAGTCAACTCTTCGCAGACCGGCCCGAGAATGACAAACGCCACAAACGACATCAACGGATAGGCTTTCATCATGGCGACGACCGCGGATTCGTTCGCGTTATCCGTGGGAGCGATGCGTAATAATTGGTAAATCAAACCGATCACCGTTCCGGCGATGATGACGCCGACGCCGTACGAGACACCTAAAACCAAAGGCCGCCATCTCTTAAATTGTTTGAGCAAAGGCTTCACGATCGGAAAAACGATCGCCAACAAGCATCCGAAAAGAGCGGTATAAGCAAAGAAATTGATGTACATCGAGATTTGCAGCGAATGCATCGCCAAAGTGACTTCGGCGGGATCGCTGTATTTCCAAGAAAGGATCAGTTGGATAATGAGCGAAATGATGGTGGCTAAGATATCCAAGCCGAGCCATCCGGACACAAACGCCAAAATCTGCCGTCCTAACGGAAGGTCGGTTCTGTTTTTCTTTTCATTTATTTGGCCAGTCGTCGAAAAGTCATTCTTTTCGTGACACGTGGGACATTCGGGCAAAGTTTCATCATAATATGACCCACATTTGGGACAATTTCTGGTTTTAATCATAAAGTACCTCTAAGTTTGTTTATATTTGTAATCATAGCATAGCAATCGCGAAAAGTATCCCCTACTCACGCCCGCGATATCGTGTGTATAATGAAAATATAAAATGGAGATGGTATTTTTATGAACATTGCTTCACTCAGTACCGCTATTCTCACGAATCTTCCGATTGCGCCCGATCAAGTCCAATTGTATTTCACATTGGGCTTTTTCGTCATCGTCCTATTCCTTGTCCTCGGTTTCCTCATCGGCCTATGGCGAGGGATTTGGAATGCCAGCTTCCGATTAATCTTTGTCGGTGGCTTGGTCATTGTCGCGTTCCTCTTCACGCGCAACATCGCTGATGCCCTCAGCAACATCGATATCAAAGCGTTCCTCGCGAACTTTGGTGTCAACCTCACGACCATCGATGTGCCTCTGGGTGAAGATACGATCGTTGTGGAAGTGACCAGCGCCCGCGAAATGGTCCTCTCCTTAATCTCCCAAGCCTACGAAGCCTTTGGCCTTGGATCGGCCGATTCCGCTGCCGCCTCGGAACTCATCCTGGCGTTGGCGTTGGTCTTTATCCGTTACATCATCTTCATTGTCGAAGCACTCCTCATCGTCTTCGTCATTGATCCGCTGAGCGGTCTGCTTTACCACCTCATCTTTAAATGGTTCATTCCCAAACCCGTTCGCAAACACATGAAAAAACGCCTGATCGGCGGTTTCGAAAACATGGTCAAGGTGGGCTTAGTCACCACCATGATGATGATTCCGTTTACTTCATTGCTTAATACCATCAACCAAGCCGTTCGCGATCGCGATACCGTTCGTGTAGAAGGTAATAGCGAAACTTACGACACGATGATGTCGTTCTTGGATGCTTATAATAACTCTGCTTTCGCTCAAATCTTATTTAACTGGTCTGTCAACGAAGACGGCAAAACGCTGGACGTGGTGCTGATGGACTTTGTCACGCAAGAAAACATGGATGATGCTACCTTGGCGTTATCTACGGAAATGTATACCGTCGCTCAAATCGGGACCACCCTGATTTCTTCGGGCATCATCGAAGATGCCCAAGTTGCTCTATCGACTCAAATCTTAACCAATGAAGACCTCGTTTCTTCCTTGTTCTTAAGCTTAGCCAACTCCGCCTTGATCGTGAAAGCCATCCCGATCGCGTTAGCGGTCGCGATGAACATGCCTGAGGTCCAAGAATACGTGGATCCCACGCTCTTAGATTTCGATGGCGTCGATTGGCGCGAAGAACTCCTCAATTTGAGCACGATCACCAATCAAGTCGTGGCCTCGGGTGTCGTCACCTCGATTTTGAATGCCGGCGATGATCCCAACGCCGTGCCGGTCGCGGCCCTCCGTTCGTTGACCGCAGCAACGGCCCATGACGATGTCAAAGCGGCTTTAACCGCGATTGACGATTCCGAATTCTTATCGCAAGTCATCCCTGCCGTTCTCTACACCATGGTTCAAAGCGAAATCGCCACGCCGCTCCCTGAAGGAAGTCTCGGCCTTTCGACGTTCCTCCCGACCGACTGGGCAGACTATGAAGACTTCCACTTCGGTGAAGAACTTGGACTTGTTTACGATACTTTCTACAACCTCATGAATGTCACGCCGGACTTTACCGACATGGTCATTGATACGCTCTTCACGCAAACGGAAGAACCCAGCCCTGCCATCCGAACCACCAAAAATGCGCAATCCAACTCGGATCCGTATTCCTATGGCGGCGGTGGCTTGGTCCGTGATCCTTCCTATATCTTAGGCGTCTGGACCAAAGATGACCTGATTGCCGAAATCCGTGATAACATCGATCCCATCCTTGCTTTGATCGTCGGTGCTACCGATGATGACGGCGATCCGCTCAACGTGGATGCCGAAGGCAAAACCGACTTGACCGTCGCGGGAGCCAAACCCTGCATCCTCGACTCGGATTTATTGATGTCAGGCATGCGCGGAATCCTTGATTATGGCTTGACTCAATTAGGCAGCATGGACGCCCTGACTTCCATGGGCTTTGCCCTTGATGAAACTAAAAAAGATGAAGTCTTGACCGACCTCGAAGGCGCGACCTCGGGTGAACGCCGTGTCAACTTCAAACGCGAATACGGCTCAGTCTTAGGCATCGTCGGTGCCTTGATCGGCAACGATAAACTCGTCGAAGCCTTAGGACTTACCTCCTCCGAAAGTTCATCCTCGGAGCAAAGTTCCGCAGCCGTCCAAGCGGACAACCCTGAAACCGAACCTGGTGCCAAAACACCGTTACGTTCCTCCGTCGATTCTTCCAGTTCCAGCTCTTCCGAAGATAACGCCGTCTTAGACCTCTTCCAAGATGAAGAAGTCCGCGAATACATCAAAGATGAAGTGTGCCCGCGTCTGGATAATTCCCACTTGATGGGATTCCTCTTGCCAGATATCCTTGAGGCCGTTGTCGGCGGTACGGACTTTACCGAAATCCGCGACTTCATCGGACTCGATGTCACCGATTTGAACTTTGATCTCGATTCGATCGGTACCGAAATGGGCGTGTTCATTGATTTGATGGGTTATGCCCTCAACGTCATGGATGCGGACATGAACGATATCGAAACGTTCATCGGCGAACACGCCGGCGATATCACCGGAATTCTCGATTGCATCTATCAATCCAACATCTTCAACCCGAAAGATGCGTTGGGCAATTTCGAAAGCGAAAACTATTACACCATCCTTGAAACCATCTTCACCGGAAGCGGCGACTTTGGTTTTGATCCCGATGAAGTCTCCGCTGCCGTCCGCAGCGTGGATGAAACCGGATGGGCGACCACCTATGACGAAGAAGGCAATGTTGTCCAATATGGCGAAAACTATTACATGATCCACACGATTTCCACCGTGTTTGACGAAGGCTTGTTCGATTTGATGGGCGAAACCAATATTTTGACCGCTCTCAACTCGCCCGAATACGATGGTGCTATTACCGCCGTCTTCTCTTCGATTGAAGATTCCGAAGTCATGTCCAGCTGTTTCGGAGGCCTCTTGGATAACCTCTTCAGTGGGGATACCACGATCGTCGACCCGGATGGCCTGGGAACCAGTTTCCGCAACGTCACCGACTGGGCCGCAGAAGGCGCCAACCTCGAATTGATGCTCGACACCCTCAATACCTTTGGTAATGACCTAGAGGGCATCGACTTCATGGACTTCTCCGCCGAGAACGTCGAAAGCCTGTTGACCGAACTGGCCCACAGCGGCATCTTTGATGATCCCGACGGCGATTACCTCTTAGGCGAATTCCTCTATTCGAAATTCATCGGCGCCGGCATGGGCGAATACCTGCTGGATAAAGATGAAGTCTCTACCGATCCGTCTCCCTACGATGAAGTCCATAGCGACTTCCTCAGTGTCGGACCGACGACCAGCGAAGCTGATAAATTAGCTTGGGAACAAGAAATCAGCGCCATCGCCAATGTCATCGGGGCCGTCAATGATTTGGAAACCGCGCTTGGTTCCACCGATGGACTCGGCGCGTTGACCAATGGCAGTGCCAGTGCCGCGCAAATCGAAACCGTCGTCTTAGCGGTCAACGATTGCTCGGTGCTCCGTATGGCCATCTACAATGTCTTCGATGATATGTTGGGCGGAGGTTCCATGAACATGGGCAGCCTCAATCCGTCGGATGCCAATACCGCCATCCTCATCGACTGCACCAAAGCCGAACGTGCCACCGAAATCGGCTACACGCTCGACATCTATGATGCCGTCCAAACCTTGGCGCTCGATACCGGCTTCAGCGAAGCCAACCTCAACGCCGATACCATCGAAACGATGTTAACCAATTTGCATAATTCCAAACTCTTCAATACCATCAACGAAGACCATTCGCGCCTTGCCGGTGACTTGACCGTGTTTGAACAAACGATCAAGATGATCGAACAAACCGCGACGCTGGATGATTATGTCTACAAACAATCGGCCGAAGTTTTACGCGATGGCTTATTGGAAGATGATATTCTCTTGATCGGCAACAACCTCGCCGGAACCACCCTCGATGTCGATGGTTGGCTCGGTGTCGGCGGTGAAATCGCCAAACTCGGCGATTTGATGCAAGCCTTCAAAGATACCGCTCTGACGTTCACTTCCTTTGGTACCGATGGCGCCAACGCCGTCTCCACCTTAATGGATACGCCCGAAGGCATCATCAAAGTCCAAAACTTGCTCCTCGCCGTCAACCATTCCGAACTCATGTATCCGGCCATCCCGAACTTATTTGATACGATGCTGACCGCGACCGATGTCGGTATTACCGGCGTCGACCTGTCCGCTGCCAATACCCACTATGTGGGTGACCGCGGCGAAGGTGCCTATCCCGACAGCGAGATCACTTCGATTACCGACCTGTTCTCGCAAATGAAGGATTTGGCGTCCACGTCCTATAACGACTTGTCCGCGTTAACCACCGATACCCTCGATGATATCGAAGATCTTCTGACCAGCTTAGCCGAATCGGAAATCTTCCATCAACAAGGCGCCAGCAGTGGCGTCAATAGCGATCCGACCGTCTTTGAACAATTGATGGTCAAGATCATGGATGACACCGGTATCAGCGGCCAAATCAACGATACCAACAACCCCAATCCGCTTTACTACGACGGCCTCGTCTACAAATTCGCCTCCGCTCATGAAAAAGCGTTATACCTCGTTGTCAATTTCGAAACGATCAACGATTCCGGTGATTTGTTTACCACCAGTTGGACCGGTACCGGCGGTGAAATCGAAGCCTTCATCCGCATCTTCCGCGAAATCAAACGCGCGATGCCGAGCATGACGACGGCGACCATCGATCCGACCGCCATCAACCCGACCAATGTCTCTGACATCTTAGCCGCCTTGAACTACTCGAACCTCGGTTCGGATGCGGTCCCCAAGGTCATTAAAGACAGCTTCACCGATATCAGCATCAACACTTTCACCGGCGGAAACGAAGAATACTATCTGACCCCGATGGAATATGCGGATACCGAACTCGATGACAAAGATTATTCAACCCTGATTCCGACCACGACTTCGACCGGCCTCTTCCATATCTTGCTCAACGCGTTCTGGGATGAAACCCTCGACCCGGATGGCTACATCGATATGAGTGGTGGGTTCAGCTTGGCCAACTATGTCAATGGCGGACACTCAACCTCCAACATCCTCCAATTCCTCGAAGGGTCCAAGATCTTTGGTCCGACCGTTCCGGGAAAAACCTATAAGGTTCGGTCGTTGGTTTTCTACAACTGGCTCGACCAAATCGAAATGGAAAAATACATCCGTACCCTCGCTAATGGCTCGATGACCGCCGATGAACGTTGCACCAAACTTGAAAACGTGTTTGCCGGCGACTTCGACTATGTCATGGAAAGCGGCTCGTTGGATGGCCTTGTGGTCAACCTCAACGGCTTCACCGGTGCCGTCAACGCCGGCTCCTTGGAAGGCTTTGGCCAGCAAGCCTCGGCAATGATCTCCTCGACCTATGCCGTCGATGGTTCCAATAACATCGTCGACCGTGCTTACTTGTCGAGCGAACTCGTGGCCGGGTTCTACACCGATATTCTCGCTTCTGAATATGCACTCGCCGGACGTACCGGCTTCGAAATCGACTTCTTCGCCTCCGACTTTGCCGAGTTGAATCCTACCGAAGCACTCGGTGTTAATGGAGCGCTTGAAGTTGTCCCCGAAATCAACGCCATCGTCAGCGGTGGAACGACTCAAGCCGAAGTCGACGCTTTACGCGCCAGCTTCGTGGACATGGGCAGTTATGTGGCTTGCCACACGCCCGGACCTGCTTGGAATAACGGCAACTCGCACATCGCCCAACTCATCTACGCGGCGCGTGTCGTGACCAACGCCAACTTTGTCGGCGCTAAAGCTGCTTACGAATTCCTCAATCCGGGTCAAACCATCGAAGATGATCCGTATGTCTCCGGATTCGTCTTTGAAACCGAAGGCGGAAAGATTTGCGACTACTACGAAACCTTGATCTAGACGATACGAAGATCCCTCGGGCAACCGAGGGATTTTTTTATTCTTGTATGGTAAAATGGTTATCGCTATGAACTACGGCATCGAAAAAGAAAACCAATTTACGCTGATCGTCGAAAAGTCCGAATTTATCGGGCTTGTTTTTCCGCTTCATAATCTCGATGAAGTATCCGTTCATCTATCCCAAATCAAGAAACGTTATCCCGATGCCCGGCATTATTGTTATGCCTATCGTTTGGGCAACAGCAGCCGTTCCAGCGATGACGGCGAACCCTCGGGAACCGCCGGACGACCGCTGTTAGAACTTCTGAACAAGAAAGAACTCGATCGAGTTTTACTTGTGGTGGTCCGCTACTTCGGTGGAACTAAACTTGGCGCCGGCCGTCTTTTACGGACGTATATCGAAGCCGGAAACTTAGCCTTATCGGGATGCCACATCGGTACTTTTCAAACCTTTTCCGGGTTTCGTCTGGAACTTCCTTACTCATCCATCGATAACGTCAAACAATGGGCACGCGAATCCGGTGCCATCATCGAACAAATAGTCTATAATGAAACAGTTGAAATGACCGTATACGGTCCTCTCGACGCTTGGCCTTCGCTCGAAGGCTTGCTTCCCAAACTTGAAAAACGGGAAGTATTGACACCCAAAGAAGTCTTAGTTTTCAAGGAGGAAAAAGACCATGTGTCCTGAACAAGAATGCAATCACGACTGCTCATCTTGCGGCGAGTCGTGTTCCGAACGGATCGAAAAAGCCAAGCTCAACGCCAAGAGCTCGGTCAAGAAAATTATTGGCGTTATTTCCGGTAAAGGCGGCGTTGGCAAAAGCCTCGTCAGTTCGCTTTTAGCGGTAGGCCTCAATCAAACCGGAGCTCATGTCGCGCTTTTAGACGCGGACGTCACCGGACCGTCGATTCCCAAAAGTTTTGGCATTGACGGCAAAGCCGTAGGGGACGGCGAAATGATTATTCCCGCAAAAAGCAGCCACGGAATCGACATTATGTCGGCCGCGATGTTACTTGAAAATGACGATGATCCCATCGTTTGGCGCGGACCACTCATCGGCAACCTCGTCAAACAGTTCTATACCGACGTGTTATGGAAGGAAGTCGACTTTATGGTCGTCGATATGCCCCCGGGAACCGGGGACGTCGCCCTCACGACCTTCCAATCGCTTCCCGTCGATGGCATCATCATCGTGACCACCCCGCAAGATTTAGTCGGCTCCATCGTCAAAAAAGCCATCCGTATGGCGGAAATGATGAATATTAAAGTCCTCGGTATCGTTGAAAATATGTCGTACATCGCTTGCCCGCATTGCGATGAGAAGATTTCCCTCTACGGCAAAGGACGTACCGACGAAATGGCCAAAACCTACAACTTGCCGGTGTTAGCCAAGATTCCTCTCCGCGAAGAGATTTCCCTCGCGGTGGACCAAGGAAACGTCGAAAGTTTGCATGTTGATTACCTCGATGATGCAATAAAGATGATAAAATCGTTATAACAGGAGATAAACCTATGGAAGTTATTACCGAATATGCCGAACGTCGCGAGACGCTCATCCGAAAACTCAAAAACCAAAGCTTAACGCTCATTTATGCCGGCGTCCCCAAGATTGCGACCGCCGATGACGAATATCCGTTTGTCGTCAACCGCAACTTCTTTTACCTCACCGGTATTTGCCAAGCCAACAGTGTCCTTTTCATCGTCAAGGGCAATGAAGGCCCGAAGACCTACTTGTTCGTCGACGAATACGATGAACTCAAAGAAAAATGGACTGGCAAACGCCTGACCCTTGATGAAGCCCGTACGCTTTCTGGTGTCCAAGACATCATGCTCACCAAAAACTTGGGAACCAAAATCGATGAAGCCCTCCGTGAAAGCGGACAATTCGGCGTCATCAAAACTCTTTACCTTGACTTGGAAAAAGAACTCAAAATCTCGATGGGTTTCACGACCAAAGATTTGTCCAATCAACTTGGTGCCCGCTATTCCCAACTCGAAATCCTCGATGTCTTTGATATGATCATGCGTCAACGGATGATCAAATCCGCTGCCGAAGTCAATGCGATGAAAACCGCCGTGGCCACGACTCATTTAGGCCTTAAAGCCATCATGAAGAACATCCGCGTCGGGATGTATGAATACCAACTCGAAGCGCTCTTCCGTTACACGATCCGCGATGCCGCCAATGCCGGACTTGCGTTCGATACGATTATTGCCGCCGGCAAAAACGCGACCATCCTGCACTATCCCACCCCGAACGATAAAATCTCCGATGGCGCCTTAGTCCTCTGCGACTTAGGGGCCCGTTATGGCAATTACAGTGCCGATATCACCCGCACCTATCCGGCTTCGGGAACGTTCAATCCGCTGCAACGCGCCATTTACGAAATCGTCCTTAAATGCAACAAGGACATCATCTCGTTCATCCGTCCGGGTTTGACCTTGCTGGATTTACAAAAACGCACGGTGGAACTTTTAACCCGTGAATGCCTTGATCACAATCTCATCAAGACCGCGGATGAAATTTCCAAACACTATTATCACAACGTCTCGCACCATTTAGGTTTGAATACCCATGACGTCTGCGACCGCGAAGTCCCGCTTGCTCCGGGCATGGTCATCACCGTCGAACCGGGTTTGTATTTCAAAGAATTCGGCATCGGCGTCCGGATTGAAGACGATGTCTTAGTCACTCCCACAGGATCGGACTGCTTAAGCAAAGACATCATCAAAGAAATCGAAGACATCGAAAAAGCCATCAAACGCTAGTTCAAGCGAATCCCTCATGAGCTTCATGGGGGTTTTTTTTGCCGTTTTTCAAAGAAAAGAATAGGAAGTCGCACGAATGTCCCGCCAACGAGACTTCTATGCGACAAATAAGGGCGTAAATGCAGCGTTTGAGACGTTTTAGCGACTAACTTGAATGAATTCACATTGTGGCCCAATTCGCCTTTCATAAGCTGAAAAAAGAACGTTGTCTGCTTTTGCTTTTTGGCATCGACGTTGGATTCCTTTGATTGTCACTGCATTTGGTTTTAGTATAAAGAAGCGAGGACAAAATCATGGAATACCAAAAATTGATTGATCTTCTTTTTACGCAAAGAGATGAGAAGTATTCTGAGTTCAACAAAAAAATCGTCAATACGCAAATCAAAATCGTCGGTGTACGTTCTCCCGCCCTCGGGAAAATCATCAAGCAACTGAAAAAAGACAACGTCGATCCAAGCGCTTGGAAATGGCACGATTACTTGGAAGTGGATTTTCTCATTGCCTCGATGATGCTGTCCCATTTGAAAACCGTTGAAGAAAAATATGCCTTTATCGGAGAATTCCTAAAGGAAACGGATAACTGGGCGGTCGTCGATTCCCTCAGCGGCGGATTTTCCATTTCGGATTTTTCAATCGGTCTCAAATGGATCAAGAAGTTTTCGGTTTCCAAATACCCGTTTGTGAGACGTTTTGCTTATGTCCATGCATTGAACAACTTTGCTCAAAAGGAAAACTTGAGCGAAATATTCAAGGTCATGAAACCCGATGAACATTATTACGTTCGCATGGGGCAAGCATGGCTTTTGGCGGAATGCTTTCTTGAAGATCCCGTTGCCACCGAAGCCTTTTTGAAAGAAAATCCGTTGGATGATTGGACCATCAATAAGGCGATTTCCAAAATCCACGATTCCTTCCGTGTCAGTTCAGAAACCAAGGAATATCTGAAAAAATATCGACGAAGTCGAAAAAGTTAGTATAATGATTTTAAAGTGTAATTAGGGAGAGATTCATCATGGAAAAGTTCATTCTTTCGATTGACCAAGGAACGACCTCGACACGGGCCATTCTTTTTGATTCCAAAGGGACCAACCGCTTTCAGGCCGTCAACGAAGTCAAATGCTTATATCCTCATCCGGGTTGGGTCGAACAAGATCCGCTCGAGCTTTGGGTCAGCGTCATCAATGTCATCAACGAGGTGTTGATTAAAGCCAATCTGACCATGAAGAATATCGATTCCATCGGCATCACCAATCAACGTGAAACCACGGTGGTTTGGGATAAAGAAACGGGCATGCCGATTTATAACGCCGTCGTTTGGCAAAGCCGCCAATCGCTTTCCATCTGCGACAAATTCGAAAAGCAGAAAACATTGATTCACCACAAAACAGGACTTCTTTTAAACCCGTATTTCTCTGCGTCAAAAATCCGTTTCATCCTCGATGCGACAAAAACGCAAAAACGTGCCGAAGCCGGTGAGCTCCTTTTCGGAACCATCGACAGTTGGATTTTGTATAAACTGACCAAAGGCGAAGTGCATGCGACCGATGTCACCAATGCCTCTCGCACCATGCTCTTCAATATTTTTGAAATGAAATGGGACGATGAATTGCTCAAGTTGTTCGCAATTCCAAAATCCATGCTTCCTTCCGTCAAACCTTCTTCCCATAAATTCGGAGAAGCCAAATTCTTCAAACCGGCAGTCCCGATTTGCGGTGTTGCGGGAGACCAACAAGCCGCTTTATTCGGTCAAGCATGTTTCAAAACCGGTGAATCCAAGAACACCTATGGGACTGGATGTTTCATGCTGATGAATATCGGTTCAACCCCGATTCTCTCCAAAAAAGGATTATTGACCACCGTTGCCTGGGAAGTCGAAGGAAAAGTCACCTACGCTTTGGAAGGCTCGGTTTTCGTCGGCGGTGCCGCGGTCCAATGGTTGCGCGATCAGATGAAATTAATCAAAGACGCTCCCGACAGCGAACGCAGTGCCTGTGAAATCAAAGATTCCGAAGGCGTCTATTTCGTCCCGGCATTTGTTGGCTTAGGAACACCTTATTGGGACAGCGATGCTCGTGGCGCCATCTTCGGCCTTACCCGCGGAACCACCAAATACCACATTGTCCGTGCCACCCTCGAAGCCATTGCCTATCAAAGTAAAGACGTCATCGAAGTCATGAAAAAGGAAGCCCAAACCGAATTAGTGACCTTAAAAGTCGACGGTGGAGCAACCGCTAATCACTTTTTAATGCAGTTCCAATCCGACATCTTGCAATGTTCTTTGAAACTTCCGCAATGTCTTGAAACCACGGCCTTGGGCGCTGCCTACTTGGCAGGATTAACTACTGGCTTTTGGAAAAACTGTGAAGAAATCCAAAGAATCCATTCTTACCAAGCCGTTTATGAACCGTCCATGGATCCTCTTGAAATCAACCGACGGTACAAGGGTTGGAAAAAGGCTGTCGCCTCCACAAGAACCTTCCGATAAAAAAACAGCGCGAAAAAAAAGATGGTTAGTAACCATCTTTTAATTTTGATAGGTTTGACCTAAAATATTACTATGAGGTTTTTGCGATGAACATGGAAGAAATGCTTCAAGCGGATATTCTTCTTGCGCCACGCTCCTGGCACGATTTTTTTCTTTTGCAACGAAACAAAAACCCTTTTTTGAAATTCAAATTAATGACCAAAGAAGATTTTCTAAAAGGTTTCTTCTTTGAATATTCCGATGAGGCCCTTCTTGATTTGATGGTTCATCACGATGTTTCCTTTGAACTAGCAAAAACATTTTTGGATAACCTTTACTTTTTGCCTCAGACGTTTGCTGAAGATGCCCAAATCCAAAATCTTCAGATGATAAAAAATGAGTTGGAAGAAAAAAAGCTTTTAAAACATGATGATTTGTTTCTGCCCTTGCTGAAAAACAAGAAAATCACCGTGTTTGGTTATGATGAAAAGGATGGAGAACTTCTTTCAATCCTCAAAAAGGTATCCGGAAGTTTTTCCTTTGGCCATCTTCCGTCATTAAACAAGACCTACCACCTTCAAGCCCATCAATTCGAGACCATCGAAGACGAATTACAATGGGTCTTCAACCAAATCTCCAATCTTGTTTCATCTGGAGTGTCAGTGGATGATATCTTTTTATTTGACCCTCCCTCGGAATACACTTTTTTGTTGAAAAAAATGAGCGCGTTCTATGGAATACCTCTTAATATGCCAAGCCATTTGACCCTTGCTTCGTCAAAACCCGGTATTGATTTTTTGGCTTCATTGCTGCAAGGTCAATCACCCGAGGAAGCGTTATCCTCTTTATCAATCGACAGCCAAGATTCCATTGAAAGACAACTCGTTGATGAGGTCACAAGACTTCTTCCACTCAATCTTTCCTCCCAAAAGTATCACGACTTTTTTCTCAACAAGTTACGGGCAACTTCGCTGACGGAGCCTAAATTCGACCACGCGGTCAGTATCTTGAAGGGTAATTTCATTCCCGAAAACAGTCACATTTTCCTTTTAGGATTCAACGAAGGCAATTTCCCGAAAGTCCATAAAAACGTGGATTATTTGGATGACTCCAAGAAACGTTGGCTGGGCCGTAATGACTCAGATTTCGAAAACCAAAAAGATGAAAAGGCATTATTGAGTTTACTGGACGGAACGCATGCGGTGACCGTGTCTTTCAAAAACCAATCTTTAACCGATACCTTCAAACCTTCGCCGATGATATCGAGGCTCAATATGCCGATCTTGGCAAATCCCATTTCGGTGGTCGAATACGGCAAAGAATGGGCAAAAATCCGGCTGGCAGAATATATGGATGGGGAACGGAAATATCAGAACAGAAATCCGCTTCAAACCTCATTATCCGAACAAATCTCAATTCCTTTTCGCCAATACGACCATGGTTTTACCGGGGTAAATGCTGTTAACCCTGAATCCATGGGGCGATATTCCTATACCAGTATCAGCGAGTTTTTTGAGTGTCAATTCAAGTATTACCTCAGTCGTGTTTTAAACATTGATCCGTTTGAAGATACTTTTTACACCAAATTCGGAAAGCTGGCCCACGCCGTTTTAGAAAGAAAGTACATGGATGCTTTTGATTTTGACACGGCCTTTGAGGAAGAAATTCAAGCTCAAGAATTTTCCACAAAAGAAAAGGTCTTTTTAAGTCGGCTCAAAACCGAGATTTTCAATGTGATCCAGTTTAATGAGGATCATGAAACAGCCATGGACAGCAAAGAGATTCTCACAGAGAAAAAGGTCGAACTTGTCCTTGATCCCAAAATCACGCTTGTCGGTGTTATCGATAAGGTCGTATTAACCGGGAAAACAACCCGTTATATCAGCCTCGTGGATTATAAAACCGGCACAGTCGATTTTAACCCCAATCATATCCGCTTTGGTTATTCCTTGCAGCTACCGATATATGCCTTGCTTGCCTCAAGAGACTCTTATCTTTCGAATCATGAACTCATCGGTTTATACATTCAAACCATCATCACTAAAAAACTCATTCGTCCTTCCGGAAAAGACGCTCAAAAATTCTATTCTGATCAATTCCGCTTGAGTGGTCTTTTTACCGATGACTTTGAGAAGCTCCAAACTTTCGATATTACATTCCGGGACTCAAGATTCGTCAAGTCTCTGAAAGTTACGAACAGCGGAAATCTTGCGGTCTTTTCTCAAAAGAGGGCATTTTCGCAGGAGGTCCTTGCCCGTTATATTGAAACGACGATTCAAAAAATTAAAGAAGCAGATACTGCGATAAAAGCCAATGATTTCAGGATTAATCCAAAATCGCTCGATAACGGCGAATTACCTTGCCGTTATTGCACCTATCGCGATATTTGTTTCCGGGACGAAAAGGATATTGTGAATATCAATACAAAGGAGAACAACGATGGCGAGATGGACGCTTGAACAACAAAAAGCCATCGATGTCAGAGGCCATAATATCATCGTCAGCGCAGGCGCCGGCAGTGGCAAAACGGCTGTTTTGACCGAACGGGTTTTCCAAATTTTAAAGCAAGGGGCTTCTCTGGATGAGATTCTTGTTTTGACATTCACCAACGCCGCGGCTTCCGAAATGAGAGCCCGCATTCGCAGCAAACTGCGAAATGAACCAAGCCTAGAGAACCTTGCATCCAAAATCGACGCCAGTGATATTTGCACATTCGACGCTTATGCGTTGTCGTTGGTTAAAAAGTATCATTATGTGCTTGGAGTCAGCGCCAATGTCAGCATCATCGATGAGAACATCGTTAAAATTAAGAAACGGAAACTGCTCAATTCAATTTTTGATAGTCTCTATGAGCAAAAGAACGAACCTTTCTTGACCTTCATCAATAAATACGCGCTTCGCTCGGATGACGACCTTCAAGATTTTGTTCTCCGAATTGATGAAATGATCAATCTAAAAATTGATAAAAAAGGTTATCTTAAGAACTACCTTTCCGAGTATTATTCAATTTCAAGAATTCAACACGATTTAGAAGAGTTCCGTCAACATATCCGTTCGATTGCAATCACCACACAGCGGGGAGCTTTGGAATACGAAAATCCTAAAATGAGCGACAGTGTTTGCAAAGCGCTTGAGCCCATCATTACGGCTCCGGATTATGACACATTTAATGAGGCCCTCTCACTGTTTAAATTCCCGTCGCGCAACAAGCTCTCTGAAGAAGATTCCTTGCTTCACGAATCGCTTAGTTCGGCCTGTGATAAATTCACGAGCTATGCCGCTATTGGAAAGAGCTCTGACGTCATTTCACGATATCAAGCTACCCAAGAAACCGTGGCGCTTTTGCTAGAAATAATTGAAAAACTGAATGAAAAGCTCGACCGTTTTAAAAAGACCTATGAGGTTTATACTTTCTCTGACATCGCGAAGATGGCTTTGATGTTAGTCAAAAATACCGAAGTGGGTAAAACTCTTCAAAAGAAACTCAAGTTCATCATGATTGACGAATATCAAGACACCTCGGACATTCAGGAAGAATTCGTTTCAAACATCGGTAATGAAAATGTTTATATGGTCGGAGATATCAAGCAATCGATTTATCGATTCCGGAATGCCAACAGCGAAATTTTCGCTAACAAGTATTCCCAATATAAAAAAGGCCTTGGCGGTGAAGCCATTGATTTAAATAAAAACTTCCGTAGCCGGTCAGAAGTCATTCAAGATATCAACACTCTGTTTTCGGATATCATGTCAGCCGATTTCGGTGGTGCCGATTACCGCCGTGAACACCTCATTGAGGTAGGAAACATAGCTTACGACCAATTAGGGGCAAACTCCGAAAATCACCATCTTGAAGTTTTGCGGTATGAAAAAAAGGACCCGGGTGAAAAAATGGAAATCGAAGCCGCTCTAATCGCCGAGGATATTTTGTCTAAGATCCAAAAGGGCTATTCGGTTTTCGATAAAGACAAGAATCTGCCAGGTCAAGCGGAGTTCAAAGACTTTGCCATTTTAATCGACCGAAAAACAAAATTCGAAATATTCCAAAAAGTCTTTTCGGAGTATGGCATTCCCCTAAAAGTTGAGAAAGATGCCGACCTTTCCGATTCCGATGTCATTTTGGCTTTCCAAAATCTCGTCCGTTTGTTCTTCTTAACCTCGCAAAACCTTTTCGATGAGACATTTAGGCACTCTTTCATGAGTATCGCTCGCAGTTTCCTTTTCCGTTTGCCCGACCAAATGATTTTGGATATTTTGAAATCGAAACAATACGAACAAAACGAAATCATAGTCAAAATGCGAAAAATTACAGAAGCGAGAAAATCGTATCCTCTGAGTGAAATTCTTTCCTCTCTCGTGGACGAATTCGCCTTTTTCGAAAAAACCGTCGAAGTTGGAAATGTTGCGGAAAATCGCCATAAGATTCAAGGGCTGATCGAGTTATCCTTGTCACTCGAAAAGATCGGATATGGAATCAAGGAGTTCGTGGATTACTTTGATGACCTTTCCACCTACGAGATTACGCTTGCGGTTCCCAATCAAGAAGTGGTTGAAAACTGCGTGCGTTTGATGAGCATTCATAAATCTAAAGGATTGGAATTTCCCATCATCTATTACGCAGGCCTTGGTAGTCGTTTTAATGATCAAAACATGAAGAGCAGTTTCTTGGCGGATTCTCGTTACGGAATCGTTCTTCCGATTATTGACGAAATGGAAGCCAGCAACCTCTATCATTACCTCATCAAAATCAATGAGCGGAAAGCGGAACTCAGTGAACAAATCCGTTTGTTCTATGTGGCGTTGACCCGTGCCAAAGAAAAAATGATTTGTCTGTACCAAATTCCACAAAAAGAAAAGGTCCCGCTTCTTTCAGTCGATGGGGCGAACTCTTTTTCGGACTTCATTCGGTTTGTCGAGGCAGAACAAAAGTATGGAAAAAATGTCGAACTGACCGGAATCAAGACCAAGTTTTCAAAAGAAAATATTAAGGATTTGCACGTAATTTTAAAAGAAAATTCCATCCCAGCGATGGTTATCACTTCGAAACGGGCTAGTAAAACATCCTCCGAAAAAGTGGATCAAAAACTACTTGATTTCGGTACCCGTATTCACGCTTTGCTTGAAATTGTGGATTTCAAAAAATCGGATTTGAGTTTCATTACGGATGTCCGTGAAAAAGCACTGATTGAGAAAGCCCTAAAAGCGTCCATTTTTCAATCACTGGATGGTGCTGAAATTTTCAAAGAATATCAATTTATTGACACCGATAATCATGTTAACGGAATCATCGACTTGCTTCTCGTTTTTAAAGAACATTGTTTGATTGTTGACTATAAGCTTAAAAACTTGGATGATGAAGCATATCGTCAACAATTGACGGTCTACCAACGTTTCGTTGAACAATCGTTCAAACGAAACACTGAATGTTTCTTATTATCGGTTCTCACCGGAGAGGTTAAAAAGGTTAATACACTATGAATGTTTTCTTACAAAACTTGATGGATTTATTCAGCGATGAAGATCCGATTATCTATAAAGCAGTTCGACAAAAAAAGGATTGGCTTTTTGTTCCGCTTTTCCTTCGTGGTGATATAAACCAAGTGGCCGATAGCCAAGGGTTAATTCATTATCGGAAAATCGAAGCATTGGTGGACGATGTTCTTCCCTTTGAAAAAGCAGTGCTTCCCGAAGAACTATCCTTGTCCTCTGATAAAGAAGCCGAAATAAAATCTGCTTACGAGGCCTATCGAGTCCTGCGGCTTGAAACCGATCCCAAGATGCTCTCCGATGCACCTTTCTTTGTAGAGTATGACTTTACAAAAATCGACCAAAGAGGTTATCATGCGTTACTTGCCAATTTCTTCCCCTGTCTTTCCATTGAAGAATTGGATATCAAAGCAAACGATGATTTTTCAAAAGTAGTGAATCAACTCAAACCACTGATGGTGGGCCCACATGGACAATGTGTCTTGATTCTGGAAAACCACCTTCTGATTCAAGACTCGTTTTATGCCCCCGTTTTACGAAAAATCCATGCAAATCCGTCTTCTTCTTTGGAACTTAGAGAGGAACTTCGGCAAATTTGCAAAGAAAAAGGTATCATATATACGGAGGAACCGACATGCAAGAAGTAAAACCGTTTGATTCCCAACGTTTTTTTAAAGTCCTTGACGCCTTGAAAGTTCCGGAAATTTTAAGTCGGGATTTTCTTTTCGAAATCTATGATACTGTGGTGGAAGGCTTGAATGAATTCGGGAAAACCAACTTGCTTAGTTCCTTCTCAACCGTGAATACGCTTTCGGTTATCAGCTATTTGATTAACGAACATTTCTATGGAATGGTCGGTCTTAGCAAAGAAGATATCACCCGTTTCGAAAACGATGAAAAATATAAAACCAAGTTAGCCAGCATTGTCATGGACAAATATTTGACCAATGAGCATTTGGAGTACAAAGAAGTTTCTCCTAATTCACGTTTTTATCCGCCTATTTCTACCATGAAGCTTTATTTGAATTTTATCTTAGGAATGCTGACCCGTTTTAAGAAAAATAATCCTTATGAAACTCTCATTGTCGACATGTTGAATAAAGCTTTTTCGATGGGAAATTGCATCACTGATTTACTGATCAATGGCTTTGAAACTGAAGCTTTTTCGACATGGCGAACGCTTCATGAAACCGAATGTATGACCGCCATCCTATTTAAATATGGCAAACCGGTTGTTGAACGTTATCTTCGCCACATGACTTATGCCATTGCTTTCCGAAACGGTATCGGCAGCAAAGAAAAGCAAGACGAAATCTTTGTGGAAATCAAGGCCAACATGCGTGCGTTGGATCTTAAAAGCAAAGACATGAAACGTTATATCGAATACGGCTGGTTGATGGCCGTTCCAAATATTGAGCAAGTTGAAAACTTTAAGCTCAATTTCCGTGACGGTGTTGAACGTGTGGCCGAACTAAGTCAATACAGTTCAACCTATGAGATGAGCAGCGAGATTGCACACAGTTCTCCGTTGTTAATCTATTCACGGAAAACCTTCTTTAATGACCTGACGTTGGTCAATCTCTATGAATCGTTCTTCCGCCTTGAAAAGATCTTCTTCACAGTCTACACAAGTTCAATCTCCGAAGATGAACAACAAAAATACGCCGCCATGCGGAATGTCTATTATGCCCAAATGGCAGCAATTCATCAACGGGAAAAAGGCAGGTTCATCCTAGCAGCCAAAAAACGGGGTTCGAAAGTTGAAAACCCCGGCAAAACCGACTCAGAAACAAAAGAAGCGGACGATTAATCCGCTTCTTTTTTTATACGTCTTGGTAGCAAGAATCGCCGATGAATTCGCGAATGAGTGAGTTGTTGGGTACCCATTTGTCTTCCATGTCGACGAAGTATTTCAACATTCTCACGAGACGCTCGGCAACAGGGTAAGCCGGAGATTCCGGTTCAATCTTGCATAAGAGCGGCATCGCATATTTCTTCATGATGCAAAGTTCGTAAGAGAGTAGTGAGTTAAACACATAGTCGGCGCCTTCTTGGGTTCCGTAAATCCAAGTGAATTCGCCTTTGCGGACGCTGGGCCACATGCCGATGGTTTCCGAAGCGGAAGCGTTCCGGAATTTCTTGTCACGGACGATGCGACGGAGAAGCCGTAAGTCGGTGAGGGAAATCGGGTTGTGGTTGTCCAAGTTGATTTGTGCTTGAGGAGAAATGTAAATCTTGAATTTTTGGTGCTTCGGAATGAGAGTGGTCAGTTGGTCATTCAGAGCGTGAATGCCTTCGATGATGATGATCGTGTTGTTATCGATCTTCAAGATTCTGCCTGGGATGCGCTTTCCAGAGACAAAGTCGAACTTCGGAAGTTGAACTTCGCTGCCTTGAATCAAATCGAGCATGTTTTGGTTGAAGGTGGCGATATCTAAGGCTTGAATCGACTCAAGGTCGGGTTGACCGTTTTCATCTTTAGGTGCTTGACCACGGGGCAAGTAGTAGTCATCGATCGAAATCCGAATCGGACGGATTCCACGGGATAAAAGTTCAATACGGAGACGGTTGGCGAAGGTTGTTTTACCTGAACTGGAAGGTCCGGCAATACAAACAAGACGGACATTGTCGATATCCTTTTCAATTTCTTCGCCTAATTCGCACAGCATGCGGTTGTGACGGGCTTCGCACATGTTAATGAATTCGATACTGCCTTGCGTGTCAATGTGTTCATTGATGCCGGCGACTGAATCCAAACCGGTGATTTTGGCCCAAGAGTGCGATTCCTTAAGGGTCTTTCCGAAAATCGGAGCGTCTTCAAAGGGAGGAATCTCACCATGGCATTCCGAACGCGGGTATTGAATGATGATGCCGGGCAAATAAAGCCGTAAACGCCAGGATTTCAAATAGCCGGTGCTGGGAACCATGTGGCCATACATATAGTTCAAATAGCCATCGCATTCGTATAAATGGACCGTCTTTTCGGGACGATACTTCAAGATTTCTAGTTTATCGTGGAATCCTCTTTCGGAATAAAGTTTGGAGGCTTCTTCGTTAGTCACGATGGTGCGGTTAAAAGGAATGTCGCGTTGAATCAATTTTTCCATTTCAACACGGATTGCTTCGACCATTTTGGTGTCCGCATGGACGCCTTCAGTCAAAATTTGCACGAAAATGGAACGCGAAACGTTGTAACAAAGACGAACTTCGATTTGCGGATAGACGCGTTCAAAAGCCATCGCCACCAAATAACGGAGCGATGTTTCATAGGTGCGAATGGCATCTTGGTCTTTGACGGTCAGAAATTCGATTTCCGAATCGTAATAGACTTCATACGTCAACTCGCGGATGCGGTTGTTGACCTTGGCGCAAACAAGGTCTTTATTCTCACTGCCTACCAGCGAAAGCAGGCTGACTTTTTTGGAATGTTCGGTGACTTTTCCATTGTACTTGATCGTAAACTTCATATGAACCTCCTGAATCCTTTAAACGGACACTCTATTGTATATGTCGAACTAAGAAAATGCAAGCGGTTACAAAGACGTTCTTATAGAACGCCTTTATGTGGCTTTTTCGGCTTAACAAAGGTAAGAATAAACGGAGTTATTAAAAAGGGCTAAACCTTTGATTTTGT
>CALMWE010000269.1 GCA_937873795.1 uncultured Caryophanales bacterium
ATCTCACCGCCGCCTCGGAAGGCGAAATCGAACGGGCCCGCAAACAAATCATCGAACTTTTGAAAAAGAACCCGATCGATTACATTGCCCTTGGTAATGGAACCGCCTCACGCGAAAGTGAAGTTGAATTATCAAAAATCATCAAAGACAATCATTTTTCTACAAAACTTTTCATCGTGAACGAAAGCGGCGCCTCGGTTTATAGTGCCTCCAAACTGGGAGAAGAAGAATTTCCTGATTTACCGGTTGAAAAACGTAGTGCCATTTCGTTGGCTCGGAGAATTCAAGACCCGCTGAGCGAACTCGTTAAAATCGATCCCAAAGCCATCGGCGTCGGCCAATACCAACATGATATGAATCAAACAAAGTTGGATACCTCGCTGAATGGCGTCGTCGAAGATTGTGTCAACACTGTCGGTGTCAATTTGAACAACTGTTCCATTTCGCTTTTAAACTATGTTTCCGGCGTCAGCAAAACCGTCGCCGCCAATATTTACGAATACATCAAAGTTAATGGACCGTTCAAAACCCGTAACGAACTGAAGAAAGTCAAAAAGTTGGGCGATAAAGCCTTTGAGCAATGCGCCGGATTCTTAAGAATCTACGGAGGCAAGGAACCGCTCGACGCCACCTCGATTCACCCAGAATCCTATGAAGTGGCCAAATACATTCTTTCGACCGCCAAGATTGACCTTTTGGGCGATTCCACTGAGAAAAAAGCAGAGGCATTATTACGTATCAATCCCCAAGAAATCCGGACCAAATTTACCATAGGCGAAGCAACGTTCCGTGATATGGTCGAAGAAATCAAACGCCCGGGCCGAGATATTCGCGATGATATCGAAATCGTCGAACTCAACAATGACGTCAAAGACATCAAAGACCTCAAGGAAGGCATGATTTTGAAGGGCACGGTCCGCAACATCATGGACTTCGGGATGTTCGTGGACATCAACGTTCACCAAGATGGCCTTGTCCATATTTCCGAAATCGCCAATCATTTCGTGAAAGATATTTCTTCCATTTATTCCGTCAATGACATCGTCAAGGTCAAAGTCATTTCGCTTGATTTAGCCAAAAAACGGATTGGCCTTTCCATCAAACAAGCCCTTTAAACAAATCGTTCTTAGAGGCCTCATCGTCGGAACTTTTTGCATTTTATTTGCGTTTTAACCATCTCATCATCTACCATTAAGGCAGAAGTTTCTTCGACGAATCTCTGAAAGACCCCCAAACGAGGTTGTTCTTCAGAATAGAAAGGAACACATATGAGAATCTTACTTAGAATCCTCTTGACGCTTGTTGGAATCGTTGCCTTTTTTGGCATGTTAGGCAGCGCCGCCTTTTGGGCTTATGGCCAATACGGGGTTCCCATGGTTGAGACCCAAATCGATAATGCCGAAGAGGAAATTGCGACCGGCATCGAAGAAGATTATCCGGGAGCGGATGTCACCGTCGATTTCCAAGAATACTATTACAAGCTTGAGGGCATGTCCTTTTATGTCGCTATCAAGGTTAATGCGATCGGTGAATTAGGCGGTATCGAAGTCACCAATCAAACCAACTACGCCGTTATTGATGTTGTCAGTGCCATTGCCGGAAGCGCCCAACTGGAAACCTACGAAGAAAGCGAATGGGCGACCATGGAAGGTTCATATTCCACGGCACCTGGCATCCTTTTCGACGCAGCAGCGGCCAAACAGACCGGTATCACTTATTTTGCCATTTCCGCGGCAGCCTTCGTCGGAAGCATCGTGGTTAAAGCCGTTTTCCTGAGAAGAAAAAGACATTAAAGAAATACTTTGTTTTTCAAAGAAAACGCTCTCTTAACAGGAATAATTTTATTCCTGTTTTCTTTTTGAAAATAAGGTATGATTAAAGCAATGAAAAAACAAGTAAAAAATTCAAAGGTCTAGTGATTGCCGGAAGCATCATTCTTGGCCTTGCGCTTTTCTGCCTTGGAGTCGCCTTGGCATCGAGAGTTTACCTGCTGATTGCAGAAGCTAATTTAGCCAATATCATCCTTGCGGTCTATATGGTTTATGGATTGCTCTTTGGCGGTGTTTTGACCGCTGTGGGATTACCTCTATTGATCGCTGGTTTGGTACGAAGAAAAAAGGCCTTGAAAGCGGTAGCTCCAAAGCCTATTGAATAACGAATTCTAGAATATTAGATCCGAATCGCTGTACTCATAAGTCAGCGATTTTTTATAGACCCGTTCATAACATTCTTTTTTGTATTGGAAATCGGCTTCCATCATTGCTTCTTTGTTTTCTTTCGCATTTTTGCTAGGATCGCAATGAATCAATGGGAAAACATGAATCGTATATTGGATTCCGTCATCTTTCTTTTCCATCGTGATGAAAGTAGGGATAATGGGAATCCGGTATTTGCAAGCATAATGGTAGGCTCCGGGCTTGAGGTGCCGCGGTTTGGTAAAGCCGGGCCACATTTCTTGCTCGGGGTAAAACAAGATCCAGTGCTTCTGTTTGATGCGTTTTTCCAAAGAGGGATTGAAGTTTTTTTCGATGTAAGCCAAATCACTGGAAAACGGGATCGTATTGACGTTTTTCAATAACCATCCTAATTTGCCCGGCATAAACATATTGGTCTCGGCCACAACGATGGAGAGTTTTCTTTTCTTTCCGACTTTGTTGGTCAAAAACCGGACGACCGTAGAATCGACCGGTGAAAAATGGTTGGCGGTGATGATACCCGCACCCTTAAAGCCTTTCAGATTCTCCAATCCGACGATTTGGGTGGTCTGATTAATCTTTTTAGTGAGATGGTTCACGATGGCGGTAGCCACTTCGCATTTGACTTTGTTATGAAGTTTGCGTTTGGTATTGTCATGCGGAAGGATGCACCGGCGCCGATCCGAAGGCGTGACGATGTGATCGCTCGTCATCACCTTGTTATTGAGTTCCCCTTTTTCCAAAGAGGCCTTGATGTTATTTCTTACTTCTTGCGTCAACATATTTTGAGATTCAGCACCGTTCGGAAAGTCTGGTCTTCTTGTTTCGAGATACGGACGGCATTTCCCACGAGATTTTGAATCGCTTTGACTTCGTTCTTTTGATCTTCCTCGGAGAAACGTTCACGGATTTGGCGAAGTTCTTCAAAGAAAACCGTTTTCCGGGCTTCTGACCAGAAGATATCTCCAAAAAGGACACCATCATGCCGCCACGGTTTTTCAAACGAGTTGTAATGGCATAACTTCAAGGTCGAAACATCAAAAGTCGCATCCGGAAGGGGCATTTTATTCCAGCTGATGGGGAGTAAAACTTTGGCATCACGGCAAAGGACGTTCAAATAGTCTTGGTCGGGGCAGACGCTGTCAAAGTTGTGTTTGGTCAGCAGCTCGAGAAACTTGCTTTCAATCTCTTGTTTACGGAATTCTTTGAGGTTCATGACAAGGACGCCGGAATTGAAGTATTCAGTCGCTTTGATGCCGACGCCATCTTCAACGTAGCGGGTAAACTCGGGAGTATCTAAGACCAGGCGGTCGTTGATGGCTGCAACCAACTTGCCTTCGATATCGGTATTGTAGAATTCCGAAATATCACCAACGACAACGATATCGCCATCCAAATAGATGGCTTTATCAAGGTTGGGGAAAAGGGTTGGAATGAACAAACGGTAGTAAATAGCCACCGAGTAATAGTCTCTTAACCGAAGGGATAGATCTTTACGGAACTTGTTGATCGTCGGGCCAATGTTAAAAAACTCGATTGAGAATTGTTCATCGGCAAAACGGGCGATTCTTTCCCGATTACGTTCTTTCAGACCTTCGTTCAAAACGACGATCCGATAGTCGTAGCGACGGTTTGCCCGTTGCTTCAAAGACGAAAGGGCCACTCCAAGAAACGGAATGTAGTTGTCGTCACAGGCAAAGAAAATAGGAATTACTTTTTGGTTCATACGCTGATTTCTCCTTTTAGTTTTTTCAGTGTTTGATATTGATTCAAGAGGTCGTCGAAGTCGTGACAATGATAGACGGAATGGACGCGCTCGATATCCCAAGGTTTGACATTGACGAAGTGGAACTTGGGAAAGACGCGGAACTGCATACTGAAGTGTCGAATGACGGTGTCGGGTTTCACTTCTTTTTGTTCATTGAACCGGCGCTGGATGATTTTCTTTCTTCGCGTCATTTTGTTGATTCCGGTTTGGTCGCTGAGAAACACTTTTTTGGTATTTAACAAATCGATCACTTTCGAAAATAGGCCGGTTTTGCGTATCATTTTCATATTTAGAAGCAAGACGCCGGTATTGCAATACCATGGATTGAAGAAGAAACGCCCATAACGGTCTTTGGCGGCTGCATACTCATACTTTTCGATGTCCATCGAGTAAAGCTCGGACAGGTTCTTATTGACGACGGTATCGGTGTCTAAGTAAAGAACTTTTTCCGGAATCTCATCGATTTCTCCCAGAAGCAGACGGAGGAGTGCATAGGGTGTATAGCGGTTGGCGAGGTTTTTGCAGTTGGCTAACTTTGAGTCAAAAACCTCACGGACGTCTATTCGGAAAATTCGGCTTTCTGGATTTACCTTTTTCATTTCCTTTTCGATAAAGTCCAAATCGCTTTGAGGGATGGAAACATAGTCCTTATCCAAATGAGATAAATCCATCGTTAGAACGTATATCTTCAAGGGTTCATAATTGACTTTGATGAGAGAGAGGATGCTGATCAATAATCCATCGAAAACCCGTCGGTTTCCGGCATATACGATGTTCATACTTCCTCCTTCTGAACGTAACGGTATTTTTCGTAGTTCGATTTTTTGACACGTTCGTTCATCGATTGAATAACTTGAGAATGAAGATAGACTTGTTGCTCTTTTGGACTCAAACCCTTTGGGGCTACGAATGGTCCATCGACATAGATAACGGTTTTATACCCACGACGTTTCTTCTTTTGATAGGTGGTGGTAAAGGCAAAAGCTGGAGTCTCTTGTTTTACAGGATATTTGAAACTACTATCATTGAACGGACGTATCTTCGTATAGTTGGGCCAAACGTGAGCTTCGGGATAAATTAAGATAGAGTAACCTTGGTTTATCCGTGTATCGATGGCTTTGAAGAAATTTTTGCTTGCGTGTAAATCGTCAGGAAGAGGTAAAGCCCCAAGCAGCTTTGTGAAATTGCCCATAATCGGAAGGGATACATTGGCTGGACTGACGACGGTGTAGTTCCGTTTTGGAAACACCACAATGTTGGGGGTAAGGGCATCGCCAATGACCTGGGTATGATTTGAATAAATGAAATACCCCTTTTTCAGATAGGGTTTCAGAACCGAGCGGTTAACGAAAGAAATCCGTTTGATTAACCGCGTATAAACGAAAGCGATGGGTGTCGCAATCATGCGGTAGGCAATAAAAGCCGAAAGACGTGGAAAGAAACCATTCCGAACATAAGGATAATTACCCCCAATTTTCTTGAGAGCCTTTGGGGGCGTTTCGTAATCATCGTTTTGTGCTTTTGAGTAATAAAAAGTTCTTTTTGGTTTCATAAATGCTCGTTCCTATTTTCAAGGAGCGAAAAAAAACATGCAATTGGAAAAAGAAAAAAACGTTTCCTATGTTAGGGAGGCCTTTCCCACTAAACGGGAAATTGACTTTTCGAGCGAAATTTGCTATGTTTTTCGTTGGATAGGAACCCTAAATGCCAAAACTTAGAACTGTTATATCAAACAACCTGATTTACCTCAGACGCAAGAATAATCTGACCCAACAAGAGCTTGCGGCCAAAATCAATTATTCGGACAATGCGATTAGCCGCTGGGAACGCGGCGAGGTTATGCCCACCATTGAAACCCTTGAGATCGTTGCGGAGTTCTATGGAGTGACGGTCCAAAATCTTTTGGATGAACTTTATTCTTATCATGACCAAAAGCCCATCCCTGCGGTCATTTGGAAGCGTATATTTATTGCTCTTTTCTCGATATCCATTGTTTGGGGTGTCGCTCTTGTCAGTTTTATTTATATTGATATGTTTAAAGCCACTCTAGGCGAAAACTTACAGCACGCATGGCTCATCTTCGTGATGGCTTTGCCCATCAGTTGCTTGGTCGGATATTACTTCAATCGGATTTGGGGAACGAAACTTCTGAACCTAATCATTTGGTCAATCTTTACTTGGACTTCTATTACGACTATCTATCTTTATCTATTGATGAATGGCGGACAAAACTTTTGGATCATTTTCTTGGTAGGCGTTCCAACTCAAGTTGCCATGGTTCTTTGGTATTTCATTCGTCGCTAAATATTATTTTAGTTTTGGTTAATAACCCAAAGGAGGGTTTGTATGATTATTGGAAAACTTGCCGAGTTAAAACGTTATAAGGGGCTCTCGAACAATCTGGATAAAGCCATCGACTTTGTCTTAAGCCACGATTTATTGAGCTATCCTGTTGGGACCCTCGAAATTGAAGGAAAGGATATTTATTTGCTTCGTCAAAGTTATGTCGGAAAACCGTTAGCCGAAGCCAAACCGGAGGCACATAAACTCTATGCCGACTTACAAATTGTTTTAAAAGGTGAAGAAGGATTTGGCTATGCCCATATCAATAATCCTTCCTTAGTTGTTACCGAACCATATTTGGAGGCTAAGGATGTCGCCAAATTTACCGTGAACGATGAAATTATTGTTCCTCTTTCAGAAAATTCATTTGCATTAGTCTTTCCAGAAGATGTCCATAGGCCGTGTATCCAAGCCAACAAAAACCAAGTTGAAAAAGCAGTCGTAAAAATTAAGCTATAAAAGGAAAACCGCAGCAAATCTGCGGTTTTTTCTTTAGATATACTTCTGAGTTAGGACATCGAAGACACCTTTTGTCAGCAATCGGACTTCAGGTATGACCGATAGACTGATAAAGGAAAGAGTCATGAACGGATCAATGTCGTAACTGACACCGAGACGGTGGGCACGGCCCTTAAGGTCTTCCAGCTTATCGTTGACCTGATCGAGACTAAGAGTGCTCATCAAACCCGCAATATTTAGCGCAAGTGATGCGACGGCTTTTCCGTTAGTGACAATGGTCATTCCACCTTTGATTCGGCGAATTTCTTTGACCGCTGCAACCATATCTTTTTCGTTAGTCCCTACCACAATAATGTTATGAGCATCATGCGCAATGCTTGTCGCAACAGCTCCGGTTTGTAATCCATAACCTTTGATAAATCCAAGGCCGATATGTCCGGTGGCATGATGGCGTTCAACAATAGCCACTTTCAATATATCTCTTGGAAGATCAATCATCGTTGCTTTTCCGAGATTCTTTGTGATGATCTGGTCTTTGACAAGGCCGATTAACCCTAAAGGTGAGTTGTTTTGAAAATCTTTAATCTGTGGTTCCGTAATTCGGATAGTGGAACTCGCCCGTTCGACGAGTTGCTCGGAAACAACCGGCTTTCCGATTGAAATGGTTTTCATATGTTCGTAAACCACTTTTCCGTTTTTGATGACGGTCTCGATGTCCAAACCTTCAAAAGACTCAATCATGAGGAGATCCGCTCTATATCCGGGGGCAACGGCTCCTGTATTTTTTAAGCCGAAATACTGAGCGGCATTCAGTGTGGCAATCTTTATCGCAATCATTGGGTCAACGCCACGCTTGATGGCGTTTCTTACGATGAGATCGATATGACCAAAATTCAATATGTCATTCGGATGTTTATCGTCTGTGGCAAAGAGCAAACGAGAAGAAAATTGAGGGACCATTAAAGGAATGAGTGCTTCAAGATTTTTAGCGGCGGTTCCTTCCCGTATCATGATCCATTGTCCTAAACGAAGTTTTTCAAGAGCATTGTCGTAAGTAGAACATTCGTGGTCGGAATAAATGCCTGAGGCAACATAGGCTTGGAGTTGTTTTCCACTGAGGTCGGGAGCATGACCGTCAATGATTTTTTGCCCTTTTTCAGCCAACACGATTTTCTCTAGAATTTCTGTTTTTCCTTCGGTCAAGCCCACAAAGTCCATGAGTTCACCTAGCCCTAAGACGCGAGGATTGCTAAAGAAGGGTTCAATGGATTTATAGGTCAGTTTTGCATGGTTTTCGTCAAAAGAAGTGGCAGGAACACAGCTTGGAATGACAAAGAAAATATCAAGAGGTAAACCCTCAGAAGCTTGGAGCATATAGTCGATTCCGTCAGTTCCCATGACATTGGCAATTTCATGCGGATCGGTAATGACTGCGGTTGTGCCGTGTGGAATGACCGCTTTTGCGAATTGATAAGGGGTCACTAAAGAACTTTCCAAATGAATATGGGAGTCGATGAAACCAGGGATGATGATACGGCCCCGAGCATCGATTTCTTTGAGACCTTCAAAGGAACCAATACCGGAGATGATGCCTTCCGTAATGGCGATATCGCCTTTAAGAAGTTCGCCTGTGAAAAGGTTTAAATATTTCCCGCCCTTAAGAACGAGATCCGCCTTCTCATCTTTCATCGCGGAAGAAATTATCCGCTTCTTCTTTTGGATTTCTTGATTCATTTCGAAGTTTTCCATAAAGTTCCTCTTTTGTATCTCAACGTGATGTTTGACGAATTACACACATCTTACCATAAACCCAGTCCTGACTAAAAATCGGCTTCAACGCATTCATAGAGAGTAATTTTGGGTTAGCAAATTCTTTTCGCCTCGACAATTAGCATATGCTAAAATGATAAGCACGGAGGAAATTTATGATTTACCTCGATTATTCTGCGACCACACCCGTGGATGAACGTGTCCTTAAAACTTACGAACAGGCCACACGTTCGTTGATTGGAAATCCCAATTCAAGCCACCGTTTAGGTCAAGAAGCAAAAAAAGCCATTGATCATGCAATCCTTGAAATCCATCAAGCTTTAAGCCTTTCTGCTGACACCGAAATTATTTTCACGAGTGGTGCCAGTGAATCCAATAATTTAGCCATTAAAGGAATTGCCGAAAAGCGTTCCTCCTTTGGCAAACATATCATTACCTCTTCCTTTGAACATCCTTCCGTCATGGGCCCGCTGAATTATTTGTCGCGGAAAGGGTTTGAAATTGATTTAGTGAAAACCGATGAAAAAGGAAGAATAGACCTGTCCCATCTTGAATCTTTGATTCGTCCCGACACCATTCTGATTTCCATTTGTGCGGTCAACGGTGAAATCGGAATTCTTCAGCCAATCCAAGAAATTTCTCAACTTGTCAAAAAACACCCACAAGTGTGTTTCCATTCCGACGTTACTCAAGCTATCGGTAAGTATTCGATCGACCTTGACCTGTTTGATTTAGCAAGCTTTTCTGCCCACAAATTTTATGGCCCCAAAGGCATTGGTGTTCTTACCAGAAAAACTCCCCATATTTTGGAACCCCTAATTCATGGCGGCCATAGTACGACCGTCTTCAGAAGCGGAACCCCAATCCCGGCTCTCATTCTTGCTTTCGCGGAAGCACTTAAAATCGCAACCGAAAACTTGGGCGAAAAGACACGGTATGTTGAACAGGTCAATGCCTATGCTCGCAATGCGCTCAAGGACCTTCCAAAACTTGTTTATAATAGTGACTCGGCGACATGCATCCCGCATATCCTGAATGTCAGCCTTTTAGGATATTTAAGCAGCAAAACCGTCCTATTTTTAGAAAAGAAAGGTATTTTCCTATCCAATCACTCTGCTTGTTCAAGCGAAGAAAAGCTTTCTACCGCGGTCATGGCTTTATGCCACGATGAAGAACGGGCAAAAAGCAGTTTCCGGATTAGCCTGTCCTTTCGAACGACGTTCAAGGAAATCGATGAGTTGGTTCAGGCTCTGAAAGCTATGGTGTCTCTATGATCAAAATGACACTCATCACGGCGGTCTGGTGCCCTAGTTGCCTTATCATGCGGCCACGCTATCAAGCTTTTATTTCGAAGAACCAAAAAGTGCTTTTTGAAGAACTTGATTTTGATACGGATGAGGACAAGATTCGCGCACTATCGATTGGAAAAACCCTTCCGGTTGTTATCTTAAGAAGCGATGACCGCGAATTAATCCGTGTCATCGGAGAAAAATCCCCGCATGAAATAGAAAGGCTTTTGACACCATTCTTATGAAAAAAAACCTCGGTTGGAAAATGGTTGCTTTCCTTGCTTTAGGACTTGCTGCCATTTCTGGAAAAAACCAAATGGCGATTGCCCAAGCACAAGAAAACGTGAACGACGTTACCATCTATTTTTTTCATGTGGACGGATGCCCGCATTGTGAAGCCGAAATCGAGTTTTTGGATGAGTATGTTCCCACCCAAGAAAATGTGACGCTGAACTCTTACAATATCGCTTCTCCAGATTCATATGATCTGCTTGTCAAAGCAGCCGATGTATTTGAGGAAGAATTTGCTTCAACTCCATTCACGGTTATCGGCGGAAAACATTACGTTGGTTTCAATGATAGTGTCAAGGCCTCGATTCAAAGGGCGGTAACGAAATATTCCGTGAATGACTATGTCGATGTCATGGCAAAAATCATCGCCGATCAACCCGTTTTACCCACTGATATTGATACGTCTTCGGATTATCTTTTCACTCTCCCGTTTTTTGGCGAAATTGATATTCGGAATGCTTCGCTATTCCTTGTCTCTCTTGTATTGGGTCTTGTCGATGGCTTTAACCCATGCGCCATGTGGGTTTTAGTTTTTCTCATCAGTATGTTGATTTCACTACAGAATCGGAAACGGGTTTGGCTTTTGGGCGGTGCTTTCTTATTAACCACAGCCATTTTCTATTTCATGGTGCTTTTCACTTGGGTCCAAGCCTTAAGTTTCATTGCTTCTAAAACCATTTTCCAAATCATCATTGGCTCGATCGCCATTCTCGCGGGTGTATATAACCTTTTCCGTTACATCAAATCGCAAGTCAAAAAGGAAGATGGGTGCGATGTTACGGATGTTAAAACTAAAAAATCACTCGTTGAGAAGGTTCGCAAAGTTGCAACTGCAAATAGCTTTTGGCTAGCTCTTGCGGGTGTTATTGGAATTGCCGTAATCGTGAACCTTATAGAACTTGCGTGTTCCACCGGGTTGCCCGTTCTATTTACTCAAATACTTGCGTTGAATGGGATTTCCGGCGTTTCTTCAATTTTCTATGTTTTGATCTATCTGTTGTTCTTCATGATTGATGATATTCTTGTCTTTGTCCTTTCTGTATGGACATTCAAGGTGAGCCCGATTTCGAATAAGTTCACAAAGTATTCTCATCTTGTCGGCGGTATCCTAATGGTGATCATCGGCATCTTGATGATTTTCTTTCCTTCCATTCTCATGTTCGCATTTTAGAGGCTTCATAATGGCAGTCTTTTTATAAAAAAGGTTTTTTTTTGCGTGGTATAATAAAAAAAGAGGTGATATTATGCCAAACAAAATCAAACCGCTTCTCGACAAATTGTCGGCGATGCAAGAAAAGCGCGGAACAGTTCGTGATTTTGTAGAGCACGAATACATCGATGATGATGGAAACGCCATCATTGACGTGAACCTCGAAGAAGACGATAACCTTTTTTCGCCATACTCCGATAAAAAAGTCCTTAACCCAGATATTTTGCACTATATTGATATGCTTGCCGACCCCTTGCCTCCGACACTACCTTTGATCGTAAATTTTATCGTTGATGACCAAAGCAAATTGGACCAAGACTTCATCAAACAAGCGTTCAAACGGCACTATTGGCTTTCTTATCAACAAATGCGCTATGAGCTTCGAAGAATATCAATTACCTCGTTGATTTTTTTCTTAATCGGTTGTTCGATCCTCGTCATCTATTACTTGCTTGACCGTAACGGCGTCGATTTTTTTGCCAATGAAATCATCTTAATCTCGTCTTGGGTCTTCATTTGGGAATCGGTCAGCCGTTTCTTTTTTGGCCGCCGAAATAAAAAGACCGAACTCATTAACGAAGGTCAAATGGCGGTTGCCGTCATCCGTTTTGAAAACCGCTCTGCCTCTCGCAAACCCAAAGTAAAATAGAAACAGTCAGGTTTCAGAAGTTAAGGTTCTTTATGAAAAATCCCCAAAAGATTAAAAACTACTTTTTTAAGGAATGGCCCCTGGTTCTTAGCATCATTGTGACCGGGACCATTTTCAATGTGTTCACAGTCTACATTCCCATCATGCAGGGCAGATTGATTGATTCTTTGATAGCTGGAGCCGCGTCACCCATCTTGTGGGCGGTGGCCTTTTTCTTGTTGACTATTTTAGGCGTTCAAGTGGCTCGTTTCCTCAAACGTTTGTTTGTCCGGAAGTTCGCTAATCGCATTAACCAATCGATGCGTACGCTTTCATACCATCATGTCGTGACCGAACCCTTTTTAGTATTGCAGAAAGAAAACGTCGGTGACTTGATGACGCGGATTATCGGGGATGTCGACATCACCACCGAAGGAATCCGAAAGGTAACGACCGAGACGTTTGATACCGGAGTTTTGATGATTTCCTATTTTGTGACACTTCTGATTTATGATGTTCGTCTAACGGTTCTCGCTTCCATTTTCGTTCCGGTCGCCATGCTTTTGGCAGAAGGAATGAAAAAGGTCATTTATAAAACATCAAAAGAGTATCGCGCACAAATGGCGAAAATGGCTTCATCCACACAAGAAATCGCTGAGCATGCCATTCTTTTCAGAACCCATGGCGTATTGGATAAGAAAATCGAGAAATACGACGCTGACCTAAAAGATTTAGAAAAAAAGTCGGTCAAATCCAGCTTGCTTGAAAATGCACTGGCACCTTTATATTTGATGATTGCCAGTTTGGGCGTCGTTTTTGTCCTTTACTACGGTGGCCTCAAGGTTCTTGACGGTGTTTGGACCTTGGGAACTTTTTTAGCCTACTTTAGCTTATTCATTGCCATGGCAGTGAAAGCAAGCAAGTCCGCGAAACTTTTCAATGCGGCCCAAAAAGCAGCGGTCAGTTGGCAAAGAATTAAACCCTTCTTGTTGAACACCCCAAAAGAACCCGATTTGTCGAAAACCTTAGACCAAAGAAATCTCGTGGTGAAGAACCTTTCGTTTTCATACCCGAATGCCCCCGAACCGATTTTTTCCAATGTGAGTTTTGAAGCTCATGCGGGTGAAATTATCGGCATAACCGGCCCGATTGCCTCTGGTAAATCTTCGTTAGGTATTGCTCTGACCGGCTTATATCCCTATAACGGCTCTATCCTTTTGGATGGCCATGAACTTCGGGATTATTCCGGAAAAGAACGAGCAAGTTTGATAGCGTATCTAGGTCATGATCCGTCACTGCTATCCGAATCCATTGAAGACAATGTCCTTCTCGGAAAATCCGACAATCTTGATCTTTTGTTCAAGGATGCTTCTTTTACAGATGACCTCTCCCAAATGCCACTCAAGGAAAAGACCCTCGTCGGAAACGGAGGAATCCGCCTTTCGGGTGGCCAACAAGCGCGTATCGCATTGGCTCGCGCATTGGGTGGTAAAAAATCACTCATCATTCTCGATGACCCCTTCAGCGCCGTCGATACCTTGACCGAAACTGCAATCATGGATCAACTTCGAAAGAACTATCAAGACAGCATCATATTGATTATTTCTCACCGTCTTAGTCTGTTCCCGCGAGTCGATAAAATCATCTTTTTGGATGACACCATTGTTTATGGAAATCATCAAGAAATGTTGGAGCAATCCGAACTCTATCGCGCAATCTTTGAACTTCAAGGAGGGCAACGGTAATGGTCACCAAAATTGTGCGCAAAACCCTCGTAGAAAACCTATTTATATTCATTACGTTAGTTATTACCATTCTTGTTTTCATCGTTGCCGGATTACTTCCG
>CALMWE010000270.1 GCA_937873795.1 uncultured Caryophanales bacterium
ACCGAGTCCCGTAAACGAAAGGAGTTCGGAATCAATCTTTGCTTGATCGGGGAATTGGGCGGCGATTTGAATATAAACCGAACGAGGGCCCAGGGTCGCGACAAAGTCAATTTCTTTTTGGCCGTTGACGCCAATGTCCACATTGTAACCGCGGGAAAGCAACTCGATACAAACGATGTTTTCGATCAGATGCGGGATTTCCATCTCACGGAAGTTACCCCACGCGTTTCTTAAACCGACATCCACGCAATAATACTTGTGAAGTGTTTTGAGATAAGCTTTTCCACGAACATCATAGCGATTGATTTTTTCAAACAAGAAGGCATCGCGGAAATAATCAAGATACTGCTTGATGGTGTCATCGGTAATCGGAGTATCATATTTTCCGCGCAAGGCTTTTTCAATACTCGTGGAACTAGTCAATGAGCCCACGCTGGAGCAAAGCAAATCAAACATCCGATCAAGGACGTCGGTCTTTCGCAATTGATAACGTTCGATGATGTCGTTTCGATAAACCGAAAGATACAAATCTTTGAGGTACTTGGCTTGATTGCTGGGTCCTTGAAGTGTCACAAGGTTCGGCATCCCTCCAAAATAGAGATAGGTGTTGAAATCGGCTTGGGGAGTTCCTTTTGCCCATCCGTGGAATTCGCTAAACGAAAGCGGAAAAACACGAAGCACGTCCCCTCGCCCTCGAAATTGCGTCTCAATGTCACTCGACAACATTTTGGAATTGCTTCCCGTCACATAGAGATCGATATTGGGTAAAGCATTGAGCTCATTAAGGATGTCGGCAAAATGGTCGACCAACTGGATTTCATCGAGCAGGATATAATAGGGCTTGTCGTCCTGAATAAAACTTTTGAGGTATTGAAGCAACTGATGGCTTTCACGATAGATGCGATTCGCTTCGAAATCCAAGCGGACCGCAATGATATGGTTTTCGCTTGCGATCGTTCTCAGGAAACTTTGATATTGGTCAAATAAAAGGACGGATTTTCCTGAACGGCGAATTCCCGTAATGATTTTAATCATGCGATTGCCGCGTTTGGATTTTAATTGTGCTAAATAACGTTCCCGGATAATCATAATGTACCTCCATCTCTATTCTAGTCGAGAAAGTCTGAAATATTAAGCTTTTTCTCGATTAGAGTTTTTAGGGGGACACACTCAATGATTTAATTTATAAATAAATTATATTAATATGAATGAGCAATTTGAAAGAAAATTGAGGAGTTTTATCAAACCTCTAGTCGAGAAAATTATGATTGAATAGGATTTTATCGATTAACTTGGATATGCCAAGGCAAAGCTCTATCACGTCATGACAATTAAAAAGACAATAATTTTGTGAAAGGGGAGATTAGAGCTCGACTTTTGCGCTTTTTTGGGTCATTTCATCGATGATTTGGGCAAGTGCTTCGATCTTGGCAACGGGGAAGCCGCTTTTTAGGGAAACGGCGTTGAGGTCGATCTCCATCGCTAAGTATTTGTGGGCCAACACGAAGAGGGCCTCGGTGAGCAGTTCATCGCAGGTTCCTAAGACGTCTTCGGGGTATAGGGCCATCACGTATTGGCGGAAGATTTCTTCGGCGATGGAGACCACGGACGGGTCTTCGCCATGGGTACGCAAAGCATCCATGAACTCGGTGAAAAGATAGCCTTCATAGGGAGGGTCAAGATTTTCGGGGACCACGGTGAAATCAATCCCGTTTTTAGTGAAACTGACTTCTTCCATGTATTTGCCGTCCACGAGGACGAGTAAGGCGAAAGTCCTTACAAAATCGTTCAAATCCGAAGAGAGAACGGAAAGGATTTCTTTTAGAAACGGAAGATAGCCGAGATACGCGGCATCTTGTAAACCAAGGAGCACATGGGCCGCGTTTTTGCTGGTGAGATTGGCTTTGATCGAGGCAATATCCAAGGTGGATTTTTGATAGCGTTTCTTTTCGATCTCACGGATCTTCTTGGGGTACTCGCGGATCATCTCTTCCACCGCTTGATTAAAGTAAGGTAATTCCGCGTAATGTTTGACCGCTTCGAGAGCGCCATCATAGTCTTGGAAGGCAAGTAAGAGTTCGATATGCAACGGGAAAAGACGTTCCAAGTCCTTCTCAAGGATGGACGCATTCTTTTGGATGCATTCGAGGGCTTCTTTGTTACGGCCTAAGCAAATAAACGTTTCGGTCCGTAAGAAGAGGGCATCGGCATCTGTGGCATGTTCGGTTTTTTCTAAGGTCGCCTTAAGGCGTGCTTCTTCAGCGGTATTTGGTTTCATAATCGCTATGATTATCGCATATTACGGATGCAAATGCTTCAGAATTTGCGAAGAAAGCCCTTGCCTGTTTTTCAATATTTGCCAATGAATCTCGACAAAAAAGGCCTCGGAAGATTCACGAGGCCATTGGTTTTTATAAAAGGCTATTTAATATTTGGATAGGTTGACTTCGCTATTTTGGGTG
>CALMWE010000271.1 GCA_937873795.1 uncultured Caryophanales bacterium
AACGACCTAGTCAAACAACCGGATGTGTTGATGTTCATGTTCCTCTATAGTCAAGACTTTTCGTTCGAACAAAAGAAAGCCAACTATGAGTTCTATGAACCCCGGTGCATCCATGAGTCGTCACTGTCTCCCTCGATCCACTCGATTTTCGCTTCGGAATTACGCAAAGAAAAAGAAGCGCTCGACTTCTTTGGATTTGCCACCCGCATGGACCTTGACGATTACAATCGCAATGCCGGCGAAGGCTTACATACCACCAGCATCGCCGCGGCGTGGATGAACATCGTTTATGGGTTCGGCGGACTTCGCAGCGATGGCGTTTCCATCACGTTATCCCCGACGATTCCCTCGATTTGGACGTCCTACCAATTCA
The DNA here is from genome assembly GCA_937873795.1 of uncultured Caryophanales bacterium. Taxonomy (GTDB): domain Bacteria; phylum Bacillota_I; class Bacilli_A; order RFN20; family CAG-826; genus CALMWE01. Next base: position 374 of record CALMWE010000271.1, read on the forward strand.
AAATCAATGTCCAAAACCAATCGATTGGTGTTAAAGTAACTCATGAAGAGGTGCTGTTGACGAAGACGTCAACCGAACCGCTTGACCTACGGGTTTACGGAAGAAAATATACGTTCCGACAAACACTCACCATCACGAGGTAGCTTATGTTTATTTTGACCCACGAAGGTTACAACCGACTCAACATCGTTCCTCACGGGAATCGCTTTTTGATTGGCAACGGACATTTGGGGTATCGCGGGACTTTGGAAGAATACCAAGCCGCAGAAAGCGTGGCCCTCAACATCGTCGGAGCCTATGACCGCATGGGGGAGAAGTGGCGGGAATCGCTCAACGCGCCCAATCCTTTCTTTGTCACTCTGACGGTCAATAACGAATATTGCGATACCTTGAAGAAATCACCCAAGAACCATGTTCAACATTTGGATTTAAAACATGCCATATTTGAACGCGAAACGACGTTTAAAAACGCCATCATCCATAGCCAACGCTTTGTCGACAAAAACCATATCGAGAATTTGGCGATGCGTTATGAAATCAAAGCCCTTGCTTCCGGACAAGCAACCTTACGTGTGGGCATCGACCACAACGTCTGGGACACCAACGGTCCGCACCTTCACGAGACCAAAGTCTACATGGATAAAGCCATTTCCTATGTCGGCGTGACCAATGAAAACCAATATTTGGCGGTTTCCGCGGTTATCCAGACGGATTTCACGGATCATCCCATCATTGAACGTAAAGAAGGCAAACTGCTCAAGAAATTCACCCTCAATTTCATCGAGGGCCAAACCTATGTCGTGACCGTCTTTGCCGATGTCCGTTTCGGAAGTACCTCTTCGGTCTTCGAAGAATCCGAAAAAGGCGTCATCGAGTATGCTTCCAAAAGTTATCAAAAACGTCTTGCGGACCATAAGAAAACTTGGAATGCCTTATGGAAAATTGCCGATGTCAAACTCAAAGGCGACAAAGAAGCGGATTTTGCCCTTCGTTACAGCATTTATCACTTGTTGATTTTGTCGCCCACAAAATACTTGACCTCGATTCCCGCTCGCGGACTCAGCGGTCAAACCTATAAAGGCGCGATTTTCTGGGATACCGAAATCTTCATGTTGCCGTTTTATCATTTGACCGATCCCGAGATTGCCAAGAACCTCATCCGTTACCGCATCAAGACGCTTCCCGGAGCTAAACGAAAAGCGCTAACCTTTGGTTACAAAGGCGCGTTCTATGCGTGGGAATCGCAAGAAACCGGCGATGAAGCGTGTTCGCTTTATAACGTCAGTGACGCTCAAACCGGAAAACCGATCCGCACCTATTTTGCCGATAAACAAATCCATATCAGCGGAGACGTTGCCTTAGGCATTGCCAACACCTATGAACGGACACAAGACTTCTCACTGCTTCTCGAAGGAGGACTCCAAGTCCTTCTGGAAATCGGCAAGTTCTATAAGTCCTATGCCACGTTTGATACCGAAACAAAACTTTACCATCTCAACGATGTCATCGGTCCCGATGAATATCACGAACGGGTCAATGACAATGCGTTTACCAACTACTTAGCCAAACAAGCGG
>CALMWE010000272.1 GCA_937873795.1 uncultured Caryophanales bacterium
ACGCTTTTTCCGAGAGATAGTTAATGACGATGACTTTGTACGTTCCGGTCGTGGTGATGGATTCGCCGTTGAGCAGTTTGGTCTTGGAAGCATCAGTTCCATAGGTAACATCGCCATGCCCCAACCACGCTTTGAGTTCAGAGCCGTTTAATGTGCAGATGATTAATTCGTTATCAAACGGGAAACATTCGTAAACATCGCCATAAGTCACTTGTCCTGATGCCAAAGTCGAACGGACGCCTCCAAGGTTATGGAAGGCAACTTGAGCGCCATAGGCTTGTCCGTAAGTGTACATTTCTTGGACCGCCATATTGGCGAGTTGATCCTTGTACATCGCTCCGCTAAGGTTTCCGACGACCTCGTTTTTAATCGGACCGGTCACCGCTAAATATTCATCATAGATGGCTTTGACTCCGGGGTCTTCGGAAAGAGCGGTAATGCCGTTATTTTTGCAGTTGATGTATTCGTACGTATTGACTGTCACCGCATCCGTCGTTTTGTTATAGGACAGCGAGACGTGACTGACATTGTTGCCGTTGGCGCCGCCTTGAACGAGGGGAACGCCATCTTCAAGCGAGGTTTCGGCTTGGTGGCTATGTCCGCAGAAAACCGCGTCCACGTATGGAAGAAGGGTCGAATCAACGGATCCTTCATGATTAAGTAAGATGATGATATCGGCGCCTTGGTTTCTTAATTGATTGGCCGCTTGAGGAACCACCGAGGTGGCACTCACGAAACTATAGTTTTCAACGGCGGTGGCTAAAATCGAACCTTCGAGCGAAGAACCGATGATGCCGATGATACCGATGCGGACGCCTTGGCGTTCAATCATCGTATAGGCATCCACAAAGTCGGCGAGTTCATTGGTGCGTTTGTCGATGATGTTTGCTCCCAAGAACGGGAAGTCGGCTAATTCGTGATTGGCACGGATGTATTCGTCGGTCCAGTCAAATTCGTGATTTCCAAGCGTCATCGCTTCAAAATTCATTTCATTCATGGCTTCGGTCACGAGCGCACCATGCGTCAAGTTGCTATCGGCTGAACCTTGCCACATATCACCCGCGGAAAGCACCACTGTGCCTTCGGGACGGGCATTTTCTTGTTGTTTGAAGTAGGTTCCCAAACGCGTAATTCCGGCATATCCGTAATAGGAATCGAGTTCGACTGTGCCATGGAAGTCATTGAGTGCATAGAAGTCCAAAGTGGTCACTTCGTTGACGGGTTCGCTCGACCAAGAAGAGGTGTCGATGGAGCTTTCCGAAATCTCGATGCTGGTCGATTCTTCTTCACTCGAGGAGCTCGAGGAATAGGAAGAAGACGAAGAGCTCGACGAAGCGGAACTGCTCGACGAGGCACTGGAAGAAACGCTGGAGGATGAGTTGCTTCCCGGAAATTCACAAGCGGATAAAACCAGGAGCGGCAAAAGGGTCAATAGTAACTGTTTTTTCATAATTCCTGCTTTCTATAAAAGGATATTCTCACGGCGGTTAACAATGACGTATCCGGCGCGGTTATAGACATCGACGCGGTTATAAACGAGCGGCACTCCGTCCGGTTGGACGAACAGACCGCCGGCTTCTTCAACGATGATTTGGCTGGCAGCGGTATCCCATTCTTTGGTTCCCGCGGAAAGCCGATAAGAGACTTCGGCCAAACCTTCGGCAATGCGGCACGCTTTGATCGACGATCCATAGGTCTCGCGATGCGTAATCCGTGTCGGATATTTTTGGAGGATGGCTTTTTCGTTGTCATTGAAATGGAAACGCGAAGTTAACATCGTCAAATCGGTGGTTTTCTCATTGACATGAATGCGTTGGCTGACACCATTCTTGACATGAAAACTCCCGAGTCCTTTAACAGCATAATAATATTCGTTTTGAGCGGGAATAACAATCACGCCGAGAACGGCTTGATGCTTATAACTCAAAGCGATATTCGTCGTGAATTCATCGTTCTTGGCGACGAAGTCTTTGGTTCCGTCGACAGGATCGATAATCCACACGAGATCCTTGTCCAAACGTGCTAAGTCGTCATCACTTTCTTCGGTTAAAAAAGCATAGGACGGAAACGCTTTGTGAAGCATGGCGCGAATGATTTCATCGGCATGGCGATCGGCCAAAGTGACCGGAGATTGATCGTCTTTGATCTCGACGTCAAACCCTTCCTTATAAATCTTCATGATTTCGATTTGAGCGGCCAAACCGGCCTCAATCGCAGCTTTTAGCTCTTTTTCCCACATGTTATTGTCTTCCTTTTAAGACGACGTTACCTAAAGCATTCAAGACATTTTGGACGTTATCCAACGAGGTCAACGTGCATCCTGCGGCGTTTTCATGTCCGCCACCGCCGAATTGACGGGCGACGGGTTGGATGTTATAGCCTTCGATGCACCGCATCTCGACATAGATGTCTTTTCCGTCATCAGCGAAAATAACCCAAATAGGGCATGCCTTAACATTAGCAATGGCGTTCACCATGTTGGCGGCTTTATGAGCAAAGACTTGGTAAGTTTCGACCACTTCTTTTTTGATGACCATGTAAGCCACGCCGTTGTTGGTCTTGGAAAAATTCATGGAAATATAACCGCGAAGCCGTAAATCGCGTTCATCGACGGAATAAAGGACTTCGTAAATCGAAGCCAGATAGGCGCCTTGGTCAAGCAAATAGGCCATGCGGGTGAAGGTGCTTGCTCCAACCGAACCGAATTGGAAACGGCCGGTATCGGTAACCAGGCCCAAGCAAAGGGCGTTGGCGCCCGCCACGGAGATTTTTAAATGATGTTCAATGACAAAACCGGCAATCATGT
>CALMWE010000273.1 GCA_937873795.1 uncultured Caryophanales bacterium
CTTTCCGATCCAACTCTTTTAATATTTTCTCTTTTTCGCCGTTTTGATTCATTTGGTAGAAAACGTTGTCGCGGAATCCGATGCCTTCAGTATCCATGATATTGCAGCCATAATAAACCTTGCGGATATTGGCCCACAAAATCGCGCCCAAGCACATTGGGCAGGGCTCAGCGGTGGTATAAAGTTCGCATCCCGAAAGGTCGAACGAAGAAAGTGTTTTGCAAGCATCATGGATTGCCATGACCTCGCCATGACAGGTTGGATCTTGATTTTTTACGACTTGGTTATGACCTTTGCCCACAACGACGCCATCTTTTACGATAACTGCGCCAAAGGGACCTCCATGTCCGTGATGGATTCCGATTTGAGCTTCTTTAATTGCCATTTCCATGTATTTATTCATATGATGCACCTCATCAACATCATACTATATTGTGCCTTTTGAGACACTCTTCTTTTTGAAGTAAAAAAAACATAGACCGTGAAGTCTATGTTCATTGACATTAAACCAGCGTTCCGACGATGGGGAGGCTACTCAAAATTTCTTGTGAGTGGGGACTATCCGCAAATGCGGCAGTGCAATCCGTCCCCGCAAGGTGCATTCCTTTGTGCCAGCCGTTATCCCACTCAGCAGCATTGGTTACGTCGTAAACCGTTCCACTGACCGCAATATAAGCAAGCGAACCGTTATCGCCATTATATTGAGCTAATTCAGTCAGAGTGAATTGTCGAAGCAGAGATGAACTTTCGCTAGAAACAAAGGAACTGTTATTTGAACTCGAACTCGAATTGGCATACGGAGCACAAGCTACAATGAGTAGAGAAGCGGCAAGAGCAAACAAACGAAGTGTTTTCATAAACGAACTCCTTCCAAGTGCCATCAGTATAAAGACGGAAAACACAAATTGCATTTAAAATGCTTTCTAAAAACCTGCCGAAAGTTTTTCCTCCATATAGAACAAGATATTTATAATTAAAGTAGAGGATACATAAATGAGCACATTTTTAAAAAAGGTCGGAATGATTAGCCTGTTATCGATGGCGTTCTGTTTGTCTTCTTGCGGAGGAACCCCCTTAGGAAGTTGGCGACAAGAGGTGGCGGTTTCTGGGCATGGTACTTTAAGGTATTGTCTTTACACTTTTAACGAAGATCACACATTAGACTATTTGGATCATCGCGAATACGACTATGTTGAGATGCCATTGGCAGAAGATATCGGCGGTGGAACATGGTCTCAAAGCGGAAATCAAATTACGACGACGATAACATGGATGCGCTATGATGGCGCCAGCGAAGACACGGTATTGACGACGCCGGATACAGTCTGTTGGACGATTTCAGGCGACCAGATGCAATCCGGCGGAGTTACGATTTCACGCATTTCGTAAAAAAGTTTCATCAACCCTTCTACGTTGTCTAAGTATTTTTTTCATCGGATTTGTCATGTCCCCTTAAGCGATTTTTCATTGATTGGAAGAGAGCTTCTTTTTAATTTCGACCGTTCCAGACGAATCTTTTTAACGTGTCCCTGATTTTCCTAAAGATGGACAAAACGGTGTTAGTAAAAAATTAGTATTTAGCTTTTTTCATAAATGGAAAAAATCCCGGAATATTTTCACTGTTTTTTTGGTTGATTCGACCAGTTTTGTAACCTATAATTTGAATACGCAATTGGCCCTAACAGGGCTTTGGTTGGTGTATGACACAGAGTATGAACGCTTAAGAGAGCATCCATACACTTGTTTTTCAAACACCAAAATTACTGCCGTTGTCGCTTTTTTTATCAATGATGACGGATTGAAAACAAGGGGTTTTCGTTACCGAATAACCGATTTTGAATCCACTGGGGGGAAATGTTATGGGAATGTTCAAAACAACTGAAGAATTGATTAATAAGTTCATCGGCAATGATGACGACAAGCGTGCCGACTACTTAAAACGTGAAAACAGCAATTTTGTCTACTCTTTGCCTTTGTTACGGAAAAACCTTTCCAACATGGCGGAAGAAGAATATTTGATGAAGCATATTCTGCCGCAGAGGTTGGTGGAACTGTATGACGATGGTGTGATTTACATTCACGACAAGCAACTGAGTTCATATTGCCAATCGATCAGTTGCAAAGATATCGCTACCAAAGGAATACCCAGCATTGCCAAAAACATGTTGGAGTCTGGGCCGTCATCGTCATTACCGACATTGGTACGTCACTTTAGTAACTTAGTCACGCTCATGAGTCAACAAGTCTCCGGCGCGGTCATGTTATCGCAAATGACCACGGTTTTGGCTTCTTATCTTTATCAAGAGGAACTTGATGGACAGACCTATACCGATAAGACACTTCATAAACTGCTTTATCAATTGATCTATGAATTGAACCTTCCCTTAAGAGCGGGATCGGAATCAGCGTTCAGCAACTGCACATTGGAATTCGGAAAACCCTCGGAAGAAATTAAAAACGACTATGTCATTATCGGCGGCGAAGGCATGTCTTACAAATACTCCGACATCCCGGCTTCCTATTTTGACCGTGTGAACGTTGCCTTTATCGATGCCATGGCGAAAGGAACACAAAAAGGGATTCCTTTGACATTCCCATTAATAACCGTGCAAATCGACGATCAATTCAATTATGACAACCCCGTTTTCCTTTATTTACTCGAAAAAATGTATCAATGGGGCGGCGTCTATTTTGAGAACTTCCGTACCAAACCTTTCAAAGATCCCTATTACCGCAAACTGAATCCCTACATCAAATCCAAGGATCCTTCGATTTCACGCAGCCTTTGCTGCCGTCTGAACATCGACCTCAGCGTGCTCTCACGGGCAGGAGGCGGTATCTTTGGATCTTCAGTCGGAAATGTTGGCGCTATCCAAGTCTTGAACCTCAATATGAACCGAGTCATGATCGAATTCGGTCACGACCACGAACTGCTCAAATTGAAAATCCGCGAATACTTGGAAGTCATGGAAGAGGGGCATTTGGCCAAACGCAGTTGGGTTGAAAACCATAAAGAACTTTATCCGACTTTCTTTGCTTTTAACACGAACTTGAAGAATTACTTTAACGTCTTTGCGGTGACCGGTATGCACGAAGGCTTGATCAATATCGGATTCAAAGACGGTTTGAATGATATTGAAGGAAAAACGTATGCTCATGGTCTCATGCAATACATGACTGAAGTCATTAACGAGTTCATCGTTCGTGATAAGGTTGCCTGTGGCATTGAATATGCACCTGCCGAAAACGCCGGAATCAAATTAGCCCGAAGCGATGTGAAATGGGCTAAAACCCACGGACGGGAAATCTTCGTCCAGGGCGAAGGCGACAACGTCTTCTTGACTTCCGGATGCATGCTTCCTTTCAGTGAGGAAGACTTCACCAAGCAAATCGAAAACTCGGCGGAGTTCCAAGGTTATGCGACCTCAGGTTCGATTCTTCACCATTTTCTCGAAGATGTGATTAAACCGGAGACATTGGCAAAGTATATCCACAATTTGTTCGAAAAACCGATCAACTATATTACATTGACGCCCACTGTAACGAGCTGCCTCGCTTGCGGAACCAAAATCGTTGCCAAAGATGCTAAAAATATCGAAGTTTGTCCATCTTGTGGCTCGCACGATATCGCGACCTACAGCCGTGTCATCGGCTATGTCCGCATGATTGCCCGACAAAACATTCGGGTGGATGAAAAGGGTTATTACAAAGGCGATTACAATTTTTGGAGCAAAGCACGTCGCTTGGATTGGTCCCAACGTCGTCGCTTCCATGAGGAAGATGCAAAAAAATGATCAAATATTTCGATAAATTACTTCTATCTCTCAGTGAAATCGAGAATCACCCCATTTTATTGGTACACGCATTATGCGGTTGCCAACTGAGGTGTTTTCACTGTCTGAATCGGAATGAATTGATTGAAAAGTATCATGAACATTACTACACGATCCGTGATGTCATCGACTATGCTCAAAAGCAAAACCTACTCTTTGACTACATCGTTTTCAGCGGTGGTGAGTTTCTTCTATCTTCGCTGGATGACCTTATCAGCGATTTGACGATTCTTAGAAATGAAGTCAAAAAACCGGTGATTGTTTATACCAACGGAATTGCTTACGAAAAAGTGGTGGAACTGCACCAACGTGGATTGGTGGATGGGTTCCATGTCGACATGAAATTACCGTTTCATTTGTTAACTTCTGAAGACTTTGATTTGGCCGAACTCACCTTGGGTATCCCTCTGCGAGATATGAGCATACCTCAACGCATCCTGCAAACCCTGGAATATATCATTTCGGTCGATCAAGGATTTAACCGCATCCGGAGTGTCCGTTATCCTTTTTTGGGGCCGGAAGCTTTTTCGGAAAATCGGCGATGGGTAGAAAACATGAACCAAAAATATGGCAAACATGTTCCATATGATGTGAATTCCTTCGTGTATAATCCCGATGAAAAGGTTGCCCCGGCATTCCAATTCATGGGCCATCCGTAAAACGACTTTGTTCTTAATTTTCTGAGTTGATGTGCCATAATATAAATAGATAAAGAATAGGATTTTGGATATCATGGCGATTATCTCAAGAACCGAAAAAACGCTTAAAATTCAACATTTAGGATATCTTGTCGCGGATGACAATTATGCTTTTAACTCGTATTTGGTTTTTCATGGCGAGTTATTGTTTTTGGTTGACATTCCGGCTGTTCAAAAAGTGGAAGAACTGATCAAGGCAATTTCCGTGTATTCCTCCATGGCAGCCATCACGCATGTGATCATCCAAAACATGACGATGTCCCACGTCGATACTTTGAAAAGGCTGATATCTGCGGGACTCAATGCCACCATCATATCGAACCGCTATTTCTTGCGTCAGATCAAGACATCGGGCATTCCTTTGCCTTTTTATTCGATTGAAGAGAATGCTTATTCATTTTCGGATCAAGAAAAAGAAATTATCCGCTTTTTGCCAATCGTTTTTCTACCCTTCCCACAAATGTTGATGTCCTATTTCATTGCGTTTGAAGCTTTGTTTTCATCGACTCTTTTCAGCAGTCTTTATGAAAGTGGAAAAGAACTTTCCGCCGATAATGTTTCTAAAGGTATTTCGCTTTTCGAGAAGCAAACATTTCCAAGTAGTGATTACCTTAAGGATCCATTGCGCCGCCTCAAGGATTATAAATTAAAAGAGATTTATCCGGCTTACGGTTACCAAATTCACCCAGACTATGTGGAACGTATCATTGACGACCGGACACATGCCGTTTTTTACAATACCTATGCCGTTTTCCGTTATAGCGACATTGGCGTTCGGGAATTCAATTTCCCTGAAATCATCAATCAGATGTTGAACATGTTGTTAAAAAGTTTTTCTCGTGAACAAGTGCTGAACTTTTTCGCCGATTCCCGGATTGTCCTTGATCCCAAAACGGTCACGTTCCAATCCTCCATTCTTTTTGGATATGGTTTGTGGAATGCCTTTTTTGAGCAACTTTACTTGAAATCCGGGTTTGCCGGGCTCAATGTTTTGGCGCTTACCGTGGACACATATTTCAACCGTTTCAAACTCGAACGGCCGGCTATTTATTCCTCGACTTTCTCTTCGGTGACTCAAGAAAAGGAAGAATTGGAGCGGAAGAATCTATCGCTCGAGGAAAAACTCAACGAAGTTACCGCACGTCTCAAAGAAGCCGAAGGCAGCATGTTCCGTGATCCGATCACAGGACTTTACAGTCAGATCATCCTTAAAACCCAACTCAAACTTGATCTAGCCAAAATGCTTGCCGAAAACCACGTACGCGGGTTCCTCCTGATTAACATCGATCAACTTTCCTACATCAATCAAAAATATGGAAAAGAAACTGGGGATGAGACGCTTCGCAATTTGAGGATGGAGGTTGAACGGTCCTTAACGCCAACGCAATCCCTTTATAAGCAGTCCGGCCCAGGCATCATTGTCTACGATACGGATACGAATGTTTTAGACCTCCGTCAAACTGCTGTCCGTTTCCGGAATCTTATCGGGGATTCGAAAGCATTCATTGAACCCATCACCATTTCCATTGCGTTGACTTCTACAGCTGAGGTTGACTCTCAGGGAACCATTGATTATCAAATCAAACATCTCTTTTTTATGATGGAAAAGCGCATCAAAATGGCGAAAAAGATGGAAAACGGAGCGATTTTCGACGCTTCTTCATTACCCGATGAACTTTTTGAGGGTGTGGTTTTGGTGGTGGATGAAGACGAAGTCGCCCTCAA
>CALMWE010000274.1 GCA_937873795.1 uncultured Caryophanales bacterium
TGCCATTACTCCTCAAATTCTCGACGACGGCTTTGACTTTATCGGCGTAGGTCGGTTCCGTGGGTTCTCCAACCACAGCCACATCGATGGTGGTGGTTTTCTGCACCGGCAGGTATTCTTTCCAGTTGACGGGCACGTTGTGATAACGGCCATCTCCGCCAAACACGGGGACAATGGTGACGCGGTCTTCGGCACGATAACCATACGCCGTGACAGCGACGGTGTCGCGGTTATCTCCGCTCTTGACGACAGAGGTCTTTAAGATGTTGCGTGTCACGCACAAGGGGTGCGGGAACTCCGCGGCATTCATCATGTTGGCGACGTGTTCGTGTTCATAGAAGCTCACATAGCTTGGATACAGGTCTTTATAGATGTATTCATGCGGTTTTTGTTGTTGGTAAAGCGGGATGGATAGAATCGGAGCGAAGGCGAAGAAGATATTCTTGAAGTACGAGTCGTTATAGTCGATGAAGTTCTTACGGATGGTTTCATAGTCATATCCGGCGTAATAACTCGGGGCGATATCAAAGTTGAAACCTTGTAAATGCTTGGGGTAGAGGATGTTGATCATCTTATGTTTGACAAAGTCAAAGTCATCACCATATCCGATTTCTTTTTCTTTCATCAACTGAAGAAGTTGTTTTTGCGCTAACGGGGTGAAGAGTAAACGGAATTGGACTTCTTCGTTTCGGTCGGTGGCGTCGAACAAGACTTCGAACTCGGAGTTTCCCATGACGGTGAACTCGCCGCCTTTGGAAATGCTCTTCTCGGATTTCTTCTCGATTTTTTTGATTTCCTTATTCACTGTCCGTTCGATTTGCTTTTCCGACATGTTCTCGGTATCTTTTTCGGTACGGCTGAAGGTTAAGTCCGGAGCGGCTTCGTTCCCATAAACCAAATACGGTTGTTCGTTGTATTCGGGGTAGGGTTTATCCAAACGGGCCGTTAAGGTTTGGGTATGGGTTTGTGTGTATTGCTTACCATTGGAGTAATAGGTGGTGGTCCAGGTAATAACGATGGATCCCGTATAGGTCCTGGTACCCATCCAGTGGATGAGGTCTCTGGCAAAGAAGAAGGGGTTGCCGTTGATATCGCCGGATTGAACGAATAATGTAGAGCGGGTCATATCGTGGGCTTCGTTTAATCCAA
>CALMWE010000275.1 GCA_937873795.1 uncultured Caryophanales bacterium
CGAAAATGGTTTGTGCGTTGGCCGGTGAAAGGGTTTCGGAGATGCCAAAATAACGTTGGAGTTCTAGATGAGTCCAATGGTACAAAGGATTTCCGAAAGTATCCGGAACCGTGGCTGCCCATTTTTCGAATTTTTCCCAATCGGTCTTTTCGCCGGTGATGAATTCCTCGCCGACACCGTTTGCTCTTAAAGCACGCCATTTATAATGGTCGCCGCCGAGCCATGCATCGGTGATGGAACGGAACTTTTTGTCCTCATAGATTTCTTTGGGGCTGAGGTGGCAGTGAAAGTCAAAAATCGGTAAGTGTTCCGCCACATCATGGAACAGTTTGCGGCCGGTTTCGTTGGTTAATAGAAAGTTTTCATCAAGGAATGTTTTCATAAATCTCCTTAGAGGGTAACCCCTGTTTTAAAGATCGCGATCTCACGGTATCCGTTGAGTTCGTTTTTGGTTTTCTTGCCTTCGATGGCTTGGAGGACGACGTCCACCAATTGTTCCAAGGCTTCGTAATAGCTTGTTCCGTCGGCAATCTGCCCGGCATTGAAATCAATCCAATCGGGTTTGCGTTGGAAAAGTTCACTGTTGGAAGAAAGTTTGACGGTGGGAACAAACGCCCCAAAGGGTGTTCCTCTTCCGGTCGTAAACAGGATGATTTGGCAACCGCTGGTTCCAAGAAGAGTCGAAGAAATCAAATCGTTGCCCGGCCCTTGTAACAGATGAAGACCGTTTTTCTCAATCGGGTCATTGGGTTTAAGAACGTCGACAACTTGTGAATGACCCGCTTTTTGGGTACAACCCAAGGATTTATCTTCAAGCGTTGTGATGCCACCGGCTTTATTACCGGGGGACGGATTTTCATAGATGACTTGGTCGTGACGGCGATAATAATCTTTAAAATCATTAATTAAAGAAACAATCTTTTCAAAGGTTTTAGGATCTTCCGCGCGGTTCATAAGCAAGGTTTCTGCGCCGAACATTTCCGGGACTTCGGTCAAAACCGAGGTGCCACCCGCTGAGACGATGACGTCGGAGAACAAACCGACCAAAGGATTCGCGGTG
>CALMWE010000276.1 GCA_937873795.1 uncultured Caryophanales bacterium
CTTTCCGATCCAACTCTTTTAATATTTTCTCTTTTTCGCCGTTTTGATTCATTTGATAGAAAACGTTGTCGCGGAATCCGATGCCTTCAGTATCCATGATATTGCAGCCGTAATAGACCTTACGGATATTGGCCCACAAAATCGCACCCAAGCACATAGGGCAGGGTTCAGCGGTAGTATAAAGTTCGCACCCCGAAAGGTCGAACGAAGAAAGTGTTTTGCAAGCATCATGGATTGCCATGACTTCGCCGTGGCAAGTTGGATCTTGATTTTTGACGACTTGGTTATGACCTTTGCCCACAACGACGCCGTCTTTTACAATGACCGCGCCAAAGGGACCTCCGTGTCCATGATGGATTCCGATTTGAGCTTCTTTAATTGCCATTTCCATGTATTTATTCATATGATGCACCTCATCAACATCATACTATATTGTGCATTTTGAGACACTCTTCTTTTTGGAGTAAAAAAAACATAGACCGTGCTGTCTATGTTCGTTTTCATTATATCAGCGTTCCGACAATGGGGAGGCTGCTTAGGATACTTTGCGAGTGAGGACTATCTGCAAATGCCGCGGTGCAATCCGTACCGGCCAAATGCATACCTTTGTGCCAGCCGTTATCCCACTCATCAGCATTGGTGACATCGTAAACTGTTCCACTGACAGCAATATATGCAAGCGCGCCGTTATCCCCATTATATTGGGCTAATTCAGTCAGAGTGAATTGCCGGAGCTGAGATGAACTTTCGCTAGAGACAGAGGAACTGTTATTTGAACTCGAACTCGAGTTTGGAGACGGAGCACAGGCAACAATGAGTAAGGAAGCTGCAAGAGCGAACAAACGAAGTGTTTTCATAAACGTAACTCCTTTCAAGTGCCTTCAGTATAAAAGCGGAAATTTGCTTTTTCATTAAAAATGCTTCTCATCAAAACGCCTGATGTGATTCTATGTGTCATTGTTACACGTGCGTTTAAAAATATTTTTTTCTAACATTTGTACGTTGTCTAAATTTTATTTTCAGTCTTTTGCCATAGTTACTTAAGCCTTTTTTCAGCGATACCGTCGGAGGGGTTTTCATTTTTTAAGCGTTCCCGCCGAACCTTTTCGCGATTTGGTTTTTTTTGCATAGATGGACAAAACGGCCTTAGTAAAAAATTAGTATTTGCTCTTTTTCAAAAATGAAAGAAATGGCCCGTTTTTTTCACGTCATTTTTTGTTGCTTCGATGAGTTTACTAAGCTATAATTTGGATACGCAAATGGCCTTTGAAGGCTTTCGTTGGTGTATCAAATACGCATGGAAACGAAAAAAGTTTCTCCATACGTCTATTTTTAAACACCTAAAAATCCGTTTCTTCGTTATATATTGTTGATTTTGGCGGATGGGAAGCCGGGTTCTTTTATAACCCGCATGCGTGGCCACACAATGGGGAGAATGATTATGGGAATGTTCAAGACGACCGAAGAACTCATCGATAAGTTCATCGGCAATGATGACGACAAACGTGCAGACTATCTCAAGCGGGAGAACAGCAACTTCGTTTACTCGCTGCCCTTGTTACGAAAGAATCTTTCCAACATGGCAGAAGAAGAATATTTGATGAAGCACATCCTTCCGAAACGGTTGGTTGAACTTTACGATGACGGCGTGATTTACATTCACGACAAACAACTAAGCTCGTATTGTCAATCTATCAGCTGCAAAGACATTGCCACCAAAGGCATCCCCAGCATTGCCAAAAACATGTTGGAATCCGGACCGTCCTCGTCGTTACCGACACTGGTTCGCCATTTCAGCAATCTTGTCACGTTAATGAGCCAACAAGTCTCCGGCGCGGTCATGTTATCGCAAATGACCACGGTTTTGGCATCCTATTTATATCAAGAAGAACTCGAAGGTCAAACCTACACTGATAAGACACTCCATAAACTGCTTTATCAATTGATCTATGAATTGAACCTTCCTTTAAGAGCGGGGTCCGAATCGGCATTCAGCAACTGCACATTGGAGTTCGGCAAACCTTCCGAAGAAATTAAGAACGACTATGTCATCATCGGCGGAGAGGGCATGTCTTATAAATATTCGGACATCCCGGCTTCCTATTTTGACCGTGTGAACGTGGCCTTTATCGATGCGATGGCTAAGGGAACGCAAAAGGGTATTCCTTTGACTTTCCCGTTAATAACCGTGCAAATCGACGACCAATTTAATTATGACAACCCAGTTTTCCTCTATTTACTCGAGAAAATGTATCAATGGGGCGGCGTCTATTTTGAAAACTTCCGGACTAAACCTTTCAAAGATCCCTACTATCGCAAACTGAATCCCTACATCAAATCCAAGGATCCTTCGATTTCACGCAGCCTTTGCTGCCGTCTGAACATCGACCTCAGCGTTCTTTCACGGGCAGGGGGCGGCATCTTTGGATCTTCAGTCGGAAACGTCGGTGCGATTCAAGTTTTAAACCTCAATATGAATCGAGTCATGATTGAATTCGGTCACGACCACGAGTTACTCAAATTAAAAATTCGTGAATACTTGGAAGTCATGGAAGAAGGCCATTTGGCCAAACGCAGTTGGGTGGAAAACCATAAAGAACTCTATCCGACCTTCTTTGCCTTCAACACTAATTTGAAAAATTACTTTAATGTATTCGCAGTGACCGGCATGCATGAAGGCCTTGTCAACATTGGCTTTAAAGACGGATTGAACGACACCGAAGGCAAAAAATATGCCCATGGTTTGATGCAGTACATGACCGAAGTCATTAATGATTTCATTGTTCGCGATAAAGTCGCCTGCGGCATCGAATATGCACCCGCGGAAAACGCTGGCATCAAATTAGCCCGGAGCGATGTCAAATGGGCCAAAGCCCATGGACGGGAAATCTTTGTCCAAGGTGAAGGCGACAACGTCTTCTTAACCTCCGGATGCATGCTTCCTTTCAGTGAAGAGGATTTCACCAAGCAAATCGAAAACTCGGCAGAGTTCCAAGGCTATGCCACTTCCGGTTCAATTCTTCACCATTTCCTCGAAGATGTGATCAAGCCCGAAACCTTAGCCAAATACCTTCATAACTTATTTGAAAAGCCGATCAATTACATTACCTTGACGCCGACAGTCACCAGCTGTCTTGCCTGCGGAACAAAAATCGTTGCAAAAGACGCCAAAAACATTGAAGTATGTCCCTCCTGTGGATCGCATGACATCGCGACCTACAGCCGTGTCATCGGCTATGTCCGTATGATTGCCCGTCAAAACATCCGCGTGGATGAAAAAGGTTATTACAAAGGCGACTACAATTTCTGGAGCAAAGCGCGCCGCTTGGATTGGTCCCAACGCCGTCGCTTCCATGAGGAAGATGCAAACAAATGATTAAATACTTCGACAAATTACTTTTATCACTCAGTGAAATCGAAAATCACCCCATCCTGTTGGTACACGCTTTAAGCGGTTGCCAACTGAGGTGTTTTCACTGTCTGAATCGGAGTGAATTGATCGAGAAGTATCATGACCGTTACTACACGATCCACGATGTTATAGACTACGCCAAAAAGCAAAGCTTGCTCTTTGACTATATCGTCTTCAGCGGTGGCGAGTTTCTTCTATCTTCTTTGGATGACCTTATCAGCGATTTGACGATTCTTAGGCAAGAAGTCAAAAAACCGGTGATTGTTTACACCAACGGAATTGCTTTCGAAAAAGTGGTGGAACTGCACCAACGTGGATTGGTTGACGGATTCCACGTCGACATGAAATTGCCGTTTCATTTGTTAACTTCGGAAGACTTTGATTTAGCCGAACTGACGTTAGGCATCCCATTAAGGGATATGAGCATTCCACAACGCATTTTGCAAACGCTTGAATATATCATTTCGGTGGATCAAGGATTAAACCGCATCCGGAGTGTCCGTTATCCGTTTTTGGGTCCGGAAGCTTTTGCGGAAAACCGTCTTTGGGTTGAAGCCATGAACCGTCAATATGGCCGGCATGTCCCTTATGACGTCCATTCGTTTATCTACAACACCAATGAAGAAGTGGCTCCATCTTTCCAATTAGCACGTCATCCATAAACGACATTGTGGGTATCTTTATATACTGATGTGGCATAATAATAAATAGATAAAGAAAAGGATTTTGGATATCTATGGCGATTATCTCAAGAACCGAAAAATCTTTTAGAATTCAGCATTTGGGTTATCTTCTCGCAGATGATAATTATGCTTTTAACTCGTATTTGGTTTTCCATGGCGAATTATTGTTTTTGGTTGACATCCCAGCTGTTCAAAAAGTGGAAGAATTGATTAAGGCAATCTCGGCGTATTCCTCGATGGCAGCCATAACCCATGTCATCATCCAAAACATGACGATGTCCCACATTGAGACCATGAAACGGTTGATATCCGCAGGACTCAATGCCACCATCATCTCGAACCGCTATTTTTTGCGGCAGATCAAAACAGCCGGTATTCCTTTGCCTTTTTATTCGATTGAAGAGAATGCGTATTTATTTTCAGATCAAGAAAAAGAAATTATCCGCTTTTTGCCGATTGTTTTTCTTCCTTTCCCGCAAATGCTGATGTCCTATTTCTTTACATTTGAAGCTTTGTTTTCATCGACTCTTTTCAGCAGTCTTTATGAAAACGGAAAAGAACCTACCGCAGATATTGTTGCTAAAGGTATTTCGCTTTTTGAGAAACAAACATTTCCAAGCAGTGATTACCTTAAGGATCCTTTGCGGCGTCTCAAGGATTATAAA
>CALMWE010000277.1 GCA_937873795.1 uncultured Caryophanales bacterium
AAGTTCAATCATTGTTTGCTCTCCGCAAGTATAAAAACATTATACCGTATCGCTCAATAGTTTCCGAATAGAATGAAGTTCTGGGTTTTGACGCATGACAAAAAGAAAGAACAAAATCTAAAAATTCCCATAATCTATTTCTTTATCTTTGAAATAAAACTTGCGATCGTTCTCATTGACTTCGCGTAAGACTTTGCAAGGATTGCCGACCGCGATGACATTGGAAGGCAAATCTTTGGTCACGACACTTCCAGCGCCAACCACCACGTTATCGCCGATGGTAACTCCTGGTACCACAATGACTCCTGCCCCAATCCAGCAGTTTCGGCCGATCGTAATCGGCATATTGTATTGCAGGCCCCTTTGTCTCAATTCGGGAAGAATTGGATGCCCCGCCGTCGCTAGGACAACATTAGGACCAAACATCGTATAATCGCCCACATGGATTTCAGCATCATCAACACAGGTTAGATTGGAATTCGCATAAACGTATTTTCCAAAAAAACAATGCTTGCCACCGAAATTGGCTTGAAAGGGTGTCTCAATATACGTTCCTTCTCCGATGCTTCCAAACATCCTCTTCAATAGTCTCGTTTTCTTTTTGGCTTGCCAAAAATGGCATCGATTGAAACGAATGAGCCATTCTTTGTTTTTGGCTTGTTCGACCAAAATATCCATTGCTGCCGGATTATAAAGGAGGCCTCGGTTCATTCTTTCTCTGTTGGTCATTGGATTTTCCTTTTCTTTTCTCACATCGAATTTTGAGAATCGTTTCCGCAAAGAATTAGGATTTAATCGCCCATCGCAATTTGGTCGATTTGGACCGTGGGTTCTGATAGATTTCTTCGGAACTGGGTCGAATGACGCCATCACTGATGGCTTCGTAGACGCCCTCGCTATGGAGCGCCTTGAATGATTTCTTGACCAATCGGTCTTCACCCGAATGGAACGTTAAGATAGCGATTCTTCCTTTGGGTTTCATCATCTTCGGAAGCTTCTCTAAAAAGGTTTCAA
>CALMWE010000278.1 GCA_937873795.1 uncultured Caryophanales bacterium
CCGGGGTCGTCGTTTTGATCCTTGGCATCATGACGATTACGCAATACAACTCACTGGTGACGCTCCATGAAGATGTTGCCGGATATAAAGCCGACATCGTCGTTACTCTGCGTGCCCGCAACGTCATCATTGACGATTTGGTGACTGCCGCCGGTACTTATCTTGATCACGAAAGCGATATCTATACGGCCATCACCGATGCCCGTTCCGATTTCGCCACCGCCGCGGATTCCAGCAATTATGCCGACATCATTGCCGCGGATGAATCAACCTCGTTGGCTTTATCCAACCTACTCGCATTTGTCGAAGACACCCCCGAACTTTCCGGCGACAATGTCATTATCTCGTTAATGGGATCGATGGAAACCGCCGAGTATACGATTAAAATTGCCCGTATCGACTATAACGATGCGGTGGAAATCTACAATACCGAAATTAAACTCTTCCCCAAACTGATTTTTGCCAAAATGTTTAACTACGATGAACCCCTGCCTTATTGGGAAACTTCCGATGGCGGAGAAATCGAAGTCGTATTCCCGATAGCGAATGTTTAAACTCATCCTGCGCGCCGTTTTGGTCGTTGGATGTTTCGTGGCCCTCATCGTTTTCGGCGTACGCAGTTGCTCTTCGCATGAGTATCCTTTGCCCACCGAAGCTTACTACGTCAACGATTACGCAGACGTCCTCCATCCGGCTACCTCGGAATTCATCGTCCGTGAATCCGAAGCACTTTATGAAGATACCAAAGGTATCGAAGATATTGGTGGAACACAAATCGTGTTCGCCACTTTCGAAGTGGAGTCGGATGCCCAAATCGCCGAATACGATAAAAACTCGCTGTTCCGCGAATGGGAAATCGGCAAAAACGACATGGGTGTGCTCGTGATTTTGTTCTTCACCTCACACGAAGTGGACGAAATCAAACAGTACGACCTACGCCAGATGCAGATTGAAGTCGGCTATCATCAAGAGCCCTATTACACGCCAACCTTATTGAATCAAATCTATATCAACACTCTCGAAGCCTATTTTCCCCCTGACAGCATCGGCTATGCCTACGATTACGATTTGGCTTATGGCATTGCTTCGATGATGAACGAATTACTCAATGTCGCTTATGGCGATATTTATAGTGAAGCTGACAATGTCATCCCGCAAAGCGAATTCGATCCTTGGTTCCAAGAAGATTATCTCCCCAATTATGACTTTACTTCGCATGTCAATTCCACCGACGAAATGAACATGCTGACGTACTTTTTATCTTTCGGCGGGTGGAGCGTCGACAAGACTCTTTTCTGGGCTTTTGCAGCCTTAACAATGTTGGCCGGAGGCTTCGGCATGATCAAAGCCGGTGGCGGTTCCAGCGGCGGCGGTGGTCTTTTCAAACGTCGCTAATTCGTTTATAAAGGAATTAGATATTCTCATAGAACGGGGTTGATGGCATGAAAGTCTTCCTTATCGGCGGTACTGGCCTGTTAGGATCTGAAGCCGCCCGAGTATTGATGAGCAGGGGGCATCAAGTATCCTCGCTTGCTTTGCCGCCCATTCCTAAAGGTGCTGATTTGCCCGGCGGGATGAAACTTTCGTTTGGCAATTATTTGACGTTAACCGACGACCAACTTCGCGAGCATCTCCGTGGCTGCGATGGATTTGTTTTTGCCGCCGGCGTGGATGAACGCGTCGAAGGTCCCGCTCCGATTTATGATCTCTACGAAAAATTCAATATCCAACCGTTAGAGCGCATGCTTCGATTAGCCAAAGAAGAAGGCGTCAATCACGCCGTTGTCTGCGGTTCCTATTTTGCTTATTTTAATAAAGTTAAACCCGAGCTTCATTTAGCCGAGGATCATCCCTACATCCGTTCGCGCATGGTCCAAGAAGAAATGGCCCTCAGTTTTGCCAAAGAAGGCATGGATGTAGCGGTGCTTGAATTACCTTATATTTTCGGAGCCCAACAAGGGCGAAAACCGGTCTGGGTGTTTCTAGTCGAAATGATTAAGAAAATGAAGAAAACGACGTATTGGTGCCAAGGCGGAACCGCCATGGTCACCGTCCGTCAGGTGGGTGAAGCCATCGCCGGAGCTTTGGAAAATAACGTCGGCGGAAAAACCTATCCCATCGGTTGGTTTAATCTTACTTGGTCTGAAATGTTGAAACTCTTCCATAAACATATGGGTGAAGAAAATAAAAAAATCCGCATCATTCCCACGTGGATTTTCAAAATGGCCATGAAAAAAGTGGAAAAAGAACAACGCGCCAAAGGTATCGATGGCGGGCTCAAAATGGTGAAGTTCACCGAGGCCATGACCAGCCAGTTCTTCATTGAAAAAGAATTGGGTTGCCTTGATTTGGGTGTTACCTATGACGATATTGACGCGGCCATCGGCTCCTCGGTCCAATTATCTTTGGAAGCCTTGGAAAAAAAGACCGACATGGTCGCGATGAAAGGCGAATAAAATAAGACGGTAACCTTCGGGTCGCCGTCTTTTTGTTTTACTTCAAGGCGTATTCGATTTCTTCGAGTTCTTCAGGAGTGAATTCAAGATGTTCGAGCGTTTTTAAGTTTTCGTAGAGTTGATTGAGGGTCCGTACGCCGATTAAAGTCGAAGTCATGCGTGGATCACGGACAACCCAAGCAAGTGCCATTTGCGCGATGCTTTGTCCACGGCTCTTGGCGATGACATCCAGTTTCTTTAGTGAGGAAACCACATCATCGGTCACGTCGGACGGAGTCAAGAAATGAAGAAACTTGTTTTTAGCACGCGAATCATCGGGAATGCCATCAATGTATTTGTTGGTCAATAAGCCTTGTTCCAAAGCACTGAAGCAAATGGTGCCACGGTGGAGCAAGTCGTATTGAGTATTCAACAGACCATCGTATTCCGTCCACCGGTTGAGCATCGAATAGCTCGGTTGGGTGATGACGTAAGGAACATTGAGTTGATCAAGAATCGCATGGGCTCTTTTCAAGTCGGCAGAACCATAGTTGGATAAACCGACATAAAGGGCTTTTCCGCTGCGGACGATATCCCGTAACGCAAGCATCGTTTCGCGTAAGTCGGTATCCGGGTCAAAACGGTGGTGGTAGAAGATATCCACATAGGGAATGCCGAGGTTTTTGAGGGATTGGTCCAAAGAGGCCATGAGGTATTTGCGAGACCCGCCATCGCCATAGGGACCGTCCCAGCACCAATAACCGGCTTTGGTCGAGATGATGAGTTCATTGCGATACTCCATCAAGCCTTCCTTGAGGACTTTTCCCAGCGTTCTTTCGGCGCTTCCGGGAGGAGGACCATAGTTGTTGGCTAAGTCAAAATGGGTGATACCGTGATTGAAAGCTTCGAGGATGATGGATTTGCAGGTTTCATAGTCGTTCACTTCGCCGAAGTTATACCATAAACCGAGCGAAAGAATCGGCAACTTTAAGCCTGACGTTCCACAACGACGGTAAATCATTTTTTCATATCGTTTTGGGTTCATTTGCATAGGATCACGCTCCTACTTTTATTCTAAGGGGCTTTCATCGTATTTCAAGCAACGTTTCAAAACAAGGGGGCATTTCTGCAAAAAATTCCAACAACTTAAAAACTTTGCTATGCAAACCCGAGAAGCAAAAATTTTTGACACCTTTTGAATGTAAAACTAAAGATGTTATGATTCCAGTGAAAGGAGAATCCTTATGAAAAAAATCATCGTTCTCTTCCTCGGGGTTTTCCTTGCCCTGACAGGATGTAGCACCTTTTCTTCCAGCGAATCTTCTGTCTCATCCAATGATAGTTCGTCCACAGAAAGTTCATCCAGCGAAAGTTCCTCTTCGAGTGAGGTTGTTATGAAAGAAAGCCGCTTGCACATCTATTCGGTTCCCGAAGGCGTAAACCAATATCAAGACGCTTTTCTTTTTGTCGGTGAAACCCAAATTGATTTAATGGCATTCAAAGTCAATCTGTCGCAATCTTGGGATGGTCTTGCTCCCAACCGTGTCGACAACGGCGTCGCCATTGTCCGTCTGGAAGGCAAAGCCTCGTTGTCGTTGATGCTTCTAAGCTATCAATATGCGTTCCGCGACAATAAGCCCGCTTTAGCCGCTGCGGTGGGTGTCATTTTAGCGCTGATCATCATTTCCTTGACCGTGCTTTATTTGTTCATCGTGCGTAAGCAAGACAAGGAGGCCAACGTATGAAAGCGTTCCTCCGTCGGTGGTGGCAAGAAGTCACCCATAAACGTGCTTTAGCCAAAGAAGAAAGACGCCTCGAACGGCTTCATAACCGGCTTTGCAATAAAAGCGAAGGTATCTTGACTTGGCAAGACTATAAACATCCTTGGGCGCATGTTCTTTATGTCGCCATCATTATCTTCCTGACGTTGGTGTTATTTGCCGCCATCGTCCCGGCGATTTGGCTCTTCATCTCAAGTTTCAAATCCACTGC
>CALMWE010000279.1 GCA_937873795.1 uncultured Caryophanales bacterium
GTCTTGGGTGGTACAAAAGAGAGTACAAAAATTAAAGTAGCTTATACTTACCGATTCCTGTAATTCAAACAGTCCTTAAAGTTATTCAAAAAAGCACCCCTTGGAAAATCTCATAGAGGTGCTTTTTATTTGATTAGAAGAGGTATTTTTGATTTATGGGTTCACAATGCGGGAGTAATTCTTGAAGTTCTTTTTAACCATTGAATCAAATGCTTCAATGGATATTTCTCTAAGCAGTTTCTTGCAGAATGCATCGACCGTCGCGGATGCCCCATAGGGTAACTTTTGTCCAACGGTTTTTCCCATTGCATCCATCTTTAAAAGGAAGGAGTAACGGGCAATCACACTGGCAAGGGCAACCGCAGGAAAATAGCTTTCGCCTTTGGTCTTAAAATGAATGTCTTTAACGACATTTTTTTCTTGGGCCAAATACTTGTAATAAACATCAGGAACACAGAATTGATCGACATAAACGGGAACTTTCTTCCCAAATTGTTTCTGGAGGTTAAATAAAGCCCGGTTATGAAGCATGGCTTTAAGCGAATTCATGTTATAACCTTCCGCTACTAAGGCATTGTATTTAGGATTATCCAAGGTTAACGAGGAGTAGTGGAATTTCTTCACTAACGTCGGTCCCACCGAAAGAATGAATTCATCGGTTAATCGCTTGCTATCGTCGATTCCGAGTTTCTTAAGTTCTTTGATGTCTTCTTTGGTGACATACGCCCCCACAACAGTAATAGGACCGAAGAAATCTCCGGTACCGACTTCATCGCTTCCGATATGTTCATCAAAAACAAGCCATTGTTTTTTGACTTTTTCTTTGACTTCGTTATATTCCGCTTTCGGTTCCCAGATACGGGCTTCATCCAAGGCCCCCGGACCCATGAACACAACTTTAAACGTCCCGTTATGTTCTTTGAGGTAAGCGGTGATTTGGATTTTACCTTCTTTCGCAGCAAAATCGATATACGGATTATCAAAAGGGACCAAACGGTCCGAATAAAACTTTCTTAAGGCGTCGAGCGTACTCGGCGTTACATTCAAGGTAATGGAATTTGAGGTCATGGTTTCACCGCAAATATGATACCATCTTTTAAGGGTCCTTTGTAGCGTCCCATCGAGTGGATTATGCTATCATTAATGAGGTGATACCGTGAAAGATGCTTATAACGCTTTAGAATTCGCACTTGTGCAAGCACAACTCAAAACTTACGCCCGTGGTGAACGGGCGCGTTTTAACATTGATCACCTCGTCATGATCGATCATCCCGATAGCCTTAGTCATGAACTCAAAGTGCTCGATGAAATGTCGAGTTTACTTTTCCGTTACGGCAACCTTCCGATTTCCTTTTCCAGTGACCTTACTCCCTATCTAGCCTTAGCCCGAAAAGGGGGCACCTTACAACCTGCCGACCTTGAACATATCGCCGAAGATATCTTGACCAGT
>CALMWE010000280.1 GCA_937873795.1 uncultured Caryophanales bacterium
ATGCTTTCGTTCCGGACTATGTGATTGTCAACGCCGGAGGCAATGACTACAACGCTTTCATTAACGGTATATCTGATACGAGCGCGAAAAATGCAGCGATTGCGGCCTTCAGTGCTCAAGTATCTTCGTTCTTAACCACATTACACACGCTTTATCCGTTGACCAAAGTCCTTTGGACCGCGACCAACATCGGTAGCGGAAACGGGGCCGCCGCCAATGCGGTTATCGGGGATTTAGATCCGACCGGTTCATTTGTGAAAATGAGCGTGATTCCGGGCGTCGGTGATAACGGCGATCCCGAAGGGGCCAATGCGCACGCCGGTGTTTATACACACGTACGAACTGCGGATATCTTGGCGGATTCGATTGAAGCCTGGTCGGGCATTACCCGTATCCGAGACAACATCGTTTATCCTTCATAAAAGAAAAAATGAGTCCTACTTGGGGCTCATTTTTGTTTGTCTTTTGTGTTATTTATTTTCCGGAAAGGTGATGCATCAGGATTCCACCCGCCACCGCTACATTAAGAGAATCGATGTTGGACATGGGGATGATGATGCGATGCGTCGCTTCTTTTTCGACTTCTCTAGAAACGCCTCGGGCTTCGTTACCGAGCACCAAGACGAATTTTTCGAGTTTCGGAAGTTCTTGAAGAGGAACGCTGGCTTTCAAGGACGTGACGACAATGGCGTATCCTTCATTTCGTAATGTTTCCAATGTTTTAGCGGTTCCTTTAGCAAGATTGACGGAGAAGATACCACCTTGGGAGGCACCGATGACTTTGTCGTTGTAGATAGAGGCACATTTCTCGGTCAATAGGACATCCGTGTACGAGAAGGCGACTGCAGTCCGAATTAAGGTTCCGACATTGCCGGGATCAGCAACATCATCGAGGAAAAGGATGCGTGAGCCAAATTCTTTGGATGGGGTCAATTGACGGCAGACACTGACAATCCCTTGAGGCGTTTTTTGATTGGAGATTTTTTTAAGGACATCTTCCGAAACAAGGATTTGTTCGATGGTTTCGGGAAGATGGGGAATCTTTTCTAAAGAAACGACGGTTTGGACGACGCCATGGGCGAGGGCCATTTCAAGGAGATGTGCGCCTTCAATCAAAAAGAGACCTTTTTCGTTACGGAAAGAAGCCTCGTTGAGGCGGGCGATTTCTTTAATGCGTTCGTTGTTTCGGCTGGTGATTACGGGGTTCATCGATACATTCCTTTTCTTAATTTTAAATGTTCTTGCTTATAATTGGGACAATATTGATGAATGATTTGATAAAACTTGGCGGAATGGTCGAACTGGAAGTCATGGGCCAACTCATGCACGACGATGGCGTCGATGATCGAAGGCGCATAGTGAATGAGCTTTAGCGCAAAGGTTAACCGATGGGTCGCGCGTGAGTTGCTGCCGTAGCGTGTATCCATCGCACGGAGACGGACATCGTAAGGCTTCTTCACACCCATGAGGTTTTCGTAATAACGGACTCTTTGGGTCAAATACTCGGTGCCCCACCTCCGAAGGTTTCTTTCCAAGGCCTTTTCGTCTTTGGCGAAGAATTCGATGTCGGTGATATGGAAGGCTTTTGAGCCGTAGACAAGGTTTTTCTTATCGCCGAGCAAATACATCTCGTGGTCGTTCTTCGGGACTTCCCGCTTCAATAAGGCCTCAAGTTTGGGCATCATTTGGCTAAGCATGCCGAGCAAACGGATATGAGACAGACGAATGGGGCTCGAAATATGAATGACGCCTTCTTTGACACGAAAAATGACGCGCCGCATTTTCTTATACGTCACATGGACCGGATAGGACAAATTCCCATAGGGAAAGATAAAGTCGAGTTCTTTTTTCATCACTTCTTTATTATAC
>CALMWE010000281.1 GCA_937873795.1 uncultured Caryophanales bacterium
ATGCGCTCATCCCCTTTCGTTAAGATTATACAAGTAAATGAGCCTTTACGAAAGTATAAGAAAACCCTCTGGTTACTGCAGAGTAAACCGGAGGGTTGGAAGAGTGATGGGCAAAAGGTCAATTAAACCCATCACCTAATCAACGGCTTTCCCTTCAAGTTTATTGGAAATTGTTGAAAATAAATGAAAAACCTCGGTTGCCCGAGGTCTTCGATTAATAGAAGTAGTTTAATGCGGCCTGTCGTTGAATGAGCCACGTCTTGAGATAAGCGATGTTATCGTCACATAAATCATGCGTGTACTCGACGGCATAGCTGGAGTATTTCCAGGCGTCCGCATCCGCATAAACTTCATCGATGATCCAACTGACGTAGGAATCGAAATCGAGCAGGATATCATTGATTGCATCATCGCCGACATCGTTCCACCGGTTATAGAGCAAGTTACGGCCACCGACCGTATTGCCGAACTGATTGGCAAAGAAGTTATTGAACCAAATGTTCGCCACTTGATCGAGATTGTATTCGTTATTGGGATAGCCGAGCCATCCGTCATAACCCAAGGAAAGGTCATAGTCCCAGGTCGGACCGAACTTTAGTTTTTCGCCCACCCGTTTACTCATGTAATACGAGGTAAACGAGTGATCATTTTCATTCATGATTTGGTCCACCAACGTCATGTCGGTCAGTGAATCCAAGTCTGCGATTTCGGCCATATCGGCGTAGACTCCACCGTCGAAAGCCCCGAGCAGGGTTTCAAAATAATCCTTCAACCAATTGAAGAAAACAAAGTATTGGGTTTCGGTCGGAAAATCTGCTTTTTCGGGATACTTGATGATAAAAGACTGCGGTGTTCCACCCATGTCCAAAATAAAATAGGTTTCATTCAAGATTTCGTGCGCGGCGGCATCCCCATCCAGCCTTCTTGGCCAATCATCCATCGCTACAAGAAAGTTAAAATCGGTGGTCGAAGGGAAGATTTCTTGGACAAGGTCGGCCCGGCCTTCTTTTTCATCGACTTGCTCCGTTAATAAGTAAAGTCCTTGATAGGCATCATTGATATAAACTTCGACGTGTTGTGCCATGGGTTGATAAACCGTATGGTCGAAGTGTTTGCCAAGGGTAAAGGCGGTATAGTTATGCATTTTTGAAGGATCGAGATAATCTGCGAGTAAGACCCAGCTTTTGGCAGCAGTTCTCCCAAATAAGCTTTGTTTTTTATCAAACCTGATCCGATAGGGATCTTTGGCAAAGATTTGCGTGGAGTGGCCTCTTAAACGAATGCCACCGGATACCACAGGTAAGGTTTGGCTTGGAACAAGGCTTTCAATGCTGATGGATGCGGTCGTATAGTCGATATCGGAAGCAATTTCGATGCCTTCCGTGTCAATACGAACAATGGGTAAAACCGTTTGGCCGATAAAGGAAAAGGTGGCCACCACGGATAAATCCTCGATGACGTTTTCGTCCACACGGGCAGCGGACGCAAATCCATCACTCCAGGACGTAAATTCATAGCCTTCAAAAGGAGACGCCACCACTTCGGTGCCATTTTCGCCTTCGAGAATCGTTTGGCTGACTTCCCCTAAGATTTCTCCGCCTTCGGAGGCACCATAGGTAAGATTGACGGGTTGAGGGGAACTCGAAGAACTCGGTAATTCCCCACATCCGGCAAGCGAAAAAATCATCGTGGCTAAGGCCCCAAAAAAGGCAAAGTTTTTACGAAAAGAGTGGCTCATAGGGTTCCTCATTCATAACCATTATCGGTTGTTTCCGATTGAACTCTTTTATTATACATAGATTGCTAAGCAAAATTGAAGGGTAAACCGATTTTCTTTTTGACTTAAAAAAAGAAAACCCGCTAAAAGCGGGTTACTTTCCCATCCGTTCCATGACGTCGGTGATTTCTTTAAGCTTCTCGTCGAGTTCATCACCGGGCGTCGAGTTGATGACGCAACTTTTGAGGTGCGCGGCGATAATTTTTTGATTGGCTTTACGAAGAATCGCTTCAGCGGCCAAGATTTGATTGGAGATATCGATGCAATAACGATCTTCTTCAATCATCTTAATGACCCCGTCGAGTTGTCCGCGGGCAGTTTTGATTAAACGTGCGACGGAAGCGTGCGACGCGACCATGTTACTTCACCGCTTTCAGGGTGTAGCCGGCTTCATCAATGGCGTTGGCCAAGGTGTGTTGATCCACATCTTTACTGAAGCCAACGACGGCTTTGCCGCCTTTAAGATCGACGACGACACTCGTGATGCCATCGACTTTCTTGAGAGCGCCTTCGACGTGACGGGCACAGTTGCCGCACATCATACCTTCGATAATTAATGTTTTTTCCATTTTTTTAATCCTCCTTTAGATTTTTGAATAATGGGGTTTGTAGGAACGTAAACGTAGCGCGTTAAGAACAACGGTCACAGAACTCAACGACATCGCAATCGAAGCGAGCATCGGATTGAGCACGACATTGAGCGACACTAACACACCGGCGGCAATGGGAATCGTCACGACGTTGTAGAAGAACGCCCAGAAGAGATTCATCTTGATGTTGTTGACGACTTTCTTGGACAACTGCAAAGCAGAAACTGCATCCAATAGATCGCTACGCATCAAGACGATGTCGGCACTGTCGATGGCAATATCGGTTCCGGCGCCAATCGCCACGCCGACATCCGCACGGGTTAAGGCGGGAGCGTCGTTAATACCATCGCCGACCATCATCACAACATGACCTTTACTTTGTAGGGCCGCGATTTGTTGTTCTTTGCCTGTGGGCAACACATCACTCACAAAGTGGTCAATGCCGGCTTGACGGGCGATGGCCGCAGCGGTTGCTTTGTTATCGCCGGTCAACAGAATCACATCCTTGCCCATGTCTTTCAGTGTCTTAATGGCTTGGGCACTGGTGGGCTTGATGGCATCGGCAATCGCTATCAATCCGACGATGGTGCGGTTTTTCGCCACGATGAGGACGGTTTTGCCTTCTTTGGATAAACGAACTAAATCTTGATCGGCAAGTAAGTGCGAAGAGACACCTTCCTCACTCATCATCGCGGGATTACCGATATGGTAGAGGGCACCTTCGATCGAGGCGCTGACGCCACGACCGGGGATATAGTTGAATTCATTGACGACACTATGGGTTTTAGCCGTATCTTTGGCGTACGTCACGATGGCTTTCGCCAACGGGTGTTCGCTTTGACTTTCAATCAGTGAGACTTCGCCTAACCACGTATTTTCCTTGCCGTAATCAACGACTTCGGTCACTTGCGGTTTACCTTGGGTAATCGTTCCGGTTTTATCAAGCACCACGGTATCGACTTGATGAACTTTTTCAAACGCTTCGGCGGATTTGACGAGGATGCCGTTTTCGGCCCCCTTACCGGTCCCCACCATAATGGCGACGGGCGTGGCTAACCCTAACGCACAAGGGCAAGAGATGACAAGAACTGAAATGGCCATTTGAATCGCAAATTCGAAGTCGCGGTTTAGAATCATCCACACCGTGAAGACGACAAGCGCTAGACCGATGACAATCGGCACGAAGATGCCAGAGACTTTATCCGCGAGACGCGCCATCGGAGCTTTGGAGTTGCCCGCTTCCTCGACCAGCGTAATGATTTGTGAAAGGGCAGTATCTTTTCCGACTTTTTCGACTTTGAATTTAAATGAACCAGTTTGGTTAATTGTGGCGCCGACCACATGGTCGCCGATGCTTTTTTCCACCGGAATGGATTCACCGGTAATCGCGGATTCATCGATGGAAGCATGGCCTTCGACAATGATGCCATCGGTGGGAATGGCCGTGCCCGGTTTAACGATGGCGATATCGCCAACGCGGACATTTTCAATCGCGGTCGGCACTTCGATGCCGTCCACCCAAAGTAACGCTTCGGTGGGTGCTAAATCAATGAGTTTACCAATCGCATCCGTGGTCTTGCTCTTGGATAAGTTTTCAAAGAACTTACCGAGCGAGACGAACACAAGGATGGTTCCTGCAGCTTCAAAATAGAGTTGGCCTTTATACTGAGCGACTAAGTCAGCATTCCCGGTGAGTGTCCCAATACTAATAAGGATAATAGCGACAATCCCATACGCCAGCGCAGCGCTCGAGCCAATGGCAATCAAACTATCCATATTCGGCGTGAGTTTAAAGAGTTGTTTGAATCCGTTGGTGAAATAATGGAAGTTCAACACGAGGATGGGAATCAGAAGGGCGAGTTGAACGACACTGAAGGTAATGGCTTGATGCATAAACTCCGGTAAGGGGGCTCCGAGCATATGGCCCATGGCGATATAAAGAAGAATGACTAAAAAGCCGACCGAAACATAAAGTTTGGCTTGGGTTTTCCGTAACGCTTTTTTCTTTTTTTCGTTGGCGACTTTGCGGCTAACGTCGACATAGGGACTTGCCCCATAGCCCGAGTCTGAAACCGCGGCCATGATTTGATTTTGATTTACGAGTGCTTCATCAAATTCCACCACCATCGTGTTGGTGAGTAGATTCACATCGGCGTGTTTGACGCCATCCAACGCATTGACGGCTTTTCCGACATGGCTTTGGCACGACGCACACGTCATTCCCGTCACGTTATATTTTTGACGCATTGCTTGACCTCCGACACCCCCTAGGGGTATCTATAGGATAACCGTTACCTTAGGTAGACGCAAGGTTAATGCATTGGATTTTGGGAAACGCGCAAAATGTTGTAATATTTATTCAGTTATTTTATACTCTTATTCACGGAGAAAACGAATGAACGGCTGGAGTTACCAAAGAAAACCTTTCTATGACTTCATCAAACGCTGTTTTGACTTTTTCCTCAGTTTCATTCTTTTAATCACTCTTTCTTGGTTCATCCTACTGGTCGCAATCCTCGTCTGGAGTACGTCCAAAGGTCCAACGTTCTACTGTCACGAACGTATTGGTAAAAACGGCAAACCATTCAAACTCATCAAATTCCGTACGATGAAACAGGATGCCCGTTCCATCAAAGAGCAATTGACCCCTGAACAATACGTGGAATATCTCAAAGACTTCAAATTGGTCGACGATCCCCGAATCACCAAGTTCGGCAAGATCTTACGAAAAACGAGCATTGACGAAATTCCACAGCTCATCAATATTCTTGTGGGTCACATGTCGTTTATCGGTCCACGCCCCTTAATTCAAGAAGAAACCTTACGTTTTGGCGAATACCGCGAAATGTTACTGAAAGTCAAACCCGGACTCACCGGACAATGGGCAGTTAATGGTCGTAACTCCACGACCTACAAAAAACGGATGGAACTTGAGCTCTATTATGTGACCCATCGAAATCTTGGTCTGGATACCGCTATTTTCTTAAAAACCATCATTGTCGTGTTCCGAACCGAAGATGCAGCTTAGATGATAAAAGCGTTGGATTTCGAACGCTTTTTATTTTTCTGAAATCAAATGTCTGTGG
>CALMWE010000282.1 GCA_937873795.1 uncultured Caryophanales bacterium
ACACCTGTTCCCATCCCGAACACAGAAGTTAAGCACCGTAGTGGCGAAGGTATCCGGCTTGCCGGAGAGAATAGCGAGCTGCCGGGCTTTTTTCTTTTTAGGGGTCTTTTTTCATTTCTTGGCCCCCTTAAAACACCCAGTCGAAATTCGAGAGAAAACGGAGAAAAAGACACTGTCTAGATATCCGCCTTTGAAGGGGTTTGTCAACACTGGAGGGCAATCGGTTTTTCAAAACAAATAAAAACAAGGAAAAAGTGCCTGTTTATCTAGTAAAACCCATCCTTTTATTAACCGATTAAAAGACTTAAAATCGTTCCATTAAGTGTCTTGGTTTTCACCGCGCTTGACCCCCAAGATTTCTTGCTTTTCAAAAATGGGGCGTTAGTGTATAATGCGTGTAGGTATAACTACCTACGAGGGAGGCACCATGATCATCGATAAACAAACCCCTTATGGCGGTATCAACATCTCGATGGAAGCGATCGGAACCGTTGCCGGGGCCGCCGCGATGGAATGCTATGGCGTGGTTGGCATGTCCAGCAAGAACTCTCTCCGCGAAAACATCAACGAACTTTTAAAAGCCGAGAATTATTACAAAGGTGTCATGCCCCGTAAAGGCAAAGACGGATACGAAGTCGACATCTACATCATCGTGGCCTATGGCGTGAAGATTACCGAAGTCGTCGCCGAGGTCCAAAAGAAAGTCAAGTACGTGCTTGAAAAGACTTTCGACATCAAATTCAAAGCGATTAATGTCTACGTCCAAGGGTTGAAGAACCTTTAGGCGTTTTGGAGGATAGTGAGTGAAAACAATTAACGGATCGTCATTAAAACAGATGATCATTTCCGGGGCAAACCATTTATACAACAACTACCCCGAAATCGATGCTCTGAATGTCTTCCCGGTTCCCGACGGCGACACCGGCATGAACATGAATTTAACCGTGTCCAGCGGCGCCAAAGAAGTCGCTAACCGCAACGACACCGATATTTACGAGATCGCGAAAGCCTTCTCCAAAGGTTTACTGATGGGTGCCCGAGGCAACTCCGGCGTCATCACCAGCCAAATTTTCCGCGGATTCGCGCAAGCCCTCGAAGGCAAGCAACAAATCAACGCCGTGGAATTCGCCGAAGCTTGGAATTCCGGTAAAGACGTTGCCTACAAAGCGGTCATGCGGCCGGTTGAAGGTACGATTTTGACCGTTGTTCGTGAATCCAGCGCCATATTACTTGAAAAAGTTACGACCGATTGGTCGATTGAAAAAGCCATGGAAGTCCTTTTAAAAGAAGCCCGAGCTTCTCTTGAAAGAACTCCCGAGTTACTTCCGATCCTGAAAGAAGTCGGTGTCGTCGATAGTGGCGGCGCAGGTCTTGTCAAGATTTGGGAAGGTTTTGAACGCGGACTCAAAGGCGATATCGTCGAGAAATCGCAAGCCACCGCGTTTGAAGAATCGAAAGCCGGCTACGCCGCAGCCCAAATGGAAGGCGAAGAGTATGGCTACTGCACCGAATTCATCATGGAACTCGGACCCGACGCCACCAAAAAACCATTCGTCGAAAAACGCTTCGGCAATGTCCTGAATTCCCACGGAACCTCGATTGTCATGGTCCGCGACGGCTCAATCGTCAAAGTCCATATTCATACGATCAATCCGGGCAATATTCTCTCTTACGCCCAACAATTCGGTGAGTTCGTCACGCTCAAAATCGAGAACATGACCGAACAACACGAGAAGATCGAAAAAGACGCCCAAACGGCGAAAAAAGAACTCTTCGCGGAAGCCCCGGTCGACCACCATCGTCCTGCGCCCAAAACCGAAGAGAAAAAGCCCGTCATCCAAGTCAAACCGGTGACCAACGAAAAAAAAGACTACGCCCTGATCGCGGTTGCCGCGGGTGAAGGCGTGGCCAACATGTTCAAAGAACTCCGCGTCGATGTCATCGTCAGCGGCGGCCAAACCATGAACCCCGCGACCGAAGACTTCGTGACGGCCATCCGTTCGGTCAACGCCAAACACATCTTCATTCTTCCAAATAACCCCAACATCATTATGGCGGCCTCGCAAGCGTGCGACGTCCTCGAAGAATCCGTGGATGCCCGCGTCATCGCGAGCAAGACCATTCCGCAAGGGCTCGTGGCGTGCATGATGTTCAATCCCGATGCCGAAGTCGATGAAAACTATGGCGCGATGAAGAAAGCGCTCAAGGGCATCAAGTCCGGCGCGGTCACCTTCTCCATCAAAGACACGACTGTCGATGGCGTCGAAGTCAAAAAAGACCACTTCATGGGGATCCAAGATAAGAAAATCGTTGGATGCCACCCCGATAAAGTCGAAGCCGCTTACCACTTAATCTCGACCATGATCGATGATATGAGTTCCATCGTCACGATCATTTCCGGAGAAGACGTCAAGAGCGAACAAACCCAAGCGCTCGTCGATCGCTTAGTCAGCGAACACGAAGACATCGAGTTCGATGTGCGCGATGGCGGACAACCGGTCTATTCCTTCCTCATCGGCGTTGAATAATCAAACATCGAAATAGAAGCACCTTCGGGTGCTTTTTTTTGTTTTGTAAAGTGGTCTTTTTGAGGACAAAAGTCGAACAGAGACGACTATTTTTTCATTAAGAGGACATGTCTTCGAAATTTGAACAGTGGAAGGTTCAACATCAAAAATAAAGAAAAAATGAACGATTAACTTGTCAAATTACAAAAAATACCAGTCAAATGAAAAGCTAACTTGTCAAAAACAACAAAAAGAGGTATTCTTAGCATGGTGAGAAAAATGCTTTTAATCCGACCCAAATATTTAGAGATGATCCGTCCTTACTATGATTTTGATCTCATTAAAGTCATCACGGGTGTTCGCCGATCCGGGAAATCGCGCATTTTAGAAATGATTATTCAGGAGCTCCTGAATCGGGGCGTTTCGAATGATCATATTGTGTTCATGAATTTTGAAAACGCCGATTATGATGTGTATCGATCCCTGACGGCTTTAAATGATTACATTAAAAGCAAAATCGTGGATCAACAGACACATTATCTTTTCTTTGATGAGATTCAGCACGTTGTTGAATTCGAACGCGCACTTGCTTCTTTCAAGGCAACACTTCCTTGTTCAATTTTCGTTACCGGGAGCACCTCCGATCTTTTATGCGGACAACTGGCCACACTTTTGACAGGGCGGACGATTGAATTTCATGTTCTTCCCTTTTCCTATGCGGAAGCAAGGGCCTATAGGCTTCAAAGCGGAAAACCGATTCCGGAAAATTTTTTGATGGAGTACATCCAGTGGGGAGGTTTTCCTCAACGGTTTGACATTGAAGACGAGCAACGCCGCCAAGTTTTCCTGAAGCAGCTCTATGAATCCATCCTAGAAAGAGATATCTTTCGGAAAAACCCGCGCGTCGACAAAGACAAGTTTCATGCCGTGGCACGGTATTCGTTAGCCACCTGCGGCAAGGACTTTGCGCCGACGAATGTCGCACACTTTTTCACGACTGTGAACCAAACCCCCAAAATCGAAATGTCCCGCACGGGCGTCTATAATTATGTCGATTTATTGCAAAAAGCCTATTTGCTCCAGTCCATCGGAAGGTATGAGGTACGCGGGAAAGCGATGCTCGATCAAACCGAAAAATTTTATGCCGTCGATAATGGACTTCGGACGATCCAAACCGACACCTTCACTTTTGAAAAGGGCTTTTTCCTTGAAAACATCCTCTTTAATGAGTTTCTTCTTCGAGGGTACTCGGTGTATGTTGGAAAAACATATAAAAGTGAGATTGATTTTGTCGTGATCAACCAAGGGAAAAAGTGTTTTGTCCAAGTGGCTTATTTACTGGCCAGCGAGGACGTTATTGCGCGGGAATTCGGGGCGTTTTCCTCGATCAAGGATGAAGCCCCCAAATTTGTCCTTTCGCTGGACCGTTTTGATTTTTCTCGTAATGGCATCGCGCATCTCAACATTGAAGACTATCTTTTAGGCAAGAAAGACTTGTTTTTTACCTAAGGTTAAGGAACCGTTATGAAACTATCCAAATCCCCCCGCATCCAAGAAGCGTTAGAGAGCATGGGCATCCGTGATTATTTTGACGTCTTGGAACATTTGCCTCGGGATTATGCCGACTTTACGCCAACCAGAGAAACGGAGCTCGATCATAAAGCTAGACTTGTCGTCACCGGAAAAGTCGCCGGCAGCGCGACGTTTGCCCGTCATGGCCGTGTGACGCTGATTCGTTTTCCTTTCTATACCCATGCCGGTCACTTTTTTAAAGTGATTGCGTTTAACCGCCCTTACCTCATGAAGACGCTGGTTCAAAACGAAGTCTATACCCTCGTGGGAAGCTATGACCGAAACAAGATGGAAGTCGACATGGTTACTATCGTCAAAGGCGAAATGCCCGAAGATGAACGGATCAAACCCGTCTATTCCTTGCCCAACAGCCTTGAAAACTACATGTTCATCCGCCTCGTGGCCAAAGCATTTGACGCTACCATGGGTGAAATCTTTAATGTCATTCCGTTAACACTCAAAGAAAAATATCGTTTACTGGATCGATATGACGCTTTACGGAAACTCCATCAACCGAAATCTTTGGAGGATGTCTATCAGGGACTACGGGTTTTAAAATACGAAGAATGCCTTTTGTTTTCGTTGAAAACACAACTCATCCGGGAAGAAAATAAAGTTTTAATTAAAGAC
>CALMWE010000283.1 GCA_937873795.1 uncultured Caryophanales bacterium
GTAATGACATTCCCGCTGATGTCTAAATACTGATAGGAGTGGACTCCGGCGTGGCATACGTTAAAGGTGATGTTATCTTTGTTTTTGAATTCGGTGAAAACATAGGGCGAACCTTGAGTGTAGGTGACGACCATTTCGTCTTCGCCTGCCGCTGAGTTGCGTAAAGCCACTTTGACGTTATTATCGGAATAATCGATGACTTTCGAAACATACGAACTGGTCATCGATGCGTTTTTCAAAATCAAATCTTGGTAGAACGGCGTGAAGGTTGCGAATGTCGGGTTTCCGGTGGAGTTCCAATATTGGGTAAATCCTTTACCGACGTTGGTGATTTCAACGCCATTGTTGCCGAGAGCCGAACGTAACGGGTTCAAATAGATACCGTTGCCTCCGCCGTTATAGTTGCCACCCCCGTAGTTACGGGAAATGAGTGTGGTCCACCAACCGTTGGTGGGGACGGGTTTATCAAGCAGGTCGGCTTCCAAATAGGATGGATCAATCGGGTGGGCAATATCACCGGCACTTCCGGTGCGGTAAGAACCGCTTCCCAAAGTTGCGGATGTTGCGGTGGAATAGGTTTTCGTGGTGACCGGAGCGACATAGGTTCCATTTTGGACTTGAACATAACGAGTCTTGGTATAAATGTCGCCTTCGTATTCCAACGAGTAGTGCAATTCATAAGTTCCGTTGGTACCATAATCTACACTGCCTTCGACATTGAGATAAGAAGTGATGTCGATGCCGGTGGAGGACATTACGGATACGCCTTTGAACGGATTGAAATAATGGCCACGTACGGTGGTGGCGTTTTCAAGGCCGGTGACTGTCCCGATATTTCCGGGTTCGACGGAACTTGAAGGCTCTTCGGATGTAGGTTCTTCCGAAGAAGAACTGCTCGAAGAGGAGCTTGAGGATGATGAACTGGAAGAACTTGAGGACGAGGAAGAGGAACTCGAAGAAGAAGAGCTCGATGAACTGCTTTCTGACGAAGTTCCCGACGATTCCGACGAAGTCGTCGAAGAGCTTTCGCTCGAAGAATCTTCCAAAGAAGATGAACTGATGCTCGAAGAAAGAGCTGGTTCGCAGGATGTGGTCAGCATCATGACCATGGCGAACATCGACAAAAGATTTTGTTTTTTCATACAAACCTCTTTCTTAGGAATTTAATGAATAAATCCTAACGTAATCCACGCACATTTCTGCGGATTCAAAACCCTCAGGAGGAAGTGTGTAACCATCAAAGTGACCGCCAACCGCCATATTTAACAAAATATGGAAGTCCACATCGAATGGAGCGGTATCGCGATCGGAATTGGCCGACCACCATTGATCTGAACTGCAAATCATGAACAAACGGTCGTCGACGTACCAACGGATTTCGTGCTCTTCCCATTCAATGGCGTAAACATGGAATCCCTCAAACGTTTGATTCGGGAAGGTTTGGTTATTGGAAATATAGGTTGACCGCCCCACTTCGCCAAAGTGCAAGGCACCACTGGTAGAGGTGTTGATGCGACCCTTGGCTTCCATGATGTCGATCTCGCCCCCGGCGGCCCAACCCCCATAAGGTGTTCCGCTTTCGGGGAGCATCCAAAAGGCCGGCCACATACCAGCAACCGCAGGCAATGAAATGGAAGCCTCGATACGACCGTACGTAGTGTAAACTTTTCCGGCGGTTCTTAAACGGCTGGACGTATAATTTTTTCCACCCAACGATTCGGCTTTGGCGGTAATGATCAATTGTCCATTTTGGACTTTAGTGTTGTTCTTGGTGTAGAACTGGGCTTCCCCGTTTCCCCATCCCGGATTGCCATAATTGGAACCATCGCCATACATGTAAGACCAATTGGCCTCATTCAAGGAGGTTCCGTCAAATTCATCATTCCAAACAAGCGTATAGGGAGAGGAGCTCGAAGAAGATTCGGAGGAGGAAGAGGGTAAACTACTGCTTTCGGATGAACTTTCCGATGAAGAACTTGGTTCTTCGCTCGAAACGGATGAAC
>CALMWE010000284.1 GCA_937873795.1 uncultured Caryophanales bacterium
TGGCTTTGCGCCGTTGATGGCGTTTGCTCTTCTTCTTTTGTAAAAAGAAATAGACACCGATGGCGACGACGACGAGGCCCCCCACACCGATACCGATGTAGGCCCCGACGCCTAAGGTCGTGGCTTTAAAATTCGACCACATTTCGACCACGCGGGCGTTGTCGTTTCCAAAGTCTTCCATGACGACGCAGCGGGTAATCGTTTCTTCGGTCGGATATTGGGCTTCAAATTGACGTCCGAGTTCGGCGGTTTCGATGACCATATCAGCTCCGACGGTCACCGTGCCGTCAAAGAAATAGGTTAAATCGATGGATTCGCTTCCGGTGGGATCGCCATAGACATCATTGACGCGGGCCAAGACTTCGTCCCCGGCGATGAAGGAGGTGTAACCGATGTAATCCATGTTCAAGCAAGCGATGGTCGGATCCGAAATGAAGTTGACGAACGCTTGAGCCAAATCGGTGTTGGCGCCGTTAGGCATGACCCATCCGTCAAACCAAATGTTGCTGGCTTCTTCGGGGACCGAGTAATTGAGGATTTTGTCTTCTTCGTCTTCGGCGATGTCCATGCTGTAAACGGCATCACCGCTCCAGGCGACGTTGATGTCGACCTTTCCTGTGACGATATCGTTTTTGCCGCTATCGACTTCAAGACCGTAAATGTTTTTCTTTAACGCTTTGAGGGTTACTTCGCCCGCCAAAACATCGGCTTCGCCGCGGCGGTTAAGGATTTCGGTCAAGGCCGCATTGTAGGCAACGGCATCGATGGTCGAAGCTTCGTATTGCGCCTTTAAGGTTGCAAGTTCGTCTTTATAGGTTTCGATGAGGCCCACCAAGTAGGTATCACGCATCGAGTCTTTGACGGAGGATTTCTTGAAATAGTCGCTGTTCCATAAGGACGACCAAGAGGTCATATCCGCGGGATCGACGTTTTCGGGGTTGTAAATCAAACCCATCGTGCCCCACATGTAACCGGCGGCATAATCGCTGAGGGTATCCGTCCCGGCAATTTCAATCGATTCAAGACGGTTGCGAAGGTACTTGGAAGCATAGGTTTCGTAATTCGGGAGGTTGTCGTAAACGGTGCCGGTGACATCGTATTTTTCAAGCAACCCTTCACGGGCCATTTTTTGAATCATGTATTCGCTGGGGCAAATGAGGTCAAAGGACTCTCCGAGGCCGGCGACTTGGTTGTACATCGTTTCATTGGTATCGAACGTGCTGTAAATGACTTCGACGGGTTCGCCGTATTCCGTGGTCGCCCAGGCTTCGAATTGGTCGATGACACTAAGCGGATCCTCTTCGGTTTCTTGCTCATAGATATAGTCTTCCCAACTGTAAACCTTGAGCGTCAGCCCGTCGGCGGCATGGGCCTCCGTCATCGGGGATGTCAGACCGCCCAAAAGAGCTAAGACGGCCAGCGGCAGATAGAACATTTTCTTCATAGTTGTTTTCTCCTTTTTTGTAAGAGGGCGTTGGCTTTGCGCGACGCCTCTTTGGTCGATAAGTAGTTGTTGGCGACAAGAATCAGGATCGCGAAGGCGAAGACGAGCGTCGTGAGGGCTCTCAGTTCATGCGGGAAGTGCGACATGTTTCTTAACTTCGCATAAACGTAGGTCGACAACGTTTCGAATTCGACGTTGCGTAAGAAGGTCGTAATGATGAAGTCATCGAGCGATAACGTCATCGCCAACATGAATCCGGAGAGAATGCCCGGAAGAATTTCAGGGATGACGACATGGGTTAAGGCGTAATTCGGGGTCGCTCCCAAGTCTAAGGCGGCTTCGTAGGTATTCGGATCCATTTGTTGGAGTTTGGGTTTGACCGAGAGGAACACGAACGCAATCGTCAGCACCACATGCCCCACTAGAAGGGTGAAGAATCCACGTTGGATGCTCACGGCGACGAACAAGACGGCTAACGATAAAGCGATAACGACTTCGGCATTGATGATGGGCAATTGTGAGGCCATTTCCATCGCCTTGCGAAATTTCTTTTTGGAATAGAAGACGCCGATGGCGCCGAGCGTTCCCAATACCGTACTTACGAGCGCGGAGGAGACCGCCAACAGAAGCGTATTGCCCAAAGCGGTCAGCGCTTCTTCGTTTTGGAACAAGCGGACATACAAATCGAAGGAGAAGCCGTTCCACACGCCGACGTTCGAGGAATCGGTAAATGAGAACACGATGAGAATGAAAATCGGTAAGTAGACGAGCAGCAGAAGGACGAGGACATAGCCTCGGGCGAGCAATTTCTTTACCATAAGTTGGCCCGCTCCGTTTCTTTCTTGCTGAACTTGGAAGTCAAGAAGGTAGTTAACGCGATGAGCACCAACATCACCAGCGCCAAGAAGGAGCCGAAGTGCCAGTTACTTTGTTTGAAGTAAAGTTCGATGGTTCCGCCGAAGAGCGTGACTTTGTATTCACTGAGGATATCGGCGATGGCGTAAGACGAAATCGTCGGCATGAACACCATCATCGCGGCGGATACGATGCCGGGCATCGTCATCGGGATGATGACACGGGTAAAGGTTTGATACGGTTTGGCCCCCAAATCACTCGCGGCTTCGACTTGGCTTTTGTCCATACGAAGCATCGTCGTGTACAAGGGTAAAATCACAAA
This sequence comes from uncultured Caryophanales bacterium, assembly GCA_937873795.1. Lineage (GTDB taxonomy): Bacteria > Bacillota_I > Bacilli_A > RFN20 > CAG-826 > CALMWE01. The sequence goes on from CALMWE010000284.1 coordinate 2,622, forward strand.
CGGGAGATAGTCGTAAACAAGGCCGATGATCGTCGCCAATTCGGGATAGTGACCTCCGGAAAGACCCACCCACGAGAGTAAGTCGCGGATGGCCCAAATGCGAATCACGAAGTTGATCCACATCGGCATCACGAAGAGCATCACGATGACGGCGTTTTTGTTGTATTTCTTGTTAGCCAAGATCATGGCAATCGGGTAACCAATTAATAAACACAAGACAGTGTTGACCGCACCATAGACCAAGCTGACAATCAAGGTCGCGAATTTTTCCGAGCCAAAGAAGTCGGTCAGGTTCACTAAGGTGAAACGGAACGAGTTATCGGTGAAGGCATACACCAACACGATGATGACCGGTAAAACGACAAACAAAAACAAAAACACGGCATAGGGGATG
>CALMWE010000285.1 GCA_937873795.1 uncultured Caryophanales bacterium
AGAACCTTGTTCTTTCAAAGAAAATCCGTAACGAGACTTCCTCAAAGAATCTTGATGAGATTACCCGACTTTGTCAAATTGATACGTTGTTAAAACGACGACCCAATCAGCTTTCTACCGGGCAAAAACAGCGTGTTTGCATTGCCCGTGCTTTGATGAACGATACGCCCATTATTCTTGGCGATGAACCCACCGGATCGCTAGATTCTCTTCTTTCCGACGAAATCTTTGCTTTATTAAAAGAAGTGAGCAAAACCCATCTGGTCATCTTAGCAAGCCATGACCGAAAAGCGGCTTTCAAATACGGCGATACGGTTTATGAGATAAAAAACAAGACCATCCAGACGCCTGTTGAAGAATTTTCAAATACTATTGAACAAGCGCCACTCCCCTCCTCGAGCACTCATACTCCTTTCTCCTTTACTTTCGGCCTTTCCCTCAAAGGCATGAAAAGACATCGTCTGTTTTTCGGCCTTTCCTTTATTATTTCCCTACTTTTTGGATCGGCTTTTGCTTCGTTTTCTTCCTTTTATACTGGAAAATTAGCCACTCGATATGTTGAAACTTTGTACTGCGAAAACGTAAGCCACATTCAATTTCGATCGGTGAACCCATCGACCAATCTCAATGATGAAGCCATCGAGTCGCTTGCTTCCGAACAAGGGTTTGTTTCGGTAGCATTAGCAAAGAACGATTCCTATGTTTCGATGGATACCCCAAGTGGAAATCATGTTGATACGTTGACCGGAATTGCCCTATATACCGATTCGGTGGCGGAGCAATATCCTTTGATTTACGGAAATCTTCCTTCGGCGGATGATCAAGAAGTCCTTATTACTTTAGAAACGTATGAGACTCTCTCCGTTTTTGGCTTCCAAGATAATACGCCGGTTACGTCTTACTCTGACGTCATCGGAAAAGACCTTTCCTCTGGGGAAATCGTGGGCATTATTGATACGCATGCTTCACCTACGGAGACAATTCTCCATTCCCAACACAATTTTTATTACATCCATCCTCAAGCGATGGGGTTATTCCTTGAAAGTCCTTTTTCCTCCGTTTATCGCATCGACGGAAATGCTTCAAACTATGACGATTATCCAGTGGTTGATTCCGCGGATAATCAGTTGACTGACGGAATCCAAATTTCGCCACCCGGAGAAAGTGAAAGCATTGTCTTGGTCGATGGGCATCAAACCGAAGACGGTTTCATTTCGGGAGCCTCGGATTCATATTGGGATGTAAGAGAAGCTGCTAACACGGCCATCTCTGATCACGTTAATCTTGTTTGGAATGCAGAAATGGCCGCGGATTTCTCCCTCGTCTCGGGGATTGCCAGTCCAACAGCCCTTGATTATTACCAATATATCGTTACCCAAAAAAGCGTTAATGAAGTTGAAGAGGGTGTAACATTTGACTCCTTTTTCGAATCTGAAGCTCAAGCCCTAGTTTCTTCTTGGCCGCGAACGGCGAATCTTTTGATTCAACCCCAAGGGACTGATTATTTTAAAAAAGAAAGCATTGATATCGTTGGCTATGACTTTGAATCTAGTGAACAATGTTATTCATCTGTCCCGGTATCCATCATGGATTTATATCGTTCGGCCAAACAAGGCGCAATCGATTGTTTATCCTACCGTTTATCGGGAAACTTCAAACAAGATCTTGCCGCGATTGAAAAAGCTCTGACCATAGTTTCCTTATATCCTAAACTCTCCTCCGATGGCACTCACTTTGTTTTAACTGAAGGTTTTCTTAATCCCATTGATAACTCCCTCTATGCGCACCTAATGTCTGGTACACAACCGGGTTCATCTCTTTTTTTCTCCGTTTTAATGCTTACAGCGGCGGGTATGCTTTTATTTATCATTCTCATCGGCGCCTTACTTTTGGTGGTTGTCATGGCGGATAAGGAACGGAATGGCATCCTTCTCTCCCTTGGTTTATCAAAGAAAAACTTGAAACGATCCTATGGGCTCCAAACCTTACTTGTATGTCTCTTCTCGCTGATTCCTACGGCTATTCTCTCGATTTTCTTTGTACGAATGATGAACACGCTGTCCTTTGCTTTGACCGGATTGGCTTTATTTGAACTATCCGCAGGCTCCATTCTTTTGGGTCTTTTAGTATTCAGTGTACTTTCTCTTGCTGCGATGATGGTCGTCAATGTTTGGATCGACCGTTTGAAAATTGCCGATGTAGTTAAAAGAGATTTCTAGGAGGCCACGATGATACGCGTTGAAAACCTTAGCAAAAATTATACCCATAAAAAAGAAATCGTCCCTGTTTTCAGTGACCTCAATTTTGAGCTTCCCGATTGTGGACTTGTCTCCATCGTTGGGCATTCGGGATCGGGGAAAACGACATTGCTTCGTATTTTGTCTTCG
>CALMWE010000286.1 GCA_937873795.1 uncultured Caryophanales bacterium
CGCTGCAATTTCAACCTGCCCTGCTCGACTACAACGATTTCGTCGGCCGTATCGGCATCGGCGTGATTAAGTCCGGCACGATGTCGCTCAATGAAATCGTGACTGTGTCCCGTCTTGACGGCACCACGAAAAACTTCCGGATCCAAAAGCTTTACGGCTATTTGGGCTTAAAACGGATGGAAATCGAAAGTGCCGCCGCAGGCGATATCGTCGCGATTGCCGGCGTAGCCGATCTCAACGTCGGAGAAACCGTCTGTTCGCCGGATAATATCGTGCCCCTCCCCCGCCTCTACATCGATGAACCGACCTTACAAATGACGTTTGGTACGAATACCTCGCCGTTTGCCGGACAAGACGGTAAATGGGTGACCGCGCGTAAAATCGAGGAACGTTTGTTCCGCGAACTCCAACGCGATGTTTCCTTACGGGTCGAACGGATTCAAAACTCCGAATCCTGGATTGTCTCCGGCCGTGGCGAGTTACACTTAGGTATTTTGATTGAAAACATGCGCCGCGAAGGCTTTGAACTTCAAGTCAGCAAACCGGAAGTCATCATCAAAGTCATCGATGGCGTCAAATGCGAACCGTATGAAGACGTGCAAATCGACATCCCCAATGATTTCTTAGGCATCGTCATGGAATCGCTCGGCTCACGGGGTGCGTCCTTGGAACAAATGATTCCGTATGACACCACCACCCGCTTGCACTATGTGATTCCGTCACGCGGATTGCTCGGCTTCATGACCAACTTCTTAACCATGACCAAAGGGTATGGCATCATCAACCACACCTATAAGGAATATCGTCCGACCCTGAATGCGAGTGTCGGGGAACGCCTCATCGGCGTCCTCGTTGCCACCGATACAGGCACCGCGACACCGTATGCTATTGAACAATTGGAAGATCGAGGCGTCATGTTCATCGTCCCGGGGACAGACGTCTATGAAGGAATGATTATCGGCGAAAATCGGTATGACATGGATTTGGCCGTTAATATCGTCCGGGAGAAAGCCTTAACCAACATGCGGTCGTCCAACAAGGACTTCACCGTCGTCTTAAAAGCCCACCGAAGAATGAGTTTGGAAACCTGCCTCGATTACATCAACACCGATGAACTGGTGGAAGTCACGCCTTCGGCCTTCCGGATGAGAAAACGGATTCTCAACACGGTCGAACGCAAGAAATACGATTCCAGACAACGCTCCGAGAAAAACGAAGAATAAGTAAAGAAAGTGCTCTTGATGGGCACTTTTTTTGTAGACCTTCGTGGTTCATGTAAAAGGATTACAGGTCTGAAGGATCAATTTTTATTCCGTTTTGCTCCAGAAAAT
>CALMWE010000287.1 GCA_937873795.1 uncultured Caryophanales bacterium
TAGTCATAGACTTTGCCGGTGGTGATCGATGAGGCATGCGAGAGTTCCAAATCGATGAACCGTTCGTAATGGCCCAAATCCAAGTCGGTTTCGGTGCCATCCGCGGTGACGAACACTTCGCCGTGTTGGATGGGCGACATTGTTCCGGGGTCGACGTTAATATAGGGGTCGAATTTCTGGACGAAGACTTTGAGTCCCCGGCTTTTGAGCAAATGTCCCAAACAGGCAGCGGAGATGCCTTTACCCAATCCGGAAACGACGCCTCCGGTGACGAAGATGTATTTGGCCATGATGAATCCCCCTTTGACCGTCAAAAACAAAGAAGTTTTGTCTCGGCCATTGTGATTATGTGGTTTTGCTAAAGGGACCTAACGGTTTCCTTTAACATGGAATCTAATTATAACGGTTTTTTACGTCATTCTCAAGGTTAAAAAGGGTTTGTTTTCGTTAAAGACTACAAAGTAGTCTTGATTCCATTCATCTTTTTTTCACTCTCCCGTTTCGCGCGCAAATGGTTATGGTAGAATAGGGGCAACGAGATTTTTTTAAACACATCATGGAGGAAATATGATCATTGGTGTACCCAAAGAGATTAAGAAGCTCGAGTATCGTGTCGGTTTGACGCCGGATAAAGCGGCCCAATATGTCAAACACGGACACACCGTCTACGTGCAGAAAGACGCCGGCATCGGATCGGGTTATTCCGATCAAGAATACGTTGCCATCGGCGCCAAAATCCTACCGGATATTGAAAGCATTTACAAAATCGCAGAGATGATCATCAAAGTCAAAGAACCGCTCAAAGACGAATACGCTTTGATGCGCGACGGACAAATCGTTTATACGTATTTCCATTTAGCGGCGAGTCTTGAACTCACGCAAGCCTGTCTTAAACAAAAAATCATTGCCATCGCCTATGAAACGATCCGTGACGAAAAAGGCCATTTACCCTGCTTAAAACCGATGAGCGAAGTGGCGGGCCGTCTCTCCATCCAAGTCGGCGCCCGTTTTCTTGAAAAAACCTTTGGCGGACGCGGTGTCTTACTCAGTGGCGTTCCGGGTGTCCATCCGGGGACCGTCGTGGTGCTGGGTGCAGCAGGCGTTGCCGGCAGCAATGCCGTCTTATTGGCCGTCGGTCTTGGCGCGGAAGTTTACGCCCTCGATATTTCCGAAGCCGGCTTAGTCGCCCTCAAACAACAATATGGAGAAAAAATCCATATCGTCAAATCAACCACCGAAAACATCATTGATTGCGTCAAAAAAGCCGATTTGTTGGTCTCGACCGTCTTAATTCCGGGCGATGCCGCTCCGAAGTTGGTCAAAAAAGAATATTTAGCGATGATGAAACCGGGCTCGGTCATCGTCGACGTCGCCATCGACCAAGGCGGATCCACCGAGACCAGCCACGTCACCTATCACGATGCTCCGACGTATGTGGTGGATAACGTCATCCATTACTGCG
>CALMWE010000288.1 GCA_937873795.1 uncultured Caryophanales bacterium
GGCATGGAACAATACAACAAGATTTGGAAAACCGTCTTTTCGTTCATCTTGCTTCCGATCGTGACCGTCTTCTCTTTCATTTTGATTATCTATGTCGTGACCTCCACGTTTAACAGCAACTATTATCCCTATGTCTACATGATTGCTTCGCTTGCAACCGCGGTCGTCGGTTTATTGACTTTGTTTGTGCTCGAACCTTTTAACAAAGAAGCGCCGCACATCCATTTGTTCAGCCGGGTTTGGCCGTTTGTGATTTCGGCAATCATGATCGGGTTCTATGTGGAATTGATCCGTTCCGTGATTCAGGACGGATTTACCTTGGATAATTCAGTTTATCTCTATGCCAGCTTGTGGGTGGTGGCATGCACGCTCTTCTATATTTTCAAGAAATATCCCTTCAAAATGCACACCGGACAAACGTTCTCTTCGCTGTTGGTTACGACTTTAGTCGTAGCGATGTTCGTTCCGTTCATCAATATCGTCAGCATTACCACCTATTCGCTCAATAACCGAATTGAACGCCTTTTGACCGAATACGGGATGATCGAAAACGGCGAAATCGTCCATGCGGATACGCCTTTGACCTATGAACAAGAACAAAAACTTTTCAGCTTGGTGATTGCTTGCGGACAAGTCGGCTATGACCGTATTGACCTTTTACCTGAAGGCTTTACCTATGACGATTTTGAAACCGTCTTTGGCTTTGCCCCGACGGGCATCGTCGATGGTGGCGAATACGTCGATCTTTACTATTACACCAATGAAATCGATGACCTTTCCGCGATGATGGCGGAAAACTTTGACCGGTTGCTTTTCGTGGAAAGCTATGCCGGGAAAGAATATACCGACGAGGATTACGATTTGGTCGGCTCACCTTCCGGCGATACTTGGCAATTGTCGATAAAAGACCCGCTTGTCGGCGTCAGTCTTGCGGTGGCGGATGCGGTGGATGGTTTCTACGATACTTACGGTTATGAATCGCCCAAAGGTTTGACCCTTTACGATTTATCGTATGAAGGCGTTTCTGGAACTACTTCTTATACCCTCTATTTCACAACCATTGTCGGAACGTATACGACCTCGACCGATACGGTCCGCGTAGGTTCCTTCGCCGCCTACATCGGCGTGACGCTGGCGTAAGACAAGACGTTTTGAAGCCGCTCTTCTGGGCGGCTTTTTTATTTTTTCATCTTTTTCGAGTGTAAACAGCTTTCTCAACCGTATTATCCAGTGAAGGGAATTATGGTTTTCCTTTCTGCCGATACTAAAAAATGGTGATTTTAATGGTATTTCTTAAAAGAAAGGGGTGGGAGTGATATAGTAAATAAGTAACGGAACTAAATCATCATGAACATCAACGAGCAGATTGTCCTGGGCTTAAAAAAGCGTGAAGAAGACACTTTTGATTTCGTGTACCAGGCGTATGCCGGTTTAGTTCACCACGTCATCTTGTTTATCATTCGCGATACCGCTTATGCCGAAGATCTCACTCAGGAAACCTTTATTCATTTGATGAATCACACTGAGGACCTTGATCCGAACCGTAACTTCAAATATTACCTATTAACGATTGCCAAAAACCTTGCTTACGATTATGTCCGAAGCCAACGTCCCGAACTCCTTCCCAGCGAGTTGGACGAACTTCCGTCCGATGAGCCGCTTCTTCCCGGAGATGACAAATTTTCTTCGCTGATGAACCGCTATCGGAAATATATCAACGATTCCGAATACGACATCGTCATCTTGCATCTTTACTTCAACTTACCCCTTTCCGAGATTGCGACGTTGAAAAACAAAAGCCAACGTGCCATCGAAGGAATTTATAGTCGGGCCATCGCCAAACTCAAAAAGAGGGCTCGAAAGGAAGATTTCAATGAATAGAAACATTAAAAAAATGCTTCGTGAATATGAGCATGAATTCACCTACAAAAAAGCACCTGACACGCTCAAACAAAAGCTCAATCTGATTCCCAAGGATGTCGAACAAGGTCATCCGCTTTTATGGCGGGCTTTGACCTATGTGGGAACCGCATTCGTTTGCGTTTCCGTGGCACTTCCTTTGGGTTATATGCTGGGTGATAAAGGCATTATCGGCAATCCGCAAACGACGTGCGATACGATTGCTGCCGCCGAA
>CALMWE010000289.1 GCA_937873795.1 uncultured Caryophanales bacterium
GTCAAAAGCATCATCGAGGTAACAGAGAGGATGAAGAAATTTTTAAATTTCATGGGTCGTTCCTTTCATGGTCGTAACTAAAAAGATCTTCTTGGTTTCCATTTTATCATAGGGACCAAGGCTCATAAATGAAAATGCAAGAATCGGAAAACAGCGCTTTAGGATACTTGCGTGATCGTCAAGGTCGCCGATGTGGGCAAAATGGTGTTGATGTAGACCGAATATCCGATGGCACTATTGTCGTTGAATTTTCCGCTGTTATAGAAGAAATTCGCATAGGCCGACGGCGAGAATGTTTTGCCGGCAAAGAAGAGGGTATTGTTGGTTGCCGTTCCGCCCTGTTTGAAGGTGTTGGTTTTTCCGGCTTCGAGCAAGTGAATCAATTTATAGTTTTGATTGGCGTAGCTATAGCTCGCGGTATTGGAAACCGCTAAGTCTGTATAGTAGGTATTGTTGCTGACCACGGTGTCTGTGAAACTGACAAATTCATACGCGGAATTAAAGGTGCCCATGCGGGAGTCGATGTGGTAAATCTTAATTCCGGGAACTGAGAAACCGGCCAACCCGTTGCCGGGATAACCGCCCGAGGCTGAGTCGCTTTGGTTGAGACCTGTAGGCGTGTAGAATTCAATCAGTAAATATTCATCCAGTGGGGATCCGTTCCAATCGTTTTTCAAGATGAGGCAATCGCCGCTACTTTCAAAGGGATTGAGCGTAATCGAGAACTGACCGGCGGTCTTATCGGTGACATAAGGCATGGTCCAACCCATCGCCATTTTCGAATAAGCGTTATGATCCACGATGTTGTAGTCCATCATGTCGACGCCACCGGCGGCGCCCCAATCGCTGTCATCGTAGGTATAATAATCATCCAAACCAAGAACGTGTCCGGTTTCATGGATGAAGGTATGCGCGTCCACTTTCGGAGATCCGCTGACGGAATAGCCGCCTTCCCACATGAAGTTATAGGAAGCCCAGGCATAGACATTGGCCACTGGGGAGGATACGCTACCGGTTTGTTGATAATCCCAGTAAGTATAAGCCCAATAAATCGAGTCGCCGGTCGTATCGTAGTTGGTTGCATAGACAAGCCACACGGCATCGAGGTAACCATCGCCGTTTTGATCGTAATCAGTGAGGGCGGAAGCGCTGGTGGCCTTATACCATTCCACCGCTTTACGAAGGACATAATAGGTGGGATCGGAATAACCACTCAGGTCATTCAATTGCGTTCGGGATTTATCGACGGTAAACCAAGGCGTCACGGTTCCGGTGAGGGATAAGTTGCCATAGCTTGAAGCTGAGTAATAGCTAGCAACCGATTGCCATCCGGTTGAAGACGCACTGCCGAAGAAGGTCGTTTCAATATCAGTCCGCGTCGTGGAGCAGCCTCTTGAAAGATTGGCACAGCCATAATCGGTGAAATTCACCGGAATGACCAATAATTTTTGTGTTCCGGTCGAAGGTAAGTTGACATACCCCGCGGCTTCTTTCATGTCATTAAACGAGGTCGTAAACGACGATGCTTTGTAATAACCATCGCCGGTATCTTCCGAAGAGGAGGATTCCGAGGACGAGGAAGACGACGAAGTGGACGACGCGATCAGCGTGATTCCGTAAAGGAAGAAACGGTTTCCGGCATTTGAGGAAATCGTAATCGTGTTGCTGGCCAGCACCCCGGCAAAATCATAGCTGACTTCCGTGGTCGATGCGGTCACGGTTTGGGTGGGTGTGGTAAAGCCTTCGCCAACCGTTACGACGGCATCGGTCAACAAATAGGAAGTAACTTCGAGTAAAATGCGGGAAATCGTCAGGTTGCTGGTCAACCGCAAACTCAACGAGGCCGCACCGCTATTGGAAGCAAAACGAAGGGCATCGTTACTGCCATTGGCAAAAATTTTGGTCGCCGTGGCCGAAAAGAGCGTCACGCCCGTGCAATCAAAATAACTAGTGGGAGAGGCCACGATTTTGGTGGATATATCTTGGTTGTCACTCGCGAGAGGATAGGTATTTTTAACATTCAAAGTAAAGGTCGACTCTTCGTCCGACGAAGATGAGGATGAGGAAGACTCACTTTCCGAGGAAGACGGGGTACTTGAAGAGGAAACAGTTCCTTCACATGCGGATAGGACGAGTGCTCCTAAGTAAACAAGTAGCGACAAAGTTCTTTTTTTCATTAATGATTTCTTTCTTAATTCTTTCAAGGATGGTCCTTGACCCGATATGTTACCACGGATAAACGGATGAATGAAGACTTTTTAAGGACACCCAGCACTTTTTCGAAAAGAAAAAGCCTAGATGCGACTCTAGGCTTTCGTTTTTAGAGTTTGATGATCTCGAGGGTGGCACCGGCTTCAGTCACTGAGGTGACCGTGAATTGGTAACCCAGTAAGGTGCCGCTATTGAAGGTGTAGTTGGCAAAGATGTCATAGCCGAACGTAT
>CALMWE010000290.1 GCA_937873795.1 uncultured Caryophanales bacterium
CCCATCTATGTCGGCATCGACTCCGAAGACGTTTGGTCCAACCAAGAAAACTTCTTGTTGGACAAAGATTGCCGTCCGACCTTCATTGCCGGTGTACCGCCGGATTATTTCAGCAAAACCGGTCAACGCTGGGGCAACCCTCTTTACGACTGGGATTTCATGCAAAAAGACGGTTTTAAATTCTGGCTCTCCCGGTTGAGTTATAATGCCGAATTGTTCGATTACATCCGCATCGACCATTTCCGTGCGTTTGATACCTATTGGAAGATTCCGAGTTCCTGCCCAACCGCGGAAGTGGGGGCGTGGATCGAAGCCCCGGGTTATGCCCTGTTCGATACTATCTTTGCCCATTATCCGAACCTCAAAATCATTGCCGAAGACTTGGGCGATTTACGGCCTCAAGTTTTAACCCTTCGCGACCATTATGGTTTTCCGGGTATGAAAATCGTGCAATTCACGTTCAATCCCAATGAAAAACAAGAACGTTTGAACGGCACCTATCGCCCGTATTTCCATGACCGCGCCAACATGATCGTCTATACCGGAACCCACGACAATCAAACCGTCAAAGGTTGGTTTACCGATTACGACCGAAAAACCAAAGCCCGCATCGTGGCCTTGCTGAAGAGCTGGGGATATAAGACTGACGATATTTCGCTCGCCTTCTGTGCGTATACCCTCGACAATCTGGCGGATACCGCCATCCTTCCGATGCAAGACATTCTCAGTTTCACCGACCGTGCGCGGATGAACCGTCCTGGAACGATCGGCTCTCCCAACTGGGAATGGAAAATGGTCTCTTTCGATGGGTTTAAAAAGCGAATTCCGACCTTACGAAAAATGATTCAAAAGTCCAGAAGATAAAACATGCCGCTCACTTGAGCGGCTTTTTTTTGCGCGAATAAAGTGAGGTCGATACAAAGCTTTTTCGTTTATGGGAAAATATGCTAAACTAACGGGGGAGATGAAGAAAGATGCCGGCACGTTCGATTACTCGTTTATTCGCTGACCTATTCGATTGGGCAATCGTGTATGCCGTTGCCCTTATTTTTTCGATAAGGAGTATTTTGGCATTTATCGAAGCGATTACCCATCCGACTTCGGCAAATATCACGACGGCTTTCATCGACGCCATCGTTACCGGCAGTTTCATCATCATCATCTTCATCGTGTACTTTCTAGTCCTGCCTGTGAATTGGAACGGGCAAACGATCGGCAAAAAGTTCTTTAAGATCCATGTCGTCCGCAAAGATGGCAAACCGGTCGATTTTCAAACGATGTTCGTTCGCGAAGTTTTCGGCCGCCTCCTCGTTGGGATTTTAAGCCTCGGGGCTTCGATCATTGCCGAAAGTTTCGTGATGCTGGTAAGCGACCGGCACCAAACTTTTCACGACACCCTCGCCTCCACGCAAGTGGTCGATGTCGAATAGGAGGAAACT
>CALMWE010000291.1 GCA_937873795.1 uncultured Caryophanales bacterium
GCATGATAAAAACCAATGTTTGAATAGCCGAAGAAAATAAATCAAAATACAGGTGCAAAACCGACGCAATCCATGGCGCCAGAAAAATGCTATTCAGCCCAACGGGAAGAAAAAAGAAAAGCGAAGCCGACAGGCTTTCCAACGAATAATACACAATCGACATGATGGCCCATCCGGCCAAAGAATTGCAAAACATACGGAAGGACAGCGAAATCAGGGGGGCCCACATAGACATTAAGTTGATCGGAAGAAATGGGGCAAAGGGTTCGATAAAGGCGTGAAAGTAGCCCCATTTTCGGTTTTTCGCTCGGGTAAAGTGAATCAAAATAAACGTGAAAAGGGCTAAAGTAAATGGGACCATGTAATAAGACATAGGTGAAGGGAGTCCGGTCAATCCAAAAATAAAAGAGGTAAAAATGAAAACGGCTATGGCCAAAAAGTAGCCACCCATCTTTTTGTAGCGCCAACCCATTTGCGTTTTTACTAAATTATCAATCAGATCAACGCCCAACTCCACGACATGAAGAATGCCTTTGGGTTTTGCTAACGGATCTGCTTTTTTTATTTTTATGAAAATAACTAAAGAGAAAACAAAAATTAAAAACACAATTAACACGGAGACGATAATTTCCCCGGGTAATGAATTTAATATTTGTTCAAAACTTACAAGCATGGGTTAAACCTTAGCCTTTCGCTTGAAAAAGTAAACAAATAAGCGGATAGGCATATAAGCCACGACGACAGCAAAAATATTAATCCAGGGCTTACCAATGTACATTAAGACTGCGGCTAAAACTAATCCGATGCCATAAAGTCCGAGACGTAGAAAATGAAACCCCATGACCCGAAAACGAACCTTTTCGTCTTCGGCAGTCAAACCATTAATTTGGTGGACCAACAAAGCAAAGGCGGCAACCGAAATGGTACCGCCAAGTAACCATCCCCACAAAAGAGAGAAAAGTAACGTGGCTGAGGGAAAGATAAAACAAAAGGGTAAAAACAAAATTCCAACCACCAAAATAAACAGAGTGGTGTAGAGCATTATTTTTTCGTTGTCGTCGAGTTTTTCAAATGCATTTTTCATTTAATCGATTCAGCCAAATTTTTCTATTTGACTGTCCTTATAAAGTATACTTTTATTTTATACCAACGTACCTATTTTAGGAATATGAAAAAAGGAAATATCAGAAAATGTATCAATGCGCTAAAAAAGAAACAGTTTATTTTGTTTTGAAATAATACAGGCGTGATCCAAAATCCGCCATCACACGGACATGCTCATCAAATCCGGTTCCGGCCCATTGTGGCTCCAGTTTAATCGCCCCGTTATTAAAGGCGTCGCCAAAGGCATCGTAGGTTTCGTCATAGGATTTCTTCATTAATCCTTCCAGTGTTTTATGTTTACTGATGAAATCGACCAAGCGCCCATCTTCATTAACCTTTACGGGAGATACCATATTAATCAGACCACCAAAGGTTTTCAAGTTCGTTTCTTGGTGACGGGCGGTGATGCGATAAAGAGCGATATCGATAAGGTTGATGCCTTGAAGAATATCAATGGAAGGATTGGATTTTCCGAGTCCTTGGAAGTATCCGAACATACCTTCTTTTCGGTCATCGCTTAAAACCATCCAAACCGTATAACCGTCTTCTTCCATGGATTTCATTTGATAAAAATGGCCGAATTGTATGAGATGTCGATGCTCTTTATAAAATTCAATACCTCGCCGAATCGCGGCACTGTCGACAAAAGAAAGTTTCTTTAAGTCAAGTTCAAACCCAAGGTTTCCGAAAGCCGCGACGTTGAAGCGTGTGTCAATGGGTGTTCTGCGTAAAACCTGATGGGACGGTGACGCGCTGACATGGGCGCCAATGGGCGACAACGGATAAGCCATCGCGGTTCCGCTTTGGATTTGAATGCGTTCAAAGGCATCGGTATCATCACTTGCCCAGTTTTGTTGCATGTAACAAAGCATGCCGAGGTCGTTGCGGTTACCTCCGCTGGAGCAAGATTCCCAAAGAATGGAAGGGTATTTTTTAGTTAATGCGTCTAAAACCCGATACAAACCAAGAATGTAACGATGGAAAAATTCACCTTGATTATAGCGTTGCGAATAGAAATCGGACATATGACGATTCATATCCCATTTGACATACTCGATGTGGGCGGAATCTAAAACCGCCGAGACTGAAGCAATTAAATAATCCTGGACTTCAATTAAACCTAGGTCAAGCACCATTTGGTTTCGTCCAAGACTTGGTATCTGTTTGGGAACGCAAATAGCCCATTCTGGGTGTGCACGATAGAGTTCAGAGTTTTCGTTGACCATTTCGGGTTCAAACCATAATCCGAATTTAAGGCCGTTTTTGTTGGCGATTTCGGCAAGTTTAGCCAATCCATGAGGAAGTCTCTTGGAATTAACAATCCAGTCGCCCAACCCTTTGGTGTCATCCGTTCGTTTGCCAAACCAACCATCGTCCAGCACGAACAATTCGATGCCCAAATCTCCGGCCCGTTTCATCAGGTCGTGAAGTTTGCTTTCGGTGAAGTCCATATACGTGGCTTCCCAGTTGTTTAAAAGAATTGGACGATCTTTCAGCGCCCACGGTCCGCGGACGATATGCTTATTGATAAAGTCATGCATCTGCGTCGAAACACCATTGGTTCCTTTGTTGGAGAAGCTGAGAATCGCCCAAGGCGCTTCAAACTTTTCGCTGGGACTTAATTTCCATTCAAAACAGAAGGGATTGACTCCCATTTGAACACGGATTTTGCCATAGGTGTTTACTTCGACCATCTCATAGTGGTTTCCGCTATAGATCAGATTGAAGCCATATGCGTTTCCACGGTTTAAATCCGTATGTTTGGCTTTTAGCATGAAAAACGGATTATGACGGTTGCTGCTGGCACCGGTTTTAGAATCATTGACGTAGATGCCTGGGCCCATCGTTTTATCGATGACATGTGCTTCACTTGCCCAGCCCCCATATAAGTTGACCAATGAAAATCCTTGATCCAAAACATCCATCTGCATGCTCATTAACTTTTTGAGGGTAATGATTCCATCACTATCGTTGGTGATTCGTGTCGTACGGGCAATCACGTCATCTTCCTCAAAAACGGTATAGATGAGATCAAGATCCACTTTGGCTTGCAAGTCCGTTAAATGGATGATGAGCGTTTTTCCGCCTGTATGGGGAGAAGGAAGGGCAGAAATCTTGGCGACCCCGTCGGAAACATCAAAATTCGAAAATATAAAATCGTTGCCAAGCGACATTTCATCTTCGATAATGACACTTGGTTCACGAAAATCGCCTTTTCCCAAGGTTGAATATTCTAAAGAAAGATTATCCAAGCAAAGCGCCGGATGCGATTTATCATAAATGACACTGGAACCATGGGCAAACGACCATTTCTCTTTCGAAAAATTGTAGTTTTCGGGAATAGTTAAGCGAGGACCGTAGTATTCGGTCCGCACATGGTTTGTTTCGTCAATACGGAGTATATAGGTCGTATGGGCGGTATCGAGTTGAAAAACATTTTCTTTGTTTGTGATCATTGGCATAACCCCATTTTATTTATTATAACTTAATTATCATTTAAGAAAAACGCATGATAAAATAAAACCAATGAGTAGAGGGGCTTAATTATGAAACAAAGTCTGAATTTCAATTGGCATTATGTGCCACGTTTTGAAAAGGAATTTCTTGATCAGTTTCCAGTTGATTCTGTTCATGTAGATATTCCACACACCAATAAACTTTTACCCTTTAACTATTTCGGCGAACAAGACTTTCAATTCATCAGCACCTACGAGTTGTCTTTCGACGTTGACGTGTCTATTGAGGGACGTACGCTGACACTCCACTTTGACGGAATCATGGCGCAAGCCCATCTCTATCTCAATGGCATCGATCTTGGTAATCATGTTTCGACATATTTGCCATTTGATTTGGACGTTACCGGAAAACTGAAACAACAAGGTAATCGCCTTGTCGTCGTTTGTGATTCCAGAGAGGACCCTGAAATTCCTCCGTTTGGTGGAGAAATGGATTACATCTCTTACGGCGGCATTTATCGAGAAGTGAGCCTTCTTATACGCCCAAAGACCTATATCGAAACCTTGGAAGCTATAGCGGATGACCAAGGGCATTTGAGAATCCGATATCAACTGGGTGGAACTCTCTTAAAAGACCCCAAAATTTCGTTCGAACTATGGCAAAATGAAGCCAAGATTGCAGATATTTTGAATCTCGAAGCCACTCTTAAAGATATCCAACTTTGGGGTATCGACCATCCGAATCTTTATGTTTTGAAAGCAAAACTTCAACTCCCGTCCGAAGTCGAAGAAAAATCGATTCGTTTCGGTTTCCGCAGTGTTCGTTTTGCCGAGGATGGGTTCTATTTAAATGGCAAACACATCAAGTTAATGGGGCTGAACCGCCATCAATCTTTCCCGTATGTGGGTTACGCGATGCCCAAGAGCATCCAAGCCAAAGATGCCGATATTCTCAAATTTGAAATGGGTGTGAACATCGTTCGTTCGTCCCATTATCCGCCTTCCGATCATTTTTTGGATCGTTGCGATGAAATCGGCTTATTGGTTTTCGATGAAATTCCAGGTTGGCAGTTTATCGGTCAAACCCCCTTGTGGCGCCAACGCTTTTTGGACTTCGTTTTTAAGATGGCCAAAAAAGATTTCAACCATCCTTGTGTTGTTTGCGAAGGGGTCCGAATCAACGAAAGTCCTGACGACCATGAACTCTATGTTCAATCCAATAAGATTTTTCACGATTACGATCCGAGCCGTCCGACGGGTGGTGTCCGCAACTTCAAGCACAGTGAGTTGCTCGAAGATGTTTATACCTATAACGACTTTTTCCATAATGGACCCAACGAAGGACTTGAAAACCCTAGCAAAATCCATCCAAAACACTCACCCTACCTGATTACCGAATACAACGGTCATATGTATCCGACCAAATCCACCGACAACGAAGATATGCGGGTCAACCAGACGTTCCGTCATCTCAATGTTTTAAATTCCGTCTTCAAATATTCCGAGGTGTCCGGAGGGATTGGTTGGTGCTTCGCAGACTACAATACTCACAAAGATTTTGGCTCTGGAGATCACATTTGCTATCACGGCGTTTGTGATATGTTCCGAATCCCCAAATTTGCCAGTGGGGCTTATGCTTCGCAACAAGATCGTTTTCCGTATCTGGAAGTCATATCTTCAATGAACATTGGCGAACATCCGGAGGCTATGCTTGGAAAGACGGTCGTGTTAACGAACGCAGACTACCTTGAGTTCTTCAAAAATGACCAGTTGATTAATACGTTTTTCCCCGACAAAAAACGGTTCAAATATTTACCCCACCCGCCCATTGTCGTTGATGATTATATTGGTGATGCAGTTGAGAAAAACGAAAAGTTCTCTAAAAGAGATTGCCGCGCTCTAAAAGAGGCATTGCGACTTGCAAGTTTGCAAGGATTTAATCACTTGCCGCTTAAAACGTACCTTTCCATCGGATGGCAGATGTTAAAGAACCGTTTGAAATATGATGACCTTGTCCGTATGTGGAACACCTATGTTTCCCATTGGGATCAAAAGCAAGTGGTGTATACCTTCAAGGCATATTCCAACCAAAAACTGATTGCCACCAAAACCATTGGACCGGCACTTAGGTTTAACTTGAAAGCATTCGCCGACAAACAAGAGTTGATAAACGATGAAACCTATGACGCCACACGGATTGTCGTCAAACTGGAAGATGAATTTGGCGGCATCGCTCAATACACGCCCTGCGTAGTCCATGTTGAAGCAGAGGAAGGTTTAGCCATTCTTGGCCCCAAAGATGTCTCCTTGGTGGGTGGTTCGACGGGTATTTATGTTCGTTCGGTCAAAGACTTTAAAGGTCCATCCAAACTTCATCTCGCTACTTCCGATTACGGAAGCATTACTCTCGAAATCACCGTCAAATAGCCCATAAAAAAAGGTCGGCGTTACAAAGCGCCGGCCTTTTCATTTAAAGAATTTCTTTGCCTTTTTCGTCGAAGTGCGGGTTTTTCGGTCCGATTCTTCCGGAAGCGATGTCCGCACGCATAAGGGCGTACTTCTTCTCATCGATGGTGTATTTCTTACGAATCAAAATGTAGGCGGTCGTAAATAGCGCCATCGGGATGACGCACATACCAATTTTCAGAATGGTCATCCCATAACTTCCTAAGTCGCTGTTTTGGAAATCGAAGATGAGAATGTTGGCTTGCGTGACGCGGTCAATATCCGATAAGGTCGTGTCGACCTCAAGCTTTGAAATTTGGCTGCTGAGAGTGTAAATGCCACTGGCAAACAAGAACAGGTAAACAATACCTTGTTGCATCGCACTGCTGACTTTTGCGGTCAGAGGACGGATTGCATTGATGACTCCCTCGCGGCGATCGCCGTTTTTCCATTCGTTGTATTCGATGGTGTTGGTCATCATGACCAAGAGGTCAAGGTAGAAGATGCCCGAGCCGACGAAGATGAAAATACCAATAAGGGACAGGGTAACGATGTGAACTGGGATAAAGGTGACAGTGCCGATATCACCCACAAAGAAGAATAGGGTATAGCCAATGATCATAGCGATGAACGAATAGGTCAAGAGTTGCGAACGGTTCCATTTTTTATTTAGCAATGGGAAGATGGCTTGAGCAAGAATCGTTCCGATAGCGTAGACAACAGTGAAGATGAACATGTAACTTCCACCCTGCTCGTAGTCAAACGAGAAGTAAAAGTAGTTGAGACCGAACGCATTGAGCAAGGCACTGCCGAGATAATAAACGAGAATAACAATCAGAATAACGCCGAGTTGGTTGTTCTTTTTCAAAACTTTGAACATTTCCAAGACGCCTGCTTTTGGTTGTTTGGCTTCTTCCTCTACATTCCGTTCATGCTCTTTGCAGGTAAATACAAGCAACATTTGAGATAAGAAGAAGATAATGGCAACCACGATGGCAATAGTGTTGTACATTCTCACAGCGTCACCAGCAATTAAGACAGGAACAAGACCGCCGACGGCGAAGGCGCCAATACTGGCGGCGACCGAAACCAACGTGGTTAATTGAGTTCGTTCTCTCTCATCAGAAGATAAGCTTGGGAGCATCGACCAGTATGCAATATCATTGAACGTAAACGTGATTTCCCAGACTAGGTAGAAGACTCCGAACAAAGCGACGAAGGCCCATCCGGAAGGTCTTAAGGTAAACATGAGCGCTAAGCAGATGGAATTGGTCAACGCGCCGATAAAAATCCACGGTTTGTATTTGCCCCATTTAAAATGGGTATTCTCAATCAAACTTCCAATCATCGGATCGTCGATTCCGTCCCATAAGAGGCAAAAAATCATGATGACGGCAATGACGCCCATCTTCAGCGCGTAATTATCACCGAGATCGATGGCGTACTGAATGTAGGTCATGAAGAAAAGGTTGACCATCGTGTAAGCGGAATCTCTTCCGATGCCGACGCCTGGATAAACCCATTTGGTCCAGGTCGGGACTTTATCTCCCGAAAAAGTCTTGTTCAACTTCATTATGTTTGATCCTCTCTTTCGGATAAACCGAAATGTTTTCATTGTCTATTCTAAGCGTTTACATTGCCTTTGACAAATGCAAAATGGTTAGAACTAGAAATAAAAATTCGTTGTTTTTGAAAAAGGGTTATAGGTTATAATAAAGAAAGAATTGTGCGCGAGGTATCATTATGGACATTAAAAAAATCATAAGTTCTTTAACTTTAGAAGAAAAGTGCGCACTTTTATCTGGAGTTACCTCGTGGGATACCGCAAAGATCGATCGTCTTGGCATTCCTTCGACCAATTGTGCCGATGGCCCTTATGGCCTTCGCAAAGAAAAACCCGTTTCGGAAAAAGATATTCTTGCTCCCAGCGAACCCGCGACCTGTTTCCCGTTATCCGTCACTCTCGCCAGTTCATGGGACGTCGAGATGGCTCACCGCATTGGACAAGCGTTAGCGGAAGAGGCCATCGACCAAGGCGTTCAAACGGTCTTAGGTCCCGGCATTAATATTAAAAGAAGCCCACTTTGCGGGCGAAATTTCGAATATTTCTCGGAAGATCCGTATTTGGTTGCTCAATTAGCGACCGCGTTTGTCAAAGGGGTGCAATCCTTAGGTGTTGGCACATCATTAAAGCATTTTGCCGTCAATAACCAAGAGTTTAAACGGATGATGATTTCCAGTGAAGTGGACGAACGTGCCCTCCGCGAAATCTACCTCTATGCGTTTGAAAAAACCATTAAAGAAGCTCAGCCCTATACAGTCATGTGCAGTTACAACCGCATCAATGGTATTTTTGCCAGTGATAACAAATACTTGCTGACCGATATTCTTCGTAATGAGTGGGGCTTTAAAGGCATTGTTTTATCCGATTGGGGCGCTGTGAACGACCGCGTTTTAGGCATTTTGGCCGGTCTTGATATTGAAATGCCAACCTCTGAGGGAACGTTTGACCGTGTGGTTTTAAAAGCTCTTCAAGAAAACAAAATCATGGAAAGCGACGTCGATGAATGTCTTGAACGGATTTTGACCTACGTCGATAAAGTGACGGAAAACAAAGCCAAACGGAAAGAGACCAAATGCAACTACGAAGCGCACCATAAACTGGCACGCGAAGCGGCGGCCAATGGTATCGTGTTACTTAAAAACAGCTTCAATTTGCTGCCGATTTTAGGTAAAAAGAGTATTGCCGTCGTCGGTTCCTTGGCCAAACACATGCGTTTTGAGGGATCTGGCTCCAGTCAAGTCAATCCGATGCATATGGTGTCCTTTACCGAGGTCTTAGACCAACAAGCCATCAAATACGATTACGCCCCAGCATATGGAAACAAGAAAACCAGCAGCGACGACCTTCGTAAAGCCGTGGAAATCGCCCGTGGCAAAGATGTGGTTTTGGCATTTATTGGTCTTACCGAAGACTACGAATCCGAAGGCTTTGATCGGAAAAACCTGGAACTTCCTCCTTCTCACAACAAATTGATTGAGGAATTGGTGAAGGTTAATAAGAATGTCGTTGTCGTTTTATCGATTGGCTCACCGGTGACGATGCCCTGGATTAATTCTGTCCCGTCAGTCGTCAACCTGTATTTAGGCGGTGAAGCGATGGGCGAGGCGGCATATTCGGTCTTGTTCGGCTACCTTTCGCCGAACGGTAAATTGGCCGAAACATTCCCATATTCATTGCAAGACAACCCGACCCATCATCATTTTCCCGGTGGCCCCAAAACGGTGGAATACCGAGAAAGCATTTTCGTTGGTTATCGTTACTATGACCGTGCCAATAAAAATGTCTTGTTCCCCTTTGGCCATGGTCTTTCGTACACCAAATTCGAATATTCCGATTTGAAGTTCGACTCGAAGGAAGTCCGAAACGGACAACTCAAAGTCAGTTTTACTTTGCAAAATGTGGGTGCCTATCCTGCCACCGAAATTGTTCAACTCTATGTTCAAGATACGGAGTCGACGATTTTCCGAGTGGAAAAAGCGCTCAAACGTTTTGCCCGCGTTTTCTTGAAACCCAATGAAAAGAAAGTCGTCCATTTGGATTTGGATGCTACAGCC
>CALMWE010000292.1 GCA_937873795.1 uncultured Caryophanales bacterium
GTGCGGTTAGGCTATCTCGACAAGAAATACCTAGAACCCGCTCTAAAAGCCTATAAATGCGTTGTGGATGCATTGGAATTCAAAAACAATCATGTCTATATGCCCGAGATCAGCGGACCTACGACACCGTTACCGGTATTTCCTTATCTTGGTTATGCCTGGTTACCCAAAAAACGGAACTGGTCGTATGGGATTGCACCACTGGTATACGCCGCGATTGAGTTTGACCGGCTTTCCCAAAAACGTTAACCACTTCTGCGTAATACATTCATTCATAAAGAAAGAGATCATCACCGGGGTTGGTGGTCTTTTTCATATTGTTTTAATAGACGAACAGCAAAGGCGGCGCGGTCATAAGCACCACGGTCGACTTTTACAAAGAAATTGAGCTTCTCATAGGGAGGATAATCAATCAAGGGTTGTAGGGGTATGTTTTTTTGAATAACGTTGGTTTGGGTTAAAAGCCCTGCAGCCAGAAGCATGACGGAACAAGCGTAGGAACAGGCAAGTTCGGCACCGAATTTCATACCAAAAATATGCCCTTTTATTCGTTGCATTCCTTCCAATAAATGTTTGTAATCCTCAGAAAACAATTTTCCTCTCGATAAAATGGAGGCTGCGCAATGAAAGGTATCAAGCAGGCATTCGGTTGATGAAACCGAAAGTCCGCGATAGCCAATTTCCAACGCAGAAATCGTCTCATACGTGACTTTAATTGCCTCAAAATCCGAGGCTTCCCCGAGCAAGGTCGCAACATCGAAAAATTGTTTGATGACTTCCATTTTTTTATCAAGAAAAGTGTTATCAGGACGCTTAGTCAAATAATGAATACCAACCGTATTGGGAGCAAAGGCGGTCAGTTTGTCGCCAAGAATCGAATCGATGGATGGAACACGAGTGTACGTGGGTTCTCCTTCAGCTTGAAAGAAATCGCACTTTATCTCTTTTGTAAAAACCACCTTATAGGGATTGTCCTCGAAAACAACATCGAGAAGAACGGCATTTTCTTTTCCTGTGATAATCGAGTGATAAAAAAACTGGTAGTGTTTCTTTACAATTCCGCTGCTTCCTTTTCGATGGTCTTCTTCGGACCGCTCAAACGGGAATAGCGTGGCTGCTTTCTTAATAAAGGGTTCAATATCGACATTGGGATTCACAAGAATATCAATGTCCGTGGAGAGGCGCATCGGTCGTTGTAAAAGAAGCATCAGACTGGTTCCGCCTTTAAAAATGAAGGGTGTTTCAACGCGAGCCAAGGCATCCAAAAGGCCGAAAGCAAAAAGCGTCTTCTCCATGATTGAAGGGTCTAAATGTCTTTTCTTTGATATTTGATTAAGATATTCGAGTGTAAAATTTCCTTTTGCAAACATAGTTTCTCCTTAATATGATTAACAGGAATTCCGACTCGCATATTCTCGAACAGTGGTAAGGCAGCCCCTTCGTTTGGCATAGGTCAATAAAGTGCTCATATTAACGGAATAATTTTTCAGTACGCCTTCATAAATCGCATCGATTTCGGAAGGACTGATGACTTCTTTTAATATGTTGTCACAACACACATCCACGAGAAGCTTTTCAAGACGAATGTGAATACTATTGAGTTGTCTTGGGCTTCTAGAAAATGCATCCTGTATGACAATCGGGTTGTCCCCACCGTATTTATCCAACTCTTGTTTGTTTGGTTCCCATAAGATATGTGTACGAATTCTACCTTTTAGGCGGTCAAACACAAACTCAGACATTCCTTTTTCGGTTTCCACAAAAACGATGTTACGGCCGATTTGATGATTCAACCACTCATTCAACATAATAGTCTCCCAAACAATCACATTGCCCGGGAAACTTTCCTTTTGACAAAACCGTTCAACGGCTTGGGCCTCGGGTGAACGGAATGAGTAAACGAAATCATTCGTTTGTCCTTTTCGGTATATTCCTTTGCCAATTCGGGTTAGGTGCCCCTCCTTGATGAGGGCATAAATAATCCAACGACATGCGGCCTCGGTATAGTGGGGAAAAACACTGCGGATGATGACAAATAAATCCTGGCTTGTTAAAGATTGATTGGTTGGAATTCGGCTATTGATCTCTTGTGTTTTCATTTTTATCACCGCTTTCAGTATACAAAAGAGTATGTAAAATGCAATAGAGTAATTTGCCATTTTTAAATTTTTTTGGCATTTTGCTCTTTTTTCAAAACTCGTTTCTTATTCTCACTTCTTTATAGCAAAAAAGTCTCTTTCAAGTCATTTTCGGAAGGATATCTTATACTGAGGTTGATCCTTTTTGGGAGGTGAAACCTATGAATAACAAAAATCCAAAGATCGATGACTACATCCAAAAGACCAAACGCTGGAAGGAAGAATACACAGCCCTTCGCGAACTTTTGCTCCAAAGCGAACTCAAAGAAGAGCTGAAATGGTACAACCCCTGCTACACCTTGAATAACGTCAACCTCATCATGATTGGAGGATTCAAAGAATTCATTTCCTTGAGTTTCTTTAACGGGGCTATCCTAAAAGATTCCTATGGTGTTTTAGAAAAACCCGGAGAGAACTCGCAAGCGATCCGGCTATTCAAATTTCATAACGTCCAACAAATCAAAGACAGTGAGGCCATTATTAAGGAATATATCCAAGCTTCGATTGACGCCGTGAAAGCCGGACTCAAAGTTGATTTCTCTGAGAAGAAAGAATTGGTTTATGTTCAAGAGCTTCAAGACAAACTCAATAAAGACCACGAATTTAAAACAGCTTTTGAGAAACTCACACCGGGAAGACGAAGAGCCTACAACCTTTTCTTCAGCGCCCCCAAGCAGTCTATTACACGGATTCAACGCATTGAAAAAATGACCCCTAAGATTCTGGAAGGCAAAGGATTCAACGACTAAATGAAAAGGCAGGTACTCCATGGTATCTGCCTTTTTCTTTGCTTTTTTAGTTTTTAGAATATCAAGAACACCA
>CALMWE010000293.1 GCA_937873795.1 uncultured Caryophanales bacterium
AAAAAATTGTGCGATGCCGCAAAAGTCCCCTTCACTCCGAACAAATTAAGCAAACATGCCCGTGCGATGAACGCCTTGAGGCACAAATAAAAAACGTCCTTCGCAGGACGTCTTTTTTTATAACTTGTCTTTCGCGTGAGCGCAGGTTGCGTAGTTCTCGCAATTCTCTGAGCTGCAGCACCATTCCGCATACCGTTTGGCAGCCGGAATAAACGTGCGAATCTCTTCTTCGTTGTACCCCACTTGGATACGGCGTTCATCGACCATGATCGGCCGTTTGAGGACCGAGGGGTTTTCTTTAATGAACTCAATCAGTTGTTTGACGGTCAAGGATTCTAAATCAATGTTGTTTTCTTTGACGATTTTGCTTCTTGAGGAGATGATGTCTTCAGTTCCATTTTCGCTTTTGGCTAAAATATCTTTGAGCTCTTTTTCATCCAAAGCAGCGGTAAAAATATTCCGCTCTTCATAGGGCATTTTCTGTTCTTCAAACCACTTTTTGACTTTTCGGCAGCTGGAGCAACTGGGAGAGGTGTAAATTCGGATCATAAAATCCCTCCTTCTTTTACCATTTTACACACCATTGGTTGAATTAACAATAAAATATGGGCCTTTTCGCGTTAACTTCCAAAGGTTCTTACCTTGATGGAAAAAGCGCTTTTTACTTAGGTAAAATTGACACTTCAACCTCAATAAACTATAATTTTTCTATTATGTCGGAGGTAGGTCTATGGAACGTGTTTTAAGTGGCATCAAACCCACAGGTCAATTGACTTTGGGTAATTACATCGGAGCCTTGAAAAATTTCCCTAAATTTCAAGATCAAGGGGAAACTTTCCTTTTCATTGCGGACCTTCACGCCTTGACCCTTCCCATCGACCCGGAAGTCCTCCGTTCCAACTCAAGAGATTTAGCGGCGTTCTATTTGGCTGCCGGTCTTGACCCAAAGAAATGCACGATTTTCCGTCAAAGCGCTGTCTCTGCCCACGCTGAACTCAACGCTATCCTTCAAAACTTCCTCTATATGGGTGAACTTTCCCGGATGACTCAGTTCAAAGAGAAGTCCCAAAAATTGAATGAAAACGCCATCGGTTTAGGCTTGTTTGCGTATCCCGTCTTAATGGCGTCTGATATCTTGCTTTACGATGCCAACGTCGTCCCCGTCGGTGATGATCAAACCCAACACGTCGAAATCACCCGTGACTTGGTCAACCGTTTTAACAACCGTTTTGGACCGGTGTTGACGATGCCCAAAGCCGTCGTCACTAAAGTCGGCGCGCGCATCATGTCGCTTTCCGAACCCACTAAGAAAATGTCGAAATCGGATCCCAAAGGCGATATCTATTTGAAAGACGATTTGAAAGTCATCCGTAAGAAAATCATGTCGGCGGTTACGGACTCTGAAGCCCGTGTCGCTTACGATCCCGAAAACAAACCCGGCGTATCGAATTTGCTGCAAATCTACGCTGCTTTGAAAGATATTTCGATTCCCGAAGCCGAAAAGCTCTTTGAAGGAAGCAACTATGGAACCTTTAAAGGCGCGGTTGCTGATGTCGTCTGTGACGTGTTAGGAAATCTTCAACAAAAGTACCAAGCATTCATTGCTTCCGGTGAAGTTGAACGTGTTCTTGAAGAAGGGGCCAAGAAAGCCCGTGAAGTTGCCAATAATACCCTCCATCGGGTTCAACACGCGGTAGGACTTTTATAATGACCAAACCACAAACCAAACGTTTCTTAATTGCTTTTGATATGGACGGAACGCTTCTGAATGATAAGAAGACGATTTCGTGGCGTACACGCCGTTATCTGCACCATCTTGACCGTCAGGGTCATATTGTCGTTTTAGCCTCCGGTCGCCCCGTTCGGGCCCTCCGCCGCTACTACGATTTATTGAATCTGAGAAGTCCGATTGTGTGTTATAACGGAGCTTGCATCATCAACCCCCATGACCCCCATTTCCCCGGTAAAAGCTATCAATTTCCTAAAGAAGTCGTGAAATCGATTTATGAAACCGTTGGTCCCGAACACATCGATAACGTCATGTGTGAAACCAACAAGGATATTTGGCTGATTCATGAAGATGAAGACCTCACCGCCTTCTTCTGGCACGAAAAAATGAACATCTTCTATGGCGACCTTCGTGAAACTTTGACCGAGAACCCAATGACCATGATCATCAAGAGCAAAGAACGTGGCGGTCCCGGCGATAAACGTTTATTGGAAGCCGTTGCCAAACATCCCGGATTCTCACTCAGATTCTGGAACCGTTCGGTCTTCAGCGAAATCTATTACGATAACGTCAGCAAAGGTCATGCCTTAGCACACATTGCCGCTTATTACGGCATCCCACACGAACACATCATTGCATTTGGAGATGCCGAGAACGATCTCGAAATGTTGGATATGGCCGGTATCGGCGTGGCCATGAAAAATGCCACCGATATCACCAAAACACACGCCAACGTGATTACCAAAAAGGACAATAACCATAACGGCATTGTTCCCACACTTAAGAAGTTATTGAAGACAAAATAGAAAACGCTCCCTCACGGGAACGTTTTTTTTCGGTTTAGGGGGCAGACGCATCGGTCGCCTGCCCCAATGGAGGAAGAAAGGTCTAGATTGAGAAGGTCGTTTGCGAAATATTGACGAATCCAAGGATTAACGAAGCAAACAATAACGGTTTTTCGTACATCGAGGCATGGCCGCATCCCGGAATTATCACGAATTCGGAATGGGGGATTTGATCATGGATGAAGCGTTGTTCGGGCATCGGGGTGATGTAGTCGAACTCGCTGCTGACGATGAGCGTCGGCGCTTTGATATCCTTCAAGAACGGACGGACATCGTGGGTTTCGGAACTGTCGGTCAAGCGGATCATCGCTTGAGTGAAGTTGGGGTTCGAGAAGACCGGAACAAGAATCTTTTCACGGTTCTTCATCCAGTCAATCCGTTCGGCATAGAACTTGGGCGAATAAATCGTCGGGATCGCTGTGTAATAATAGGCAGCGCCGTCACCGCTTGCAGCGGCTTTGTTCCACGCACGGCCGATATCCATCAGCCAATCAGAGGTATGGGATGTGGCATTGAAGAGAACCAAACGTTTGACGCGGTCCGGATGGGCCACGACGAATTGCATCGCCACGGAACCACCATAAGAAATACCGACCACATTGACTTGGTTTAAGCCTAAGTGGTTCAACA
>CALMWE010000294.1 GCA_937873795.1 uncultured Caryophanales bacterium
GATTGTTCATCATCATTGCCTTCGACGACGATGACCATTTCACCTTTTAAGGTATCAGGGTCAATCAAGGAAAGTTCTTCAAGATTTCCGCGGATGAATTCTTCGTGCTTTTTCGTGAGCTCACGGGCGATGCAGGCTCGACGATCACCCAAGACCTCCGCCATCGCTTTTAAGGTCTTCTGAATGCGGTGAGGAGCCTCGTAGAAGATGAGCGTTTCTTTCTTGGTAAAAAGTTCTTGAAGCTGGTTTTTCCGAACGGAATCTTTGCTTTCTAGGAAACCGTGAAAATAGAAATGATCCGAAGATAAACCGGATCCGGCAAGAGCGTTTAGAAGGGCACTTGGGCCGGAAATGACGGAGATTTTGATGCCATGCTCGAGGGCCGCTTTGACCAATCGGGTCCCCGGATCGGAGATGCACGGATAACCGGCATCGCTCACATAAGCGACGGTATGGCCGTTTTCAAGCAACGCGATGATTTTAGAAGCTGCTTCCTCTTCGTTATGCTCATGACAGGAGATGAAGGGTTTATGAATATTGAAGTGCGTCAGCAAAAGACCGCTGTTGCGAGTGTCTTCGGCAGCGACATATTCTACATCATTCAAAATTTCTAAAGCCCGTGGAGTCATTTCGGCTAAATTGCCGATCGGTGTTCCGACGAGATAAAGAATCGCGCTGTTACCTTCGAAATTCAGCTCTCGCTTCATTCCTCAATCACTTCTTCTTTTTCTTCTTTGGCATCCTGCTTATTGAAAGAAGAACCGAGGATTTTTTTCACATCTTCCAAAGGAAGGAAATGAACGTTGTTGGGATTTTCGAGTTTCACGATCCGAGTTAAAACGTTCATGGAAGTAATCCGATATTGTTCACCTTCGTAAATCAAACGCAAACCGACTTTCGGGAAGTCTTTCCGGAGTTCGGTGTAGGCGTCATCTTCGTATTTCAAGCAACAAATCAGCTTGCCACAGTGTCCACTCAATTTTGGAATGTTTAAAGAAAGCAATTGGTTTTTGGCACGGCTGATGGAGATGCCATCAAATTCGTTGAGGAATGAAGAACAGCAAAGCGGGAGTCCGCAAATACCGATGCCACCAACAAGCTTAGCCTTATCACGTGTTCCGATTTGCCGAAGTTCGATACGCATATGCAAATGTCCGGCTAAGATTTTAAGCAGTTCACGGAAATCAACACGGTCATCCGCGAGATAAGAGAAAATAGCCTTGCTGCGGTCAAGAGTATATTCGCAACTCGTCAAATTCATTTTTAAACCTAATCGGGAAATTTCTTGAGCACAGTAAACAAGCGCTTCTTTGGCACGCGTCATGTTTTCATTGTGTTGGCGAAGGTCGCTTTCAGAGGCAACGCGGATAATGGGCTTCAGTTCAAGCGAAAGACGGTACTCGTCAATCGGTTGAGGCAAGGTCGCCACATACCCTAGTTCAAAGCCACGAATCGTCTCCACGACAACCGCCTCACCCAATTTCAGATTTCCTTCACTAGAAGAAAAGAAATAGGATTTGCCGGTATTATTGAACCGAATGCCAACAAAATAGCTCTTTTTTGAATTGGTTTCGGTTGTCGAAACAACAGTCTCTTCAGTCATTGAATGATTCTCCTTTTGTCATCGCATATATCACGTGATCTAAAAGTAACGGGATATTTAAATTTAAGTCGAGTTGTCCTCGTGCTGTCATTATTTCTAGGAGGCTTTTCTCCTTGTGAGGTAATTTCTGGGATAACTCAGTTAATATACTACCATAACTTCTTAAAGTTATGTTTCCACCATAGGTAATGTTGATAATATCGCGAAACACTTGAGCAAGCATATCAAGGTAAAAACGGGCACTTTCTTTACTTTTTAAAAGTGGAATAATCGTTTGTTGACTCACAAACACCGCTTCTCCGGAATTTTTTCTAAGGGCTTCTAAAAGATCTTTCAATGCCTCTTTCGCTTGTTGAAAATCTTCATCTCCTGAACGAGCAAGAATGGAGGCCCCGTCGTTGAAGAAGTAACTGAGCATTTCGGCATCATCTTGTGCAACACCCAAATCGATAGCTTCGGCAATGACTTTCATTTGGTCGTTGAGTTTCAAACGGATGGTTTGCGTTCTCGATACGATGGTCGGAAGGACCTTGGCTTCGTTTTCGGTGGTTAAAAAGGCATAAATGTCGCGGCCAGGTTCTTCCAAAAATTTAAGCAAAGAGTTCACGGCTTCGGTGGTCATGTTTTCAACCAAGTGAAGGACGTAAATCATTTTCCCTTTGGTTTCAAGGGCAGTTTTATCAAAGTTTTCTTCGACGGACTGAACATCTTCTTTTTTGATGGTTTTTGTGCTTCCGTCAAAAATCATAAAGTCGGGATAATTTCCTTCGTCGATTCTTAAACAAGTAATGCACTCCTCGCAGGCAAGCGGTTGAGGATTATCGCACACCAAGGATTTTCCAAGATGAATGGCCACTGCCAATAGAGGTGTTCCCGGTTCACCGGAAAGAAGATAGGCATGGCTCAAACGATTGAACTTAAAAGCATTGCTCATCGTTTGAAAAAGAGCAGGTTGATGTTCTTTGATGTAATCAGCGATTTTCACCGAGGATCCCCTAATCGACTTGTGATGGCTTTATAAGCATTCTCCACCACAACTTCTAAAGGTAAAGAGGCATCAATAATGACATAACGGTCAGAGTAACGTTTTGCCAAATCAAGGAAGGTTTGCCGTACTTTTTTGTGGAATTCTAATTTTTCAAGATCAAGCCGGTTGACTTCGCGATTGGCGTTTTTGGCAATACGGGCTAAGCCATTTTCGGGTGAAATATCGAACAGCAACGTTAAGTCCGGATAGCGTCCTTCGGTCGCAAAAAGATTAATGTTCAAAACGTTGTCCACGCCTAAACCGCGGGCGCCACCTTGATAGGCCAAAGATGAGTCCAAAAAACGATCGCAAATGACAATCTTGCCTTCAGCTAATGCGGGCCATACTTTTTCCACTAGATGTTGTCTACGGCTTGCGGCGAAAAGCAAAGCTTCTGCGCGCGGGTCGAGAACGCCGTTTTTCTTATTCAAAAGAATTTCTCGAATGTCTTCGGCGATGGGAGTACCGCCGGGTTCACGGGTGCGAAGAATGGAATAACCAAGAGCCTCAAGTTTGCGTGATATTTCGTTGGCAACGCTTGTTTTTCCGCTGCCTTCGGGTCCTTCAAAAGTAATAAACATAGGTTATTCTCCTTCTTTCATTTTTGTTCTGCCTTCAAGAGCTTTTCCTAAAGTCAGAGAATCTGCGTAATCAAGGTGCCCGCCCATAGGTAAGCCATAGGCAAGGCGAGTCACTTTTACAGGGAAACGGGCCAACATTTTGGAAATAAAAAGGGCAGTCGTTTCGCCTTCGATGGTGGGGTTTGTGGCAAGGATGATTTCCGTAAAATGATCATCCTCAATACGTTTGATGAGGGCATCAATCGAAAGGTCCGAAATACCCACGCCGTTGACCGCAGAAAGAACGCCATTCAAGATATGATATTGTCCTTTATATCGGCCCATTTTTTCAAACGCATAAACGTCTTTTTGATAGCTGACGACAATCATCGTTTCATGGTTTCGATCAGGATCCGAGCAAATCTCGCAAAGATCATCTTCGGTATATATTCCGCAGACGGGGCAGCGATGGATTTTGGCTTTGACATCGGAAAGTGATAAGGAAAATTCTTTGACATCTTCTTCGTTCATTTCCAAAATCGCGAAAGCCATTCTTTCAGCAGATTTTTGACCGACACTCGGTAGTTTTTTCAGAGAATCAATCAAGCGGGTCAGGGCCTTTAAATCTTCCATTAGAAACCAAGCCCTCCACTTCTTCCG
This sequence comes from uncultured Caryophanales bacterium, assembly GCA_937873795.1. Classification (GTDB taxonomy): domain Bacteria; phylum Bacillota_I; class Bacilli_A; order RFN20; family CAG-826; genus CALMWE01. The sequence goes on from CALMWE010000294.1 coordinate 3,851, forward strand.
GTAATGCGTTGATTCATGACTTCTTCTGCTTCGTCAATTTGTTTTAAGGCAGAATTTGTAGCGTTTTTGATCATTTCGGACAGCATTTCGGAATCGTCTGGGCTTAAAATAGCGGGGTCAATTTGGATGCTTTTAACGGTTCGGTTCCCAAAAATGGTGACAGTGACAGCGCCCCCATTGGTTCCGACAAATTCCATTTTTGCAAGTTCATCTTTTGCCTTTTGCAAATCACGTTGCATTTTTTGAGCTTGTTGCATCAACGATTGCATGTTCATAGTAGGACTCCTTTAATCTCGATTTTTATATCACTGGGTTTTGGCAGCTTTTGTAATTGGCGAAGGTTTAAGAAAATTTTGGAGACTCTTAATGTTTCAGCTCTTGGAAGCGCATAGACAACGACTCTCCGTCCAATGATGGATTCAATGATTTTGGAAAACGTTGATTGATTTCTAAGAACGTTGACCTTATTAACAAGCGTGACATACTCATACTCGAGTACGAGGCATTCCTTGCAAATAACAAACGGGCGGCCGTCTTTAAGAATCGATACGAACTTACCGATTTTCGGATCTGCCGCAAAGGAAGACAATTCATCCCAACGGGAGAACAGTTTAATTTTTTCTTCTTTGTTGCCGCAGGTCATGATGTTTACGAGAGTATCGTCATCAATCGTCAAGGATTCTCCTTCGGTGGCAAAAGCCGTGTTGACTTCCGGAAGTTTGAGGGGATTTTCTTGTTTAACAACCGTTTTTGGTTCAATCGCGGGAGCCTTGTTTTCCGGAACCATATCAACGACTTTGATTGATTTTTGGGGTTGAACAAACGGAGCATCGGGAGCAAATTCGGGTTTGGGAAGCGAAGGTTTTGGTAAGGGTTTGCTTTCGGGAATAGGCTCGGGTTTAATGCTGGGCGCAGGCGCAGGAGCGACCACCACTTTTTTAACTTCAACAGGGGCAGCCGCATCATCCAAGGTCGTGAGTTTCAGAAGCACGACTTCAAATAGAGAACGGATGTTACTGACAAAGCGGAAATCGCTTTGAGCTTTTAGAAGGATATCTATCATATCGCCGCATTTTTTAAGAGATAAACGACCATTCAATAAATCAATAGTTTCGTTTTCTTTTAAACATAAAAGCAACGAGGAATTGCCAGTTTTTTCGTAAATAAGGATGTCCTTTAACATGTCTAACAAATCGTTATTAAGACGCTTTATATCGATACCATGGGCAATGAAGGCTTCAAGTATTGTTAAAACTTGCGAGACGTTTCCATCAATGATGGCTTTGAGCAAGTTAAGTTTTTCTGCGGTTCCGGCAAGCCCGAAAATATCCAAAATATCGCGTTCATTTAAATGCGGCCCCGCATAAGCCAATGTCTGATCAAGAATGGACAAAGCATCGCGGACGCCACCATCAGCTAAAGAAATAATGAGGTCAATGGCTCTTTCCTCATAGTCCACCATTTCCTTATCCAAAATTGTTTTGATTCTCTCTTTGATCGAAGCATCGTCGACTTTCGAGAAATCGTAACGTTGGCAGCGGCTGAGAATCGTTGGCAAAACTTTGTGCGGCTCGGTAGTCGCCAAAATAAATATGACGTGGGCTGGAGGTTCTTCCAATGTTTTTAGTAAGGCATTGAATGCTCCGCTGCTCATCATGTGTACTTCATCGATGATATAAACTTTATATTTTCCCTTAATGGGCGAATACTTTACTTTTTCAATAAGACTTCGGACTTCATCAACTCCGTTGTTGCTTGCGGCGTCGATTTCAATGACATCCGGGTGAGATCCATCGTTGATGGACGTGCAGTTTCCGCAAACATTACATTGGTGGCCGATGCCTTCTTCACAGTTGAGTGCTTTGGCAAAGAGTTTTGCCATCGATGTTTTTCCGGTGCCGCGCGGCCCGCAAAAAAGATATGCGTGGGCTATTTTATTGTTAGCCAAGGCATTTTGTAGCGTTTTTACTATGTGTTTTTGGCCTGCCACTTCCTCAAAAGTTGAAGGACGGTAGGTCCGATAAAGAGCTTTATATCCCATTGTTTTCACCTAAAAAATATTATACACTTTTTGCCCTTCCCGATAAACAAAAAAGGGCCCCTTTTAATATAAGTATATTAATGGCCAAACTCCGCACTTTTATGGTCTTCGTTATTATGGTAAAATACCCTAGACCCTGAAAGTAGGCGATAGTATGGAAGAAGCCATGTCTTCAAGACTTAAAGCGACAGCCCTCCGGCTGATCGAAATCGATAAAGAACTGCTAGATGAGCATGTCACAAGGGATATGAATCGTTTTCGCGATTTATCCAAAGAACGTGCTTCGATTGAACCGATTGTCGAAAAATACAACGAATATTTGAAAACGATGGAAAATATGGATGATGCTAAGGTTCTGAGCGAAGATTCAGATCCCGAAATGTCAGCTATGGGAAAAGAAGAATATCGCGCCCTGCTTCTTCGAGAAGAAGCTTTAATCGAAGAATTGAGAGTTATGCTCATTCCTCACGACCCGAATGACGAGAAAAACATTGTCGTCGAAATTCGTGGTGCGGTAGGAGGAGACGAAGCCAATATTTTTGCTGGAGACCTCTTCAGAATGTATTCCAAGTATGCCGAAAGAAATGGCTGGAAACTTCAGATGATTGACCTTAGCCCTTCTGAGATGGGTGGTTTTTCCTTGGTTTCCTTCATGATCAAAGGCGACGGCGTTTACTCAAAGTTAAAGTTTGAAAGTGGTGCTCACCGCGTTCAACGCGTTCCGAAGACTGAAAGCGCAGGTCGTATTCATACCTCCACCGCGACTGTCCTTGTCATGCCCGAAGCTGAAGAGATTGAAGTTACTGTGAATCCTGCTGATCTTCAAGTCGACACCTATCACTCCCAAGGCGCGGGTGGCCAAAACGTCAACAAGACCGAATCGGCAGTTCGCATCACGCACTTGCCTACAGGCATTGTCGTCAGCTGCCAAGTTGAAAAATCGCAAATCCAAAACCGAGAAATCGCTATGAATATGCTTCGTGCCAAACTCTTGGCCACGAAACAAGCTGAACAAGATGAAAAAATCGGCAACGAACGCCGTTTAAAAGTCGGAACGGGTGAACGTTCGGAAAAAATCAGAACCTATAACTATCCGCAAAACCGCGTGACGGATCACCGCATCGGTTTCACCATCCAACAGTTGGATCGCGTGATGGAAGGTCAATTGGATGATGTTATTGATGCATTGATTCACTTTGACCAACAATCCAAGTTAGCCGGAGAATAAAATGACGACGATTCGGCAAGTCTATAAAGAAGCACTGTCTCCTGCTTATGGCTTGGAGGAAATGACGGTTCGGATGCTTTTGCAAACCGTGAACCACTTTTCTTCGATGACAGAATTACTTTCAAAAATGGATGAGCCGATGAAGGGTCTAGAAGAATATCAACGGCTTTTTGCTAGGGTTTTATCGGGTGAACCCATCCAATATGTCTTGAAAAAAGCAGCATTCTATGGGATTGATTTATTTGTCGATCGAAGGGTTTTGATTCCACGCCCCGAAACAGAAGAACTCGTCGATCGTATCATTCACGATTTCAAAAAGAAAACCTATCCCAAAGTCATTGTCGATATCGGAACCGGCTCTGGGTGTATCGCCTTTGCCCTAGAAAAGCATTTTGGCGAATCTCACATTCTTGCGGTAGATTCATCGACCGAAGCTCTGGAAGTTGCAAACATCAATAAGCAACAACTATCCAGCAATGTCGAATTTCTTCAAGGCGATCTTCTCACTCCGCTCATTCATCAAGGGGTTCGAGTGGATATTCTCGTTTCCAATCCCCCCTATATTCAAAACCGTGAAGAAGTGGAGGCCAATGTTTTGAATTACGAGCCTCATTCCGCCTTATTCGCGCCCAACGGAATCGATCATTATCGTTCAATGATTTCTAAGGCTTTTCTGGTTATGAATGATGGTGGAACAATGTGTTTTGAAATAAACTATGATCAGGAAGAACCTTTGAAAAAAATACTTGAAGAATTCCTCCCCAACTCCTCCTATCAATTTTTAAAAGATATGCAAGGAAAAACACGGTTCTTATTTGTTACCTATTTGAAAGATTCAAGGAGTACTTTATGAAAACTGAAAAACTTACGTTCATTGATGTTATTGCTGTTGCCGATCTTTTAAAAAAAGAAGAAGTGGTGGCTTTCCCAACCGAAACTGTCTATGGCTTAGGTGCCATTTATGATAGTGAAACCGCCTTTAGGCGACTGGTTGACGCCAAGAAAAGACCGGCAGATAAGCCTTTTACAGTTATGTGTGCTTCAGTCGACGATATTGAAAAGATTGCAGTCATGGATGACCGAATTCGGAACATCGTCAAACATTTAATGCCAGGACCTTTGACGATTATTGTCAAAGCACAGGAAAATTTGCCCGTGTGGGTTTCTCTTCATACTGGAAGAGTTGGAGTTCGCGTTAGCGATTTGCCATTTGTTCGCGAAATGATTAATCTTGTTGGCAAACCGTTATTGGTCCCGAGTGCCAATAAATCGAGCGAACCTCCGGCGATGTCGGGAGAAGAAGCTTTTCAAATTTTTGATGGCGAAATTGCCGGTGTTGTTTTTGGTAAAATCCCTGGGCAAATGCCTTCGACCATTGTGAATATCGGTGATACAATTACATTAGTCCGCCAAGGACCGATTTCACTCGAACAAGTTCTTAAGGCGGCGGAGGATTAATATGAAAATCGTCGTAGCATCCGACCATGGCGGCTTCCGTTTCAAAGAAGCCATCAAAAAACATTTGCTTGAAAAGGGCTATGAAGTCCTCGATGTTGGCGCTCAAAGCGAAGCCAGTTGTCATTATCCGACATTTGCTATTGCAGCCGGCGAAATTGTCGCCAAAAAAGAAGCTGAGTTCGGTTTCCTTGTTTGCACGACAGGAATTGGAATCAGCATTGCGGCCAATAAAGTTAAAGGTGTCCGTTGCGCCATTGGTTACCACGATGAAGCGGTGCGATTGACCCGGAACGATAATGATGCCAACATGTTGTCCTTTGGACAAGGTTACATGCAATTGGAAGACGTTTTACGAAGAGTGGACATCTTTCTTGAAACCAAGACCGAAGGCGGTCGCCACGCATTAAGAGTCAATATTGTTAAAGAATACGAAGACAAACATTTCAAATAAAAAACGAAGGGGCCGAGCCCCTTTTTTTGTCAAATCCGGAAGTTGGCACCCTATTACTAAGTATGGATACTTTTATTTGCCCCAAATGTGGAAACGACAATCCAATTTACCTTGGTGTTAGAAATGGTCATCTCTATTGCCGAAAATGCATCGCGTTCAATGGTGCAATGGCGCAAGGAGGCCTTCTTTTTCCAAAGAAGGTATCATTCTCCATTTCTTACAGTTTGAGTGAAGACCAAAAGGATTTATCACATAAGGTCAATGAGAATTATCTTTCTAGAAAAAACACACTCATACATGCCGTATGTGGTGCAGGAAAAACAGAACTTGTTTTTGAAGTGATTTCGACCGCATTATCCAAAGGGCAACGCGTAGGTTTTGCGATTCCTAGAAGAGATGTCGTGAGGGAGCTTTTTCAACGCCTTAAAAGCGCCTTCCCCAGTGTCTCAGTGATTGGTGTTTATGGTGGCCATCACTCACGAATTGAGGCAGATATTGTCGTTTTGACCACGCATCAGCTTTATCGATATGAAAACTACTTTGATTTACTAATTGTCGATGAAATCGACGCCTTTCCGTTTAAAAATAACGAGCTTTTGCAGACATTTTTTCAAAGAAGCATTAAGGGGCATTTTGTTCTTTTGAGTGCTACGCCTTCGGTTGAGATGCAACAAAAATATACCGTTGGAAATAATGCTTTGCTTGAGCTTTTCTCAAGGTATCATGGTGGACGTTTGCCCGAACCTATATTCGCCATTCGGTTGTTTATATTTAAATACCTTTTCGTCATTAGAAAATTACGTTTTTTCGCTCAAACGAAAAAACCATGTTTTGTGTTTACTCCGACAATATCGGTTTGCGAAGAAGTTTTTAGTTTTATCCGATGGTTTGTTCCAAAAGGAAACCGCGTCCACTCAAAATTAAAAGAGCGGCCAGAAATCATCGACGCTTTCAAAGATGGTGAATATCAATATCTAGTGACTACCTCAGTTTTGGAAAGGGGTGTCACAATACGTAACCTGCAGGTTATTGTTTTTGATAGTGATCATGTTCTTTACGATCAAGCCGCACTCGTTCAGATTTCTGGAAGAGTAGGGAGGAAAAGCGATGCTCGAGAAGGAGAAGTTATTTTTGTGGCGAATCGAGTTAGCGAAAGCATGGAAAAAGCTCGCGACGAAATTCGTTTTGCCAACCTCCATGTGTAAAGTTTGCTTCAAGGAAATTAGCCCACAAAGTTGGCTTCATCTAGCTCATCCGAAAGCGAAGATTTGCAGCGCTTGTTTTCGCTCATTTTCTCCTCATTTCAAAGCGATCAAATTGGACGGAGTTACGGGCCTTTCGATTTACTCATACGATGAAGTAATCCGTGAAAAACTTTACCAGCTGAAAGGTTGTTTTGATCAGGAGATTGCCCCCGTCTTTCTAGACTTTTTCAGACGTGAATTGCATTGGAATTTCCGAAAATTTGTCGCTGTTCCTGCCCCGAGTTGGGAAGGCGATAATCAGCTTCGTGAGTTCAATCATGTCGTTGAAATTTTCAAAGTTTTGGGCCTTCCGATTCAAATGGCGCTTGTAAAAACCGAGCATATCAAACAAGCGGATCTAAATTTCGAGAAAAGACAAGAAGTTTCCCAAAGAATAGAGCTATCGGCAAACGCAAATTTGAAAGGCAAATATGTATTGTTCGTCGATGATGTTTTAACTTCAGGAGCGACGGCCAAAGCATGCATCCATCTGCTACAACAAGCAGGGGCAAAAAAGATTCGTTTTCTTGTCATGGCCAAGACGGAAAAGCCGAAAGAAAAAAGGAAAAAAGAGACAAATGAAAACATTAACACCGGCATCCGATAATTTTCAGGCATTAATTCGTTGGAATAGTTTTATCTTAATGATAAAATACTATTTGGACTAGAAAGGAGGGTTTATCATGGGATTTATGGATAAACTTTTCCGTATTGATCAACGGGCGCTTAACAAAATCAAAAAACAAAGTGCGAACGTTTTGGAATACGAACAAAAAATTGCGGCTCTTTCTGACGAGGAACTCAAGGCAAAAACGCCTTATTTTCAAGGGTTACTAGCGTCTGGAAAGACCATTGATGACATCAAGTATGAAGCTTTTGCGGTGGCGCGCGAAGCCGCCAAGCGGACTTTGGGGCAATTCCCCTTCCCCGTTCAAGTCATGGGTGCCATTGTCTTGAATCAAGGCGATGTTGCCGAAATGAAGACTGGTGAAGGTAAAACCTTGACTGCGACGATGACCGTCTATTTAAATGCCTTAAAAGGCAAAGGCGTTCACGTTGTTACGGTCAACGAATACTTGGCAAAAAGAGACGCTGAGTGGATGGGACAAATCTATCGTTTCCTCGGTTTAACGGTCGGTGTCAACCTTCGTGAAAAAACACCTTCCGAAAAACAAGAAGCTTATAAATGCGACATTACCTACACCACCAACTCTGAAGTGGGTTTCGACTACTTGAGAGATAACATGGCCTCGCAAGCGGGCGCTCGCGTTTTGCGCGGGCTGGAATACGCCGTTATCGACGAAGCCGACTCGATTCTCATTGATGAATCCAGAACACCTTTGATTATTTCCGGTGGAGCCAAAGCTTCGGCGGCACAATATACGATTGCAGACCGCTTTGTCAAATCGCTCAAACGCGAGAAGCATTTTACCATCGATATCAAAACGAAATCCTGCAACCTGACCGATGAAGGAAACTCGATGGCCGAAAGAATGTTTGGTGTCAAAAACCTTTACAATCCTGAATATGCCGATTTAGTTCATAGAATTCACCAAGCCTTAAAAGCCAACTACATCATGGGACGCGATGTCGAATACATGGTGGATGCCGAAAAAACCATTCAACTCATCGACCAATTCACCGGCCGTATTCTCAAAGGCCGTGAATACAGCGATGGGTTGCATCAAGCCATTCAAGCCAAAGAAGGCGTTGAAATTAAACAAGAAACCGTCACCTTGGCGACGATTACCTATCAAAACTTCTTCCGTTTATACAAGAAGCTTTCAGGTATGACTGGTACGGCCAAAACCGAAGAAGAAGAATTCCGTAAGATTTATAACATGAAGGTTATCAGCATTCCGACCAACCGCCCGGTTATCCGTGAAGATGCGGTTGACTTTGTTTATGCCCATAAAGTTGATAAATTAAATGCTCTCGTTCGCGAAGTCAAAACCCGCCATGAAAAAGGCCAACCGATTTTGATTGGTACGCCTTCGGTTGAAGCTTCCGAAGAGGTCAGCCGCTTATTGACCAAAGCCGGACTGATTCATGAGGTTTTAAACGCTAAAAACCACGCTCGCGAAGCCGAAATCATTAAGCACGCTGGCGAAAAAGGTGTTATCACATTGGCTACCAACATGGCCGGTCGTGGTACTGATATTAAAATTAGTGACGAGATTAAAGCTCTTGGTGGTTTATGTGTCTTTGGAACCGAACGGCACGAATCCCGCCGTATCGATAACCAATTGCGTGGCCGGTCTGGCCGGCAAGGCGACCCCGGCTACTCTCGCTTCTACGTCTCTCTTGACGATGAATTGATGCTTCGTTTCGGCAGTGATGCCCTTCGCACAGCTTTTGAAAAATTGGGTGACGAAGCCATCGAAAATTCTTTGGTTATGAAGTCCATCACTTCCGCTCAAAAACGTATTGAAGGACAAAACTTCGATACCCGTAAAAACCTTCTTGATTACGATGACGTCCTTGCCAAACAACGGTCGATTATCTACAAGAAACGCGATGCCATTCTTTTTGCCCCCGAGATTAATGAACTTGTTCAAGACTTCTTTAACTTAGCGGGCGCATTCTTAGCGCATAAAGCCATACCCGAAGGCGACAAAAACGGCTTCATCGATGGTGAATTGCTGAGAAAACAAGTTGAACCTCGCTTCCTTGATGCGGGTGCAATCAAACCTGCCGCCTACCACGAATCGCCTGTCGACGAAGTGAGCGATGACCTCTCTTTCCTTATGTTCAAACGGTATCAAGACCGGCGTAAAGAGTGGGGCAGTGAAGTGGCTAATAACATTGAACGTCAAATCGCTCTTCGTTGCATTGATCACAACTGGACGACGCACATCGATACCATGGCCCATCTTCGTGAAGGCATCCATTTACGCAGCTATGCTCAAACCAACCCTCTTCAAGACTACGTGAATGAAGGTTATTCAATGTTCCGTGAAATGAATGATACAATTGCGGTGGAAGTCGTTTTAAACTTGCTCAACGCAAAAGTCGAAATCAAGAAACCTGATGCTCCGAAACCCGAAACCGAGCCCGCCCCGATTGTTGACGCGACGAAATAGGAGGCCCCTATGGTAGAAATTTCGGTCTTAAGAAGTAATTTAAGTGAGGTTGCCTCTTTCATAAAGCAACTAGGTGATTCCCTTTGACCTCGATCTGATCAAAAAACAGATTGAAGAATCGGAAGCCAAGATGAATCAAGAGGGCTTTTGGAATGACCAAAAATCTGCCCTTGAAGTAGTGTCTTTTCTCAATGCTAAAAAGGATTTACTTAATCAATACGAGACAATCAAAAAAGGCTACGCGGAGTTACTTGAAATTTTAGAGTCTGGAGACGAAAGTCCCGAACTATTGGAACTCGCCGAAATTGAACTGGCAACGCTTCGAAAAAAAGTGGCGGAACTACGTACTCAAGTGCTTTTTGCTGGCGAATTCGATGGCCTTAACGCCGTTATCGATATCCATCCGGGTGCTGGCGGTACAGAGTCTCAAGATTGGGCAAGTATGCTTTATCGGATGTATGTCCGTTGGGCCGAACAAAGAAATTTCAAGATGCAAATCGTCGACTTCCAAGATGGCGACGAAGCAGGTTTAAAGAGTGTGACGATGATTATCCGAGGCGCTAACGCTTATGGGCTTTTAAAAAGCGAAAAAGGCGTTCATCGGCTTGTTCGCATTTCTCCTTTTGATGCTGCTGGCAGACGACACACGTCCTTCGCTTCCGTGAACGTCATTCCCGAGTTTACTGACGAAATTGAAGTCGAGATTAACGAGAGTGACCTTCGCATCGATACGTTCCGCAGCGGGGGCGCCGGTGGGCAAAACGTCAATAAAGTCAGCTCGGCGGTTCGCATAACCCATCTTCCCACGGGCATTGTGACGAGTTCACAAGTTGAGCGTAGTCAACTTCAAAATAAAGCCATTGCCATGCAAATGCTCAAAGGCCAGCTTTACCAGCGAAAGCTACAAGAAAAACAAGATACTGTCGACAAGATCGTCGGCGAACAAAAAAACATTGAGTGGGGCAGTCAAATCCGCTCGTATGTCTTCTGTCCTTATACCATGGTAAAAGATCACCGTACGGACTATCAGGAAGGTGACGTTCAACGTATTATGGATGGTGGAATTGATGGATTTCTCAACGCTTTCCTAGAAAAAGAGGCAAAAGAACATGAAAAATCGTAAACACGTACTTAGGATATTCTGGAACATTCTTCTTGTCATTATCGGGAACATCGTCCTTGCCATCGGTACAGGATTGTTTCTTGTCCCCGCCAACATTGTTGCCGGCGGTATGTCAGGCCTTGCCATTATCGGTAACAAACTCTTTGGTTTTGATATTGATATCTCAGTCGCGATTCTATCGTGGTTCTTTTTCTTCATCGGTCTCGTTTTCTTGGGAAAAAAGTTCTCCTTACAAACATTATTGGGGACCATCGTTTACCCGATTGCGTTATCCATTATTTATCGTCTATTTAACGACCCTATTGCCTTAGCCCCTGGAAGCGGCTCAACGGGATTAGATGAATTCCATGCGCTTTTAGCAGGGATTTTTGGAGGAGCTTTCGTTGGAACGGGGTGTGCCATCACCTACTTAGGTGGGGGCTCGACTGGTGGAACGGATGTCCTTGTTTTCATCGTAAAAAAGTACTTCGGTTTTAAAACTTCAATTGTCAGTTTCATTACCGATGCCCTTATTATCCTCGGTGGTCTATTTGTTACCGGTGTGATTCCCGCTTTGGTTGGCGTCATGTCTGCGTTCATCAGCGCGATGATGGTTGAGTTCATTTTCGTTGGTTGGTCGACCACATTCGTTGCTCAGATTATCTCGACAAAAGGTCCGGAAATTAATGCCTATGTTCAGAAATCGCTCAATCGGGGCACTACCCTTGTTCCGGTGGTGGGTGGTTATACTGGAAACACTTACCAGATGATTCAAGTTGCCTTTGATAAAAAAGAATATACGATTCTTCGCGACGCCATTAACCGTATCGATTCAAAGGCATTTGTCACTTTCTTAAGAGCCCAAGCAGTCATCGGATCCGGGTTTGAACCGTTCCCCGAAAAAGATTTTAAAAAGTCTTTGGGAATCCGCGAATTCTGGGAAAAGAAAAAAGATGAGCGAAAATAAATTTAACCTTGTATCGAATTATCGTCCTACCGGGGACCAACCTACCGCAATCAAGGAACTGGTCTCTGGGCTTTCAGAAGGCAAAAAAATTCAAGTTCTTTTGGGCGCGACCGGTACCGGAAAAACCTTTACGGTTGCAAACATTATCCAACAGACTCAAAGACCTACTTTAGTTTTGGTCCATAACAAAACTTTAGCAGGCCAGCTTTATGGCGAATTCAAAGAATTGTTCCCTAATAACCGGGTGGAATATTTCGTTTCGAACTTTGATTTTTACCAGCCTGAAGCGTACATGCCCAAAACGGACACGTATATCGAAAAGAATGCGGTCATGAACGAAGAGATTGAAATGATGCGGACTGCCGCAATCAACTCCGTACTTGAACGCAGGGATACCATTGTCGTTGCTTCCGTGGCTTCAATCTATGGCTTAACTGACCCTGAAGAATACAAGAACCTTGTTTTCTATGTCCGTGTCGGTGAAGAGATTAACCGTAAAAAGTTTTTTAAAGCTCTGATTGACGCCCAATACAAACGCAATAACCTCGATCTATCTCCCGGAAGTTTCAGAGTGCGTGGCGATATCATCGAAATCGTTCCTGCAACAACCGATGAGTACTGCATTAAAATCGATTGTTTTGGCGATGAAATCGAAAAAATAACGACGGTTGATGCTCTAACCGGCGAAGTGAAACATACCTACAACTCATTTCCCATTTTCCCGGCTTACGGACACGCTTCGACCCACGACCGTGTCATCCAAGCGTGCAAAACAATCTCGCTAGAATTATCCGAACGCCTGAAATACTTCATGGACAATAACAAACTTCTTGAAGCGCAGCGCCTTGAAATGCGAACGCGTCAAGATATGGAATCTCTTCAAGAATTTGGTATGTGTCCTGGAATCGAAAACTATTCCCGCCATATCGATCAAAGAAAACCCGGTGAACGTCCATTCTGTTTGATGGATTATTTTCCAAAGGACTTTTTGCTGGTCATCGATGAAAGCCACGTAAGTCTTCCCCAAGTCCGTGGTATGTATAATGGTGACCGGGCCCGTAAAGAAACCTTGGTGGAATATGGCTTTCGCCTTCCCTCCGCATTAGATAACCGCCCCTTGAAGTTCGAAGAGTTTGAAGCGTTGATGCCGCAAGTCATTTGTACTTCTGCGACTCCGGGCGACTATGAGTTAAACCGAGTCAATCATCAAGTGGCCGAACAAATCATTCGTCCTACTGGGTTGCTTGATCCCAAAATTGAGATTCGTCGGACCCTTGGGCAAATTGATGACTTGATGCAAGAAATCAAACGTCGGATTGAAGCCAAAGAGCGAACCATGATTGTCACCTTGACCATCCGAATGGCCGAGGATTTGTCGGCATATTTGAAAGATCGTGGCATTAAAGTAGCCTATCTTCACAATGAAACTTTGACCCTCGAACGTACCGAAATCATCTATCAACTCCGTAAAGGAAAATACGATGTCTTGGTCGGTATCAACCTCTTAAGAGAAGGACTTGATATTCCAGAGGTCTCTTTGATTGCAATTTTAGATGCCGATAAGGAAGGGTTCTTACGTTCTTCACGGTCCTTGATCCAAGTCATCGGACGTGCCGCTCGCAATTCGCATGGTCAAGTCATCATGTATGCTGACAAAATGACCGATTCGATGAAGATAGCTATCGATGAAACCAATCGCCGGCGGGCCATTCAAGAAGCCTATAATGATGAAAACGGGATTATTCCGACCACGATTATCAAAGAAATCCGTTTACCGATTCATAACACCGACGACACGTTGGCTTCTTATATGAAACCGGGTAAATCATCGCGGTCCGAAATCGAAGCCAAAATCAGCGATTTGGAAAAGCAAATGCGCAGCGCGGCCAAAGAGTTTGATTTCGAAAGAGCTGCTGAGTTACGCGACATTATTCTAGAGCTCAAAGCAACACTTTAAACCCTTTCTTCATTTTCGCTTCTCTTTTTTAAAGAAAAGAGATAAAATTATTAATGCTGCATCGTGCACGATATTCTTACTAGGAGGCACATCATGGACGCTCTTGACATTATCTTCTTAATCATTGCCATCATCGTTATCATTCTTTCCTTGCTTCAAGGCGGTAAATCCGAAGGCGCTTCGGGAGCCATTACCGGCGCAGGAATGAATATTTTTGCGAAAACCAAAGAACGGGGAAGCGAACTGGTCATTTCCTGGCTTACTTTCGGTTTCGCCATCGTCTTCTTCACATTGGCCATTCTTGTTAACGCTTTGAAATAGTAGCTTCTGACAAACGAAATTGAAAGGGCCCTTGCGGCTCTTTTCTTTTTTCTTCCTTCGCTTTTAAGAAATGACTTTTGCCGTGTTATAATCTCAATAATCAGGTGGTGAGCTGACATGATCATAAAAGACTATGTACTTCAAGAAAAAGAAAAAATCCGTAACAAGGTTTCGAACATGGGGATTAAGCCTCATTTAGTCATCGTTCAAGTCAATGATGACGAAGCGAGTTCGACCTATGTTCGCGGGAAACTTAAAGACTGCGAAGAAGTCGGTGTTCGTGCCGATTTGATTCGGTTGGCGGTGACCGCTAGCCAAGAAGAACTTCTATCCGTCATTGAAAAGTTAAACCATGATCCGGATGTGCATGGCTTCATTGTCCAAATGCCTTTACCCAAACAAATTAATGAAGATATCATCAAAGCGGCAGTGGCCCCTTCCAAGGACGTCGATGGCTTCCATCCCTTAAGCAAAATGGATCCATGCACACCCAAAGGAATCATTGACTATCTAACCTCCGAAGGCATTGATTTTACTGGCAAAAACGCCGTGGTTATCGGAAGATCCAATATTGTTGGCAAGCCTATGGCCCGCCTTTTAACGGCTAAAAATTGCAACACGACGGTTCTTCACAGTAAAACGCGTCCCGAAGATATGGCTTTCTATTTGGAACACGCCGATATCGTTGTGGTGGCTATCGGCAAAAAAGAATTTTTGACCGGCGAGCACTTGAAGAAAACCGCCGTTGTCGTCGATGTCGGTATTAACCGATTTGAAGGAAAGCTTTATGGCGATGCCAAAGCCGGACTTGATGTCGCTTTACAAACGCCGGTGCCCGGTGGCGTTGGCTTATTAACCCGTTTGACTTTGATCAAAAACTTATTGGAGGCTTATAGCCATGGAATTCAAAATTGAACACACCTCCGTCTTTGGAATCGACAAAGCGATTAAAGCCAGTGGCAATCCAATGAGGACGTTTCTGGACAATGAAGAAGTCACAGATAAAGATTTCACCCGCGCTTCGCGTTTAGGCTGCACCCGTAACGGTGAAGGTCATGACAACTTTCTCAAAGGCATTCTGGTGCAGATGGATGTTACCGCCCCTCTTTATTGGTGGAAACAGGCGCAACGTTATCACTGGTTTGATTTCATCTCGAGTCAATCGACCATGCATTGCCTGTTAAAGTTTGACATCGCTTCTCAATGCGTGAGCGACACCGATCCCCGCGTCATTGAAATTATTAAAACATTGGTTGAGGAATATCAAAAACTTCCCGATGATGCCGAAATGAAAAAAACCAAATGGCGGCAAATCGTTGCCAGTCTCCCGTCAGGATTCTGCTTGGGAGCAAGCATGACCACAAACTATCAACAGCTCAAAACGATGTACTATCAACGAAAAGACCACAAATTGAGCGAATGGCATGATTTTGCCAAGTGGTGCGAGTCTTTGCCTCATTTTGCCGAACTGACGACCATATCAAAATAAAAACGTCCTTCGCGGACGTTTTCTTTTAGTTTTCCTTTTTCTCTTCGATGATTTCGGCGTCGATGATGTCGGGGTTCTTTTTGTTTCTCGTTTTTTCTTGACGAGGTTCATTTCTTAATAAGAAGAGAGTTGAGAAGATTTGGCTGATGGCCATAAAGATCAAGACGCCTCCGATAAGAATCAAGAACACTTCTGAGGATTCGCGGGCGTTGATGACTCCCATAACGCCGATGCCGAAGATGACAATGCCGACGATCAACTTCAAAACCCAATAGTCTCTGAAACGGCGTTCGTAAATGGCTTGAGCAATCGTACTTAATCCTTGAGCGAGGATAAGAATGCCGATTAAGAATCCGACAATGGTTTGAACGATATCTTTGGGAATAGATACAAGTGCAATGCCGATGGCCAAGTAAGAACCAGCGACGATGATGCCGACCAGTGTATCGCGGAAGTGTTTATTGAAGAATTCAATGAAAAGATAAACACCACCGTAAAGAATGAGAAAAATGCCTAAGACAAGTCCGACATAACCGTATATTTGACCTGGCCAGATGATGAGGACCAGCCCCATCAAACCAAGAATCACGGATTCAAGGATACGGATCCATCGTTTGGGTGCAATGATTCGGTTCATGGATACCTCCTAATGCCGATTGATTTCCTTTATATTCTACGCTAATTTTCATTTTTCTTCATCCTCTAAGGTCAATCTCGGACACAACATTGAAAAAGCTTCTGCTGAGGGCTATAATTTTATCCATTAAAACATAGGAGTCATCATTATGAAAAAGAGCATTTTAAAAAAGTATGCGCGTGTTATCGCGCGTATGGGCGTCAATGTCCAAAAAGGTCAGGAAGTCATCATTAATGCGGATTTGGATCAACCCGAATTCGTCAAGATGGTTGTCGAAGAATGCTATAAAGCCGGGGCCAAAACGGTCACCGTGGAATGGGCTTATCAACCCTTGTCCAAAATCAATGTCCGTTATCGTTCCTTGGCGACCATGTCCACTATTCCCGAATGGCAATTGGCCAAACTTCGGCATGCCGCGGAAGTCTTGCCTGCGCAAATTCACATCGCTTCGGCCGATCCGGATGGATTAAAAGGCATTAACCAAGCCAAAATTGCCAAAGCTTCCATGAAAACTTACCCGTTGATCAAACCGATCCGTGATCAAATGGAAAATAAATATCAATGGACCATCGTTGGTGTCCCCGGCGCCGGTTGGGCCAAAAAAGTATTCCCTGATCTTCCTAAGAAAAAAGCTATTGAAAAATTGTGGGAAGCGATTCTTTCCACTTCGCGCATTACAGATGATCCCGTTCAAGCGTGGAAAGACCATAACACCGACTTATTGGCGCGTTGCAACTATCTGAACTCGCTGAACATCGATTATCTTCACTACACTTCCAAAAACGGCACAAACTTAAAAGTTTGGATGTTGGACAAGTGCTTATGGATGGGCGGAGGCGAAACCTCGACCCAAGGCATTTACTTCAACCCGAATATGCCCACCGAAGAATGTTTCATTACCCCGGTAAAAGGCAAAGCCGAAGGGATTGTCTATGCAACCAAACCTTTGAGCTATCGCGGTGAACTCATTGAAAACTTCTCCGTCACCTTCAAAGAAGGCAAAGCGGTGGAAGTCAAAGCCGAAAAGAACGAAGCATTGCTTAAGCAAATGATTTCGATGGACGCAGGCGCCAGTTACCTTGGCGAATGTGCTTTGGTACCGTTCGATTCACCCATCAACAATTCGGGTATCCTTTTCTTTAATACCCTGTACGATGAAAACGCCAGCTGCCACTTAGCTCTTGGCATGGGCTTCTCAAACTGCGTTAAAGACTATGAAAAATACTCCAAAGAAGACTTTGACAAAATGGGCATCAACGATTCGATGATTCACGTCGATTTCATGATTGGCTCCAAGGATCTGTCGATTGTCGGACATACCCGTGATGGCAAAGAAGTTCAAATCTTTAAGAATGGGAACTGGGCCTTTTAACCAAATTTACTAAACCATGGTTTTCCTCGATATTTTGCTCTATGCGGTGGCGTTGTCGGTCGATGCCACGGCAGTCAACATCACGAACGGTGTTTGCTACAAAAAATTCAATCACAAACGACTCGCTTTCGCCGCGAGTCTGTTTGGTTTATTTCAAGGAATCATGCCGCTCATCGGTTATTTTGTTTATGCCTTCTTTGCCGAACAAAGTGCATGGTTTGTTTCTTCCGGACGATGGATCGGCTTTGCCTTATTGCTGGTCATCGGCGGAAAAATGATTATCGATGGAATCAAATCCATCATCAAGCCCGAATCGTGCCCTTTGATTGACGATATCTCGAACCGTAAGATTGTGGTTCAAGCCATCGCCACAAGCATCGATGCCCTGGCGGTCGGTGTTTCCATCTATGTTGCACAAGACGGCACCAATATTTGGCTGGCCGTTTCGGTGATTGCGGTGGTCACGTTCCTCCTGTCATTTTTCGGTGGCCTCTTTGGAAAGGTCATCGGCAATTTCGTCAAAAAAGTGGCTCCCATTATAGGGGGCATTGTCTTAATCATCATCGGATTCTCAATTCTTTTATAGCGAATCGATGTTAACGAAAGGATTGCCTATGAAATATCGTCCCGACCTCCACTTTGTTTATCCCGAGCAAATCGATGGACACATGATTTCACCGGCTCCTGTTTATGATGAAGCTATTCTGAATCATGAATATCCTTACTATAATCAAAGCTTTCCATTTGTCGTCAAACAAAACTTAATGCATGTTTTTCTCCTTGCCTTGGTTGTCCCTGTGGCTTGCGTCCGTTATGGCCTTCGGGTCAAAGGAAAAAAGGTTTTCCGCAAATACAGGAAACTTCTAAAGCAAGGTGCGATTACGGTCTGCAATCACGTATATGAATGGGATTATCTCTGCATTCGCGCGGCCATTTATCCTCGAAAGCAATATTTCACGATGTGGAAAAACAATCTTTTGGGATCCTTAGGTCCGACATTCCGTGCCGTGGGTGCGGTACCGATTCCCAGTGGCAACCTCGCTGCCATCCGTGCTTTTGAACGGGATGTTTTAAAATTACTGGATGAAGGCCGCTGGCTCCATTTCTATCGGAATGTTCCATGTGGTATTATGAAGACACGTTAAGACCATTTAAGAAAGGCGTCTTTTCCTTTGCCTATCGCGCAGATAAACCGGTTATCCCCTCAGCAATTTCTTATCGTCCCGCCAAAGGAATTTACCGTTTATTCAAAGGAAAATACCCTCTTTGTACGATTTCCATCGGCGAGCCCCTTTTCCCCGACTATTCATTGCCCAAAGAAGAGGCCATTGAAAAGTTGCGTAGCGAAGCAGAAGCAGCGGTGGCTAAGCAAATGGATCAGTATACGGCGCGCGTAAAAGAAAAGGAACAAAACCATGGACAAAAAGCTTAGAAAAGGTTTAAAAATCGGTGGTCTGACTGTTGGTGCCTTAGTTCTTTCGATGGTCATCACGATCGGTGGTTATTTGGTTTATGTGATTGGAAGTTATTCGCGGATTCCAGATGATCAAGACTTGTTTGTTTTTGGTCTGAATATGCAAACAATTACCGATGCGGACCTTTTTGATGAAAGCATTCCTGCTTCTGGAACGACCTTTTCCGCTTCCACTTACAACATTGGCTTTGGCGCGTATGACCGTGACTATGACTTTTTTATGGATGAAAATGATTACAAACCCGAATATGTCGCCAGCCATGGCGGTATTACCCATACGGTGGGAAGCCATTCTCGCGCAGCCTCGCTAGAAGCTGCTATCCGCAATACCGAAGGAGCGGTGCAAACCATCGCTGATTTGGAACAAGATTACGGAAAGCCCGTTGATTTTGCCCTTTTCCAAGAAGTGGACACCAATGCGGACCGCAGTTACCACGTCAACCAACTCCAAAGCATGGTTAATCAATTTAATACTTATGACTATGTCCATGCGTCGAACTTTCACAGTGCCTACTTAGCCTATCCTCTCAATGAACCGATTGGCAAAATCAATTCGGGAATTTCAACCTTTAGCCGGTACTCGATTGATTCATCCGTTCGCAAATCCTTTTATGTCACCGATGCGTTTCCGACCAAATTCTTTGATCTAGACCGCTGCTATTCGGTTTCCAAGATTCCTGTTGGAACCACCGGAAAATTCTTATCCATCATCAACGTTCACCTTTCGGCTTATGATGCGACCGGTGAAATTAGAGCTAACCAGTTTAATGAACTCAAGGGCACTCTTGCCGCGGAATTCAGCGCTGGAAATTACGTTCTTGTCGGCGGTGACTTCAATCATGACGTCATTTATGACAACCCGGCTTTTGCTTCCGAAGGAACCTATATCAATCCCGCGGCTCAACCGGACTGGTATGACAATTACGAACAAGAACGCCCTGAAGAATATTGGTGGAATTATCTTCGCTTAGATCCCGCCGACCCGAATTATGATCTGATGGGAACCGGCATGACTATTGCCGCTGCCGATAACGTCCCGACCTGCCGTGATCCGAGCATTCCTTGGCAAGATGAAAACAACAATGGCATCCTAGATAATTTCTTGTGTACCATCGATGGCTTCCTTGTCAGCCCGAATCTTGAAGTATTGTTGGTTGAAAACATAGCCGCAGGAGAAGATCCCGACAACCTCGGTTTTGCTTATAGCGACCACAATCCGGCCTACATTGAATTTAAACTTAAAAGTTAGAAAAAACGCCCGATTTTCGGGCGTTTTCCTTTATTGTAAGTAACGATCGAGTTCCCATTTGTGGATGAGACAACGGTAGTCGTCCCATTCCAATTCTTTGGCTTGGACGTACTTATTAAAAGTGTGTTCTCCTAAGGTTTCGAGAATCAAAGGATCTTTTTTCATTTCCTTGATAGCGTCCTTTAGATTTTCCGGAAGATTGGGAATTCCCTTTTCTTCTCTTTGCTCACGGGTGAGCGAGAAGATGTTGTCATAGACAGGGGGCACGAGTTCAATATTGTTTTCGATTCCATCAAGACCGGCCATTAAGATTACGGCAAGGGCGAGATAAGGATTGGCGAGTGGGTCAACGTTCCGAACTTCAGTTCGCGTCGCTTCACCGCGGGCCGCAGGAATACGGATCATAGCACTTCGGTTGGCATCGCTCCAACAGGCATAACAAGGAGCTTCGTATCCGGGAATCAAACGTTTGTAGGAGTTGACGGTCGGATTGGTCAAACAGGCGATGGACCGGGAGTGTTTCAGAATACCGGAAATCCATTTACGAGCCACCAAAGAAAGTTTCATTGGATCATTTTCATCAAAGAATATGTTTTTTCCTTCGAGGTCCGTTAAGGAGCAGTTGGTATGCATCCCATTACCCGCGAGTTTGGCGATGGGTTTTGGCATGAAGGAAGCAATGTAACCGTGTTTACGAGCGATGACTTTCACTATTTGTTTAAAGGTTTGGACATTATCACAGGCGGTGACAACATCGGCATATTTGAAGTTGATTTCGTTTTGTCCGGGGCCGACTTCGTGGTGACTGGTTTGGACAACGAAGCCCAATTTTTCAAGTTCTAGGGCGATATCGCGGCGGACATATTCGGCACCATCGAGGGGTTGCATGTCAAAGTAGCTTCCTTTATCGCTGGGATCAATGGTGGGAGTTCCATCTGCGGCCTTCTTAAATAAATAGAATTCAGGTTCGAATCCGATATTCAAAGATCCAAAACCCATTTCATTCATTTTCTTGACTGCCCGTCTCAAAATGTAACGGGGGTCACCCGGGAATGGCTTGCCGTAAGGCGTGTAAACATCGCAAATCAGACGGGCAACTTTTCCATAACTGATATCCTCAAATTCGAGAATAAGCCAGGAGTCGCAATCCGGATGTAAATACATGTCGGATTCTTTGATACGGACAAAGCCTTCGATGGATGATCCGTCAAACATGATTTTGTTATTGAGCGCATCTTCGAGTTTGGCTACCGGAATTTCGACCGCCTTGATTTCTCCAAGCATATCGGTGAACTGCAAACGAACGTAACGAACGTTTTCGTCTAAGGCACTCTTAAGAATGTCTTTCCGTGCATATTTTGCCATAGGGATTACCTACCTTTGATAAAAAAATTATTCTCTCAAAACGGACAATAATCAATCATGGTTTCCTTTAAAAATGAAAAAACGCGATTTAATCGTTTGTTTTTTGATTCGAAAAACGGAATTAAAAAATAAATATAGTCCAAAAAATGAAAAGCCCGGGGTTTCCGGGCTCAAGTTCAATGCAGGCAGTGAGAGATGCTAATCGTTGTCTTCGTTATCGCGGCCACGCCCGCCATGACCGCCACCGTTATGCCCATGGTCATCATGTTCATCGACCCATTCGTCGTAGTCATCGCCCCAGCTTTGTCCACGATCATCATCATCGTCTTTATGCTCATGACAATGGGAACTGTAATCGTCTTCATATTCATCGACATCGTCATCGGTTTCGTCATAACCGGAGAAGTCGACTTGGTTATTTCCGTTAATTTTCAATACGCCGTATATAGCCCGAGCTTTGAAGTATTCCATGACCGTATCATAGATGCGTTCTTCAAGTTTGGTACGATTGGCGAGGTTATCGCCGGAAGTGGTGACGGTTACAAAGTTCCCGACTTCACTGATTTCGATGAATCCTGAAAGAGCAGCTTTGTCAATGATGGTTAAGGTCACTTCTTCGGCAGGTTTATCGACGGTGTTTTCTGTTCCAATGCCGGCTAAGATGATTTTGGCGTTTTGATTTTTGGCATAAACGGCATTGGTTCCATTTTCATCCAGAACTTTGGTTTTAAAGTCTTTATCCGTGCGATAAGCAAAGACCGGAATGTCTTCCGCCGCAATCGATCCGGTGGCGTTATAGGTTGATGCCGGCATAATCGAGATTTCGACGAGTGTTTCGGCGTTGGCCACGACGGCAACATTTGAATAATAGGGAATAGCCACGGCACCAACAACAATCAAGGCTCCTGCCGCACCGGCGAGAGACAGTTTTTTGAAATTCCAAAAAGGTTGTTTTGGTGTCGGCATGTAACCGACGCGATCCAACACTTTGTCCAAAACATTCGGGACAAACGAAGACGCTTCTTTGCGAAGTTTACGTTTGATGTTCATGCTGCCACCTCATTTCTTGATTGCTTTTTTTAGTTTATCGAGTGCGTTTTTGTACTTCCATGTCACGGTTCCGATCGGCATATCCAGGATTTGCGCGATTTCTCGGTGTTTGTAGTCACCGATGGCGAACAAGAGTACGATTTCCATTTCTTCGGGACTTAGGATTTTGTTGGCTAGTTGAATGGTCGGCGTATCGAGATCTTCCGGGAGTGAATAACTGCCGAGAGTCTGTCGTTCATCATCGAAGTCGACCGATTCTTCGTGTTTTCGTTTTCGAAGTTCGTCGAGTGCGGTATTCTTTGCGATGGTCAAGATCCAGTTGCGTCCGTTCGTATCGGGAGAATAACTATCAATGCGTTCATGAACCTTGATGTAGGTTTCTTGCATGATGTCTTCAGCCAGTTGGTAATCGCCGACGATCGGGAGAACGAAGGTAAAAACGCCTCGACTGGTCAGCTCGTAAATCTCACGAAGCCCGTCAAGGTCATGTTCTTTTAATCGTTGCAAAGCACTTTCTAGTTTGGTCGACATTTTTTTCTCCGTTTATCTTATGAAATTATAGCATAAGGGGATGCGCGGATTGCGTGTCGACGATTCTTCCGGCGCTTGGCTCAGACCATCAAAAGGATGACCTCGGAAAGTTTCGCTACATCACATAAACGCATCGGCATTCCTTTTTATTGGAATATCACATGGTTTTCAAGAATTTACGCGTTTTAAGCCAATAATTGCTTTAAGTGGAAGGCACATTTCGCTTCCACGAACGACTTTCGAAGCACAATCGACCGAGAGAATGCTCTGTTGAATCTCATAGATAAAGCCATCTTTAAAATAGCGAAAGATTAAGTCTTCGCCACGGCAGTGGAGGAGAAGGTCATTGATTTCTTCTGCCTGTTCGGCGCTTAATAATGGTTTGCTCACGCGCTCCTTGTTTTTGCGCATGCGGTTTAGATAATCTTTTTGTTCTATTAATGAGGCATAGGGTGCCCATTTTTTCATTCCGCGATCGTTTTCGCTCATTTTCGATGTCCTCCGATTCGTGAATGCCGTTCAATGGCTGTGCTTGCTTTTGTCAAAGCGGTGGCCCGTAGAACGGCGTTGCTTCCGTATTTGGCATGGATTTCGTCAATCGTCGTTTGAAGTCGTCGCTTTTCTTCCCTTTTTTCGGGATCAACGAAGAGATCGAGTTGTTCATAATCTGGGTAGACAAGACCCCCTAAACTCATTCCGACATTCCGAATCTGGTGGTTGGAAATGAATTTGTCGTAGATATGCATTAGAGCCCCATAGATGTCATCGACATCATCGCTGGGACGGAGTAACTTCGTCTGATGCGCAAATCCGCCGAGGCCTTCGCCACTGTAACCGACGAATAGATGAACAACCGTAGCAAGCTTCTTTTCAAATCGTAAACGAAGGGTCAAGTCATCCACCATTTCTCGGATAATCAGTGGAAGTTCTTTCGGATCATAATCGCGCATGAGGGTTTGCCCAATGGACAAACTCTGGTCTTTGGGGATTGCTTTTTCGCGAATATCCGACGAGTCCAGGCCATTGGCGTGATTGTGCAATTGCTCTCCCATGATGCCGAACTTTTTAACAATTAAATCTTTCGAAAAGTGCGCTAAATCCCCGACGGAAACCATTCCCATAGCGTTGAGAGTGGCTTCTAAATGCGTGCTGATTCCCCACATTTCAGACAAAGGGGTGATGGTCCAAAGTTTCGTGGGGATATCCTCCATGGTCCATTCGGCGATTCGATCCGGTGCGCTTTTGGCTTCGCGGTCAAGAGCAATCTTGGCTAAGAAAATATTGGGGCCGATTCCGGCTGTGCAAACTAATCCTGTTTTCTTCTTAACTGTATCTAGGATGCGGCGTGCGAGTTCTCGCGGTGTGCATTTATAGAGATTTAAATAAGGGGCGACACTGAGGAATGATTCATCAATCGAATAAACATGTAAATCTTCTTCATCGACGTAATCCAAGAAAATACTGACGACTTCAGCCGACTTCGAAAGATATAAACTCATTCTCGGTACGGCAAAAATCATATTGGGAAGTTTAGGTAAATCATATTGTCTGCATCTCGAGGGGACTCCCATGCTTTTGAGATAAGGGGAGACGGAAAGAACGATACTGCCGGGTCCGCGCTCCTTGTCGCATACGACTAAAGGCGTGGTAAAAGGATCGAGTCCACGGTCGACACACTCGACAAATGAATAAAATGCCTTAAGGTCGATAACGATGATGGACTTATTGTTCATCCCATCACCTCCCGCCTTGTCTTTTGTGCTCTTATTCTAGACTAAAAAGGGACGCTTTATCAGTCTTGATTTTTTTTGGAAAATGGGCTTTTGAAATTGTTCCTCGTGGATAAGACAATCGTGTTATCATAAGTAAGAAGGAAAAACACACGACCATAAGGTCGTTTCCGCTTGGGAGGTATTTATGCCCGACACATTAACCATTGTTTTGTTCTCCGTTTTATTTGTTTTTTTGATTGGCATCTCAGTGGCACTTTTGGTCATTGTTTTGAAAAAGAAAAAACCAGACGTTCCGGTGATCAACCAAAATGCCGAATCATTGGGTGAAGTGAAAGCCAAAATTGATGCTTTGTCGTCGGCTATCCCATCCGCGGTCAGCCAATCCATGGCCGAAGCCAAAAATCAGTTGAGTAAAGAGCTCACCGTGCAAGTGGCGGCACAAAGCGAAATCACCAATGCCAAGTTGGAACGGTTCCAAGAAAATATCGGCGTCAGCATCAGTACCAAATTTGCTTCTTTGGATACCCAAATCAATCAAAAGTTCACTGGCTTCGATACGAAAATCGATGGAAAATTTGTCGAAATCAATAAAATGGTTAACGATGGCCTCAAAGGTGGTTTTGAAACCACGACCAAAGCCGTCGGCGAGGTCAAAGAACGATTAGCCACGATCGATGAAGCTCAAAAAGGACTCAACGCTCTTTCCGAAAACGTGGTCGATTTGACGACGATTTTGAGCGGAAATCAATCACGTGGGCAATTCGGCGAGATGACTTTAGAAACGATTTTGCATAGTGTCTTCGGAGATACGAACGATACCTATGCCATGCAATATGTCATCGCGGGAAAAGGCGACAAAGAGGTTCGTCCGGATGCGGTGGTGTTTATGCCCGAACCCAATAAGATGGTGTGCATTGACTCCAAATTCCCTTATCAGGATTACAAACGGTTGTTTGATGCTCATGAAGAAAAAGATGAAGAAATGTTGAAACGTGCATTCCGTGACGCGGTCAAAAAACATATCACCGCGGTCAAAAGCAAATACATCATTCCGGGCGTTACCGCCGTTCAAGCCTTATTATTCATTCCCAGCGATGGTGTCTTTGTTTACGTTCACTCCCAGTTCCCGGACGTGGTAGCGGAAGCACGGAATAACGAAGTGATTTTAACTTCTCCCTCAACGCTTCAACCGATTCTTGCGACCATTAAGATGCTTCGGATCAATTATGCCCGTTCGGAAAAATACCAAGAACTCAGCATCGAATTGAACAAGCTGGGCAAAGACTTTGATAAATTTGCGGAAGAATGGGATGGCTTCTCTCGGAGCGTCGATACCTTGTCCAACAAGACCGAAGCGATGGATAAACGGGTTAATCTCATTAACCGTAAGTTCACACGGATTAAAACAAGCGATATCGGACAAATTGAAGAAACTTCTTCAACCAACATTGAAACCCAAGATTAATCGTTATATATTAGTCAATTGATAACTGAGGACGTTTCATGCAATTATTTTGGTCAATCGCCAGTTTTATTCTCAATATTCCTCATATTCTTGATATCGTTATCGGAATTTTTCTGATCCTCGGCATCATTCGCGGGGCCGTTCGCGGCATTTGGCGTTCGATGTGGCGATTCTTTTTCGTGTTGGTCGTCTTGGACGTTTTCTATTTGCTTTTCCTTGAATCGATGGCACTCTACATCAACTATGGTTTTTGGTCGAGCACCGGATTCACCATCCGCATTACGTTAGAAGGAACGGTGTTCCGACTTTCATCGATGGATGATGTGTTCCGCCAAATCGTTGCTTATTCCAACGCGAACGGCTATATTCCTGCCGACAGTCCTTTCCTCAATAACGCGTACCTTGCGGGATTCTCGATGGGTGTCTGCAAAGCACTGAGTTGGGCTTTTATTCTCTTCTTCACGCACTTTTTCGGATGGATTTTTTCCTCCATCCTTTATTTATTTCCCATCCGTTTGTTGGCCAGTCCTCAATCTCGGGAACACAAGCTTCGCCCACTCGGAGCCCTTTTTGGATTAATGACCAGCGCCATCTACGTGATTTGTTTCGGTAGCATTCTTTCGCCGCTTCACAGTGCTTTCCATGCCATGGACACTAATGAGTACTACCCATACTTCTTTAACGAGTATTCCATGAAACTTGGTGAAGTCATCGATCCGAATGAATCCTTCTTCATCGGATGGGTCGGCTATGATGATAAATCCGGTGGCTTTTTGCCGGACCTTTTCACTTTCACAGTCACCGAAGGCGACCATACCACGGTTTATTACGTGGATGAAGAAATCGATAATTTCGTTGATGATACTGAGGCCCAAAGTTCCGGATTAGTGGTTCCGCCTGAAGGCCCTCAAGGGAATAATACGTTTAATAAAGTTAATCTTGAATTTGTTGTTAACGAATCTTTTTTATAAAAAAACACCTTGGTCGATTGTCTATTGAAGTGATGGCAGTCTCAACTTCTCTCTTTTAGGAGGACAAGGTATGAACTATCACAAAATCATTCGTTCGCTTAGCCTTTTGGCTTTTTTGTCCGTGGGCGTTTTAGCCTCGTGTGGAAATGAAAACAACTCGAGCGAAAACTCTGCGGCCGGCCTCTTTGCCGCCAACGCGCATGCCGTAGGCAGTGCAACAAAGCTCAATGATCTTTTTGAAGAAAGCCAAAAAACCGGTGGCGATTATTATTACCCCGGAATTAATGAAGACGTCGCGACTTCATCTGCCGAAACCGGCGCTCAAGGTTCGGGTACCCGTGACTACACGGACACCAATGAACAAGTGTCCGGTGTCAGTGAAGCCGACATCGTGAAAACTGATGGTTATCAAATCTATTACGCCGCGCGTTATGAAAACAAGATCCGTGTCTTGGATGTTGAAGACGATCACTCGATTCATGTGGGAACGGAGATCGATCTTGGACAAGTTTATACGGATTCGCTTTATTTAACGCCGAATTACTTAATCATTATCGGCTATCGTTATGACGTATCCACGATCAGCTGTGCCACGGATGAGACCGGCGATACCGCCTATTGCTTATCCTACATGTGGTGGCAACCGACGGGAACCGCAGTCTTCATCGATCGCGATACCCTACAGATCGTCTATTCGCTTGAAACGGATAGCTTCTTCATGGATCATCGCCTGATTAATGACAGTTTGTTCCTCGTAGGGTACAAATATCATTATTATGGTCAAGAAGACGCGCGTCCTTACTTCACTGAAGTCAAAGGAACTGACGAAGAAACCTCCTTTGTCGATTACAACCGCATTTACTATTTCGATGACACGCCTGCTTATGGCATGAAAGTCCTCACCGGTGTGAAACTCAATGCCGATCCAGAACTCATCGAACATAACTCGACCGCGTTCTTAGGCGCGAGCCCCGATTATCAAAAAATGTATGTCAATCTGGACCACCTTGTGTTGGCCGAAACCATTTACCATTACGAAGAAAACCAATACTACAACAGAATGACGATTTCACAATTTGCCATCGATGTCGCTTCTGCGACGCTGACCTTTGAAGCCTCGGCCAGTTTAGCCGGTACTTCTCTGAATCAATTCTCGATGGATGAATATGATGGTTACCTCCGCGTCGCAACCACTGATCGCCATACGACTTGGACAATGGTTTCCGAATGGTGGGGCTGGTCTTCAACCTCGACGGTCACCAATCACCTTTA